>DASUOK010000039.1:0-6388 GCA_036276675.1 Gaiellaceae bacterium | reverse complement strand
CTCTTCTACCGCTACTACGGCGCCTCGCTCGCGGAGATCGACCCGATCCAGGTGATCCGCGAGGCCTTCGGGCTGATCTACGCGATGAACCTGCATCTGCCCACCCGCTTCGTCATGCTGGACAAGGCGATCGCGACGCTCGGCTCCGTCGGCATCGACCTCTATCCGGCGTTCAACGTCTTCGAGGTGGCGCGGCCGTACGCACGTGCCTTGATGCTGGAGCGGTTCACGCCGGGGCGGATGGCGATCCGCGCGCAGAAGGAAGGGCGTCAGCTGCTCGGCATCGCGCGGGAGCTCCCGTACCAGGTGCACGACGTGCTCCAGGAGGTCCGCGACGGGCAGATCGAGGTCGGCTTCGTCCACAAGGGGCTCGACGAGTTCATGCACAAGCTCGACGTCGCCTTCAACCGCCTCGTCGTCGCGCTCGTCGTCGCCGGTGGGCTGCTCGGCTCGTCGCTGATCGGCATCTTCGCGGAGGAGGGGCCGATGCTGTTCGGTCTCCACTTCCTCTCGGTGCTCGGCTTCCTCGTCTCCGGTCTGCTCGGCGCCTGGCTGCTGCTCGGCGTCGTCCGCTCAGGCCGCCTCTAGCAGCTCCTTCAGGCGCCGCAGGCTCGCCTCGAGCGAGCGCTGCGCGCCGCGGGCGACGGCCGCGCCGGCGAAGCGCAACAGCCCCGAGAGCTGCACGTCGAGCGACGACGTGAGGTGGGTGGCGCCGCCGCGCTCCTCCAGCCGCGACTCGGCGCGCGCGGTGAAGCCGCGGCCCGCCATGTCGACGTCGAGCGCGTGCGGCGGCTCGTTGCGGACGACGGTGCTCGTTCCCTCGAGCCGCAGGCCGTGCTGGTCGACGACCTCGCGGTAGCGCTCCGCGCCCGTCGGCTCCGAGCTGACGAGCCCGCTGACCCACTGGAGCCGCTTCTCGGGCTCGAGCAGCCACGGGAAGACGTCGGCGGCCGGACGGCCGATCTCGATCGAAGCCTCGCTCCTCGCCATCAGCGGATGCGGAGACTCTCGACGGCACCGCTCGTCGTCAAACCCGGCTCCGGGCCGCCCGCGACCGCGTAGACGCGGTCGACGTGGGCGACCACGCCGAGCCCGTGCCGGGGTGTGGGCAGGTCGGCGAGGCGCCGCCACCGCCGTTCGCGCAGGTCGAACGCGAAGACGGTCGCGATCGTGCCGGAGGGTGCCTCGCCGCCGACCGACACGATCCGGCCGGCGACGGCGGTCGCGCCGGTGCCGCCACGTGCCGACGGGAGGCGCGGCAGGCGGCTCCAGCGCCGCGTGGCCGGGTCGTACACCTCGAACGCCCTCGTGTTCGTGTCGTAGCCGGCGCTGCGTCCGCCGACGGCGTAGACCCGCCCCCCGGCGGCCGTGGCGGCGAGATGCTCGCGGGCGGTCGGGCCGGGTATCCGCGACCAGCGACCGGTCGCCAGATCGAGGGCGAGCGAGATGCGGGCGAGCGAGCCGCGCTCCTCGACGCCGCCGACGACGTACAGACGGCCGCCCGCGATCGCCGCGGCGGCGGCCGCGCGCGGCTCCGGCAGCCCTGCGAGTCGGCGCCACCGGCCTCGCTCGAGGACGAAGGCCGTCCGCAGGGGTCGGCGGTCGGCGCCGTAGCCGCCGACGACGTAGACGCGGCCGCTCGCAGCGGCGGCCGCCGCATGGTCGACGGCGACCGGGAGGCTGGGAAGCCGGCGCCAGCGATCCTCTCGGATCGAGTAGACGTCGGCCCGCGCCGAGTTGGCGCCGCTCGCGACGAACCCGCCGACGACGATGATCCGACCTCCCGTCGTCGCGGCGGCGACCTCCGTCCGTGGCTCCGGCAGGGGCGCATGCCGCTGCCAGCGGTCGACGACGCCCGCTCCCGCCGCGCCGCAGCCGACCGCGAGGGCTCCGAGGGCGACCGCCCAGATCCGCCGTGGACGCAACCGACGGCTGGGGAACGATCGTCGCGAAGTTGCACGAAAGGACATCTGTCGGGCCCTGAAGCCCGATGCTAGCTTCGCCGCATGGATGCCGCCCTGCTGCTCGCGGAGCCCGAACCGCAGATCCGCGGTGACCTGGAGCGGAAGCTGACCGACGACGGCTTCCACGTCCTCGGCGCCGCGTTGAACCGCGAGGCGCTCGAGCTCGCAGAGCGGGCGCGGCCGGACCTCGTGCTCGTGTCGGAGGTGGATCTCTGCGCAAGGCTTCGCGAAGGGGAGCCCGGCCGCTCGTGGAACCGTGACGTGCCGGTGATCGTCGTCGGGCCGGAGCGCGCCGATGCGCTCGACCGCGTCCGTGCCTTCGATCGCGGTGCCGACGACTACCTGCACAGGCCGGTCGTGTATCCGGAGCTCGCCGCACGAATCCGGGCGGTGCTGCGGCGGGTCGCGCCGCCGCCCGCCGGCCGCCTGCAGGAAGGGCGGCTCGTCGTCGATCGCACCACCCGCTCCGTCAGCGTCGGCGGCTGCACCGTCCACCTGGCGGGGAAGGAATTCGAGCTCCTCTCCCGGCTCGCCTCCGATCCCCGCCGCGTGTTCACGAAGGAGGAGCTGTTGCGGGACGTCTGGGGCTATCGAGCGCTCTGCCGGACGCGCACGCTCGAGTCGCACGCCTCGCGACTGCGCCGCAAGCTCGCCGTAGGCGCCGGGGACCGCTTCGTCGTCAATGTGTGGGGGGTGGGCTACAAGCTCGTCGAGTGATCACAGCAGAACCCCCTCGAGGCGCAGCAGCTGCTCCTTCACGTGGAGGCCGCCGCCGTAGCCGGTCAGGCTGCCGTTCGCGCCGACCACCCGGTGGCAGGGGAGGACGATCGGGAGCGCGTTTCGGTTCATCACGGTTCCGACCGCGCGCGCCGCCCGGGGAGCGCCTACGCGCTCCGCGAGCACGCCGTACGTCGTCGTCTCCCCGTAGGGCACGCGGGCGAGCTCGTCGAGCACGCGGCGCGCGAACGGCGCGGTCGCCCGCAGGTCGGTGTCGAGGTCGAACGCGCGCCGCCGGCCGTCGAAGTACTCATCGAGCTGCCGGCGGACGGTGTCGACTGCCGCGGCCGAGCGGAGGATACGCGGGCCGAAGGCGCGGGCGAGGCGATCGAGCTGCTCCTCGGGATCGGGGCGGAACGAGATGCGGCAGAGGCCGCGTCCCGTGGCGGCGACGAGCAGTGGACCGACGGGCGAGTCGACGACGTCGAAGCCGACGTCGAGGAGCCCGGCGGTGGCGGCCGCCTCCCGGAAGCGGCGGTCGAGCTCGGGTGAGACCGGCACCGTCGAGCCGTTGTCGGGCGAGTCGTGGTCGAGCGAGGTCACAGAGGTCACGTGTTCTCCTTCCGCAGGCGGCGGACACCGGAGGAGGCCGCCTGGCGCGCCGCCTCGGGTGTCGACCCGAGCGCGGTCGCGATGTCGTCGTAGGTGAGGTCGTAGCCGTACCGGAGCACGACGGCCGCACGCTCTGTCGGCGGCAGGGCGCCGGCGAGATGCTCGAGCTGCGCGTAGGCGGGCCGGCCGTCTTCGACCGGGAGCTCCGGCAGCTCGTGGGAGAGCGGCCGTTCCCGCCTGCCGCGGTCGATCACGAGCCGGGCGGCGATCGTCAGCACCCAAGCGCGCAGGTGCTCGCCGTGCTCGAGCCGCGGGTACGCCCGCAGCGCGCGCAGGAATGTCTCCTGGAACGCGTCCTCGGCTGCCGCACGGTCGACGCGGCGACGGAGGAATGCGAGCACGACGTCACGGTGCTCCAGATAGAAGCGCTCGAAGGGTGGAATCGCGGTCACGGCCTCCATCATCCTCTTCAACGCGACGCCGGCTCCATCTGTGAGAGTTGCGCCGTGGAGTTCGCCGTCGTCGGCCACGTCGAGTGGGTGGAGTTCGCGCGGGTGGAGGCGATGCCGCGCAGCGGGGCGATCGCGCACGCGTGGGAGACGTGGGAGCAGGCCGGCGGCGGTGGCGCCGTGGCGGCGCTGCAGCTCGCCCGGCTCGCCGGGGCGTCGGCGCTCTTCACCGCCCTCGGCGACGACGAGCTCGGCCGGCGGTCGCGGGCCGAGCTCGAGGCGGGTGGCGTGCGCGTCCATGCCTCCGTCCAACCGGGGCCGCAGCGACGCGCGTTCTGCCACGTCGAGGAGGGAGGCGAGCGGACGATCACGGTGCTCGGCGACAAGCTCCGGCCGCGCGGCGACGACGGTGAGCTGCCGTGGGAGGAGCTCAACGACGCCGAGGCGGTGTACTTCGCGAGCGGCGACACGTCGGCGCTCCGCCAGGCGCGTCGGGCGCGGGTGCTCGTCGCGACCGCGCGCGAGCTGCCCAGCCTGAAGGCGGGCGCGGTCGAGCTCGACGCACTCGTGGGCAGCGGCGAGGACGACGGCGAGCGCTACACGCCCGGCGAGCTGGACCCGCCGCCGAAGCTGGTCGTCTCCACCGCCGGCCCGCTCGGCGGCTGGGCGCAGCCGGGCGGCCCCTACCAGGCGGCGCCGCCCGCCGGTCCGGTGGAGGACGCCTACGGCTGCGGCGACTGTTTCGCAGCCGGCCTCACGTATGCGCTCGGCCGCGACCTCCCGACGGCCGATGCGCTCGCCCTCGCCGCCCGCTGCGGCGCCGGCGCCCTCACCGGCCGCGGCGTCTTCGCCGCCGCCGTCGACGGCTGAGCGCCACCCGTCGCGAGCGACCCGCCCCGGCAGGGTGCAAAAGGGTGGACAGGTGGGGAAATGTGGTTTACAGTGGGGCGAAGTGGGAGATCGAAGTGGGGCCACAGCGGGCTGGCAACGGAGCGAGCGATGTTCTTCGGAGAGTACGAGCACACGATCGACGACAAGAACCGCCTCACGCTGCCTGCGAAGTACCGCGACGCGCTGGCGGGAGGGGTCGTGTTGACGCGCGGGCTCGACGAGTGCCTCGATGTCTACGCCCGTGGCAACTGGGACGCGCTCGTTGAGCAGCGGCTCGCGCCGCTCGATCCGTTCTCGAAGGAGGCACGCGAGCTGAAGCGGTTCTTCTTCGCCGCCGCAGCCGATGCAGAGCTGGACAAGCAGGGCCGGGTGCTGGTGCCGCCGGCCCTCACGCGGCACGCGCGCCTCGGGCGCGAGGTCGTCGTGGCAGGCGTCCACGACCACCTGGAGATCTGGGACCGCGCCGCGTGGAGCGATCACGTCACGAAGGTCGAAGGGAGCGCAGACGATGTTGCCGAACGTCTTGCAGACAAGCGCGTCTGATCACGTCCCCGTCCTCGCCGACGAGGTGCGCGAGCTCCTCGCCGTGCAGCCGGGGCAGACCGTCGTCGACGCCACCTTCGGCGCCGGCGGCCACTCCGGCCTGCTCGCCGCCGACCTGCGGCCGGAGGGGAAGTTGATCGCCATCGACCGCGACCCGTCCGTTCGCAGGCACTTCGACCGCTTCAAGGCCTCGGCCGGCGTCTCGACGCGGTTGCTGCGCGGCGAGTTCTCGCTCGTGCTCAGCCAGCTCGCCGCGAACGACGTCGAGGCCGACGCCATCCTGCTCGATCTCGGCGTCTCCTCGATGCAGCTCGATCGTCCCGAGCGGGGCTTCTCGTATGCAGTCGACGCGCCGCTCGACATGCGCATGGACGTCTCCGCCGAGCTCTCGGCGCGCGAGCTCGTGAACGAGGCCGACGAGCGCGAGCTCGCCCTGATCTTCCGCCGCTACGGCGAGGAGCGGTACGCGCGGCAGATCGCGCGGGCGATCGTCCGGCGCCGCGCCGAGCGGCCGTTCGAGCGGACGGGAGACCTCGTGGACACGATCAAGCAGGCGATCCCCACGCCCGCCCGCTTCGGCGAGGGGCACCCGGCGAAGCGCGTCTTCCAGGCGCTGCGCATCGCCGTGAACGACGAGCTGGGCTCGCTCGAAGCGGCGCTGCCCGCCGCGGTCGGGATGCTGCGGCCGGGCGGCCGCATCGCGGTGATCTCCTTCCACTCGCTCGAGGACCGGATCGTCAAGCGCTTCTTCCGCGAGCTCGCGCGAGGCTGCACGTGTCCGCCCGAGTTCCCGATCTGCAACTGCGGTAACGAGCCCGTGCTCCGGGAGCTGACGCGCAGGCCCGTGCGCCCGTCGAGCCGCGAGGTGGAGGCGAATCCGCGCGCGGCATCGGCGAAGCTGCGGGTCGCGGTGAAGGTCTGAGCGTGGCCGTGGCTGCACGGACGAGCGCTGCCCATCCCGCCGCGCTGGCGCAACCCCGGCGGCGCAAGCGGCCGGACGTGAAGCCGATCGCCCGCGCGCGGACCTTCGGCGGCGTGGTCTGGATCGTCCTCTTCGCGAGCTTGCTCGCAGGGGTGGTGGCGGTCAACGTGGCCGTGCTGCAGCTGAACGTGCGCCTCGACGAGCTCGGCCGCGAGCGCGTGCAGTTGCGCGCGGACAACGCGCGCCTCAGCTCGGAGATCTCGCGCGCCGGTGCCGACGCGCGGATCGAG
>DASUOK010000038.1:0-5956 GCA_036276675.1 Gaiellaceae bacterium | reverse complement strand
GGATGACGGTGGCTCGGCCGTCGTCGTCGCCGAGCCGACCTCCGATCGTCTCAACGGGCTCCGCGAGCTGCTGGGCGGCCAGCCCGCCTTCGCCGTGGTCACGCCTGCGAGCCTGAAGACCCTGCTCGCACGGGTGCCGCGCGAGCCGGCCCAGCGCGGCACGGCGGACGAGCCTGCAGCAGAGACGTCCTTTCCGGACGACGCAGACCCGGACCTGCTGATCACGCAGCTCGAGACGGCGACGGGGGCGCTGGCGGCGCTCCGCGAGCGCGTCGAGCAGCTCACCGAGCGACGTCACGCGGTCGAGCGAGAGCTCCCGGAGCTCCGGAGCGAGGTCGACCGTCTGAGTCGCCAGTACGACGCCGCGCAGGACCAGGTCCGAGAGTGCGAGCTGGAGCTCGAGCGTGAGCGCGAGCGCCACACCGGCCTCCGCGCGAAGCTCGCCGACCTGCTCCGCGAGAGCGGCGACTGAGCGGCTCGGGAGGCTCGAGGGCGACGACATGCACCGGTTCGGGCGCTTCCTCGTGGTCAGCTGCCTCGTCCTTGCCGGGGCGAGCTTGTTCGCGCCGCTCCCGTCGGCGGCGCAGGTCGGGCTGAGCACCGTCGCGCTGCTCTCGGCCCTGATGCTCGTCATGGTCTTCCGACGTCGTGCCGGACGAGAGGCCCACGGCGCTGCAGATCCGCCGGCGGGCACGCACCTGGATCGCGAGCCCGCACCTCCGCAACGGCGCTCGTGGCAACGGGTGCACGAGCTCGAGCGACGCGTCGGCGCAATGGCGGAGGAGCTCCGCGCCGGAGCGGGCGTGGTCGACGAGCTCCGGCATACGGTTCAGCGCCTGGAAGCCGCCGCCCGCGAGCATGTGCGCGTCGAGCATCGCGTCGACCTGCTCGAGGTCGAGCTGCGCCGGCACGGCGCCGCGCTCGAGGGCGCGCGACAGGCGGACGAGCAGCGCACGAGCCGCCTGCGGGCCACGCTCGCCGTTCACGAGGAGAACCTCACCGCCCTCGAACGCGCGCTCGAGGCGCCCGACCCGCTCCGCGAGGTGCCTTCCAACGGCTCGTGGCAGCCGCTGAGCGACCACGGCGGCTGAGTCCCGGTCCGACCGCCGGTGGTTGGCGATCGTCGACGGCGGCAACAGTCTCCCCGTGGAGCCGCGAGACCCCTACGACGATGTGCCGCCCGAGGACGGGCGCACCGAGGTGATCGAACGGGAGGAGCAGGTCCCGCCGCCGCCGTGGTGGCGTGAGCACTGGTGGGTCCCGCTGCTCGTGCTGCTCCTGCTCGTCGGCGCGCTGCTCGCGTTCGCGTTCCTGTGGGGGTCGGACGACGACGAGGACCGCGTCGCGGTGCCCGACGTCGTCGGCCTGCAGGAGCCGGACGCCCGCGAGCAGATCGTCGCGGCCGGGCTCGAGGCCCAGGTCGACCGGGTCGAGCGCGACGCCGCCGAGGGCGAGGTGGTCGCCCAGGAGCCGGGCTCCGGCACCGAGCTCGAGGAGGGCGACATCGTCCTGCTCCTCGTCTCCCAGGGCGAGACGGAGACCCAGACCGAGACGGAGACGATCGTCGAGACCGAGACCGAGACCGACACGGAGACCGAGACCGAGACCGACACGGAGACCGAGACGGTCGAGGACGAACCGGACACGACCCAGATGCCCGACGCCGCCGGCGCCGACTTCCGTGACGCCGCCCGCGCGATCCTCGACGCGGACCTGCTGCCGACGAGCTATCCGGTCGAGTCGGACGAGCCGCAGGGCACCGTCGTGGCGCAGGACCCCGATCCGGGGAGCGAGCTCGACGAAGGCAGCGTCGTTCGGATCAACGTCTCGCTCGGGCCCGGAGACGCCGCCGAGGCCACCGTCCCCGACCTGACGGGGCCGGAGATCGAGGACGCGCTCGAGGACTGCCACGAGGCCGGCTTCACGTGCCGGGTGCTCGAGCGCGCCGCGCCCGACGAGGAGTCGAGCGGCGAGTCGCTCGACCAGCGTCCGGCCGCCGGCACGAGCGCTCCGGCGCTGACCCAGATCACCCTCTTCCTGGGCGTCTGACCCCCCGTCAAGCGCGGCCGTGTACCACCGGGCGGGGGATGGGTGAACCACCCTGCCGTGGTGCATGGTGTCACCAGCGGCATTCGAGACAGACGGAGCTCCTGCGGTGGCTCCGGTGGCTCATTCGGAGAGCAGACGGGGCTCCTGCGGTGGCCCCGCCGCCTCCAACTCACTAAGGTGTCTGAGGGGAAGGAATGGAGAAGGGAGCTTTCGTCTTCGCGCTCGTGACCGGCTCGGCGCTGCTCGCGCTGTGGCTCCACCTGCGGCTGCCGCGACTCGCTCCCGCCAAGCTGGGGCCGGCGATCGCGCACGCCGTCGTGGCGCTCGTCGCCCTGCAGTTCCTGCCGAACGACGTCGCGTCGACGGCGTGGGCCTTCGCCGTGATCTTCGGCCTGGCGCTGCCGGGGCTCGTCTACGTGTTCCTCGCGAGCATCTGGTGCCTCGCCGCCGTGCAGCGCCTGCTGCCCGGCTCGCGCTGACGAGCGGCTAGGCGACGACGAGCGCGTCGCCCACGTCGAGGCCGCGTCTCGCACACTCGCCGGCGGGCAGCTCGAGCACCGCCCGGGCGCCCTTGCGTGCGGCGAGCCGCCAGGGGCGGACGTCCGGCTCGATGCCGACGACGACGTCGTCCCGGTCGAGGAAGACGGCGTCGATCGGGAAGCGCATGAAGAAGGTGTGAATCGAGCCGGCGGGGCGGAGCAGGATGCCCTCGCCGGACGGGAGGCCGCCGCGGCCGAGGAGGCCGCGCATGCGCCGGAGCGGGCGCGCCGCCACGAGACACCTCTCGCAGACGACGCGCCCGTCCCGGCGGGAGAGCGTGACCTCAGTAGCCAACGTGGATGTGGTCTCCGTGGTCGGCGAGCGGGAACGACGGGCCGCCCAGGCCGAGCAGGGAGATCACCTGCTGCGGCTGGAGCTCGGCCGGCAGCAGCAGGATCGAGCGCACCGCCGCCTCGGTGATCCCGCCCGGCTGCTGGTGCCCTGCGATCGAGGCGCCGCCGATCGAGGCGATGTCGACGGCCTGGCCGTACACGTGCGCCGAGACGACGCCAGGGCGCGCGTACTTGCGGTGGCCGGAGAAGAGGCTCGACACCGTCACCGAGCCGTGACGCTCGGCCAGGTACGAGAGCAGCGCGACGATGCGCACGTCGACGCGGCCGGCGGCGAGATCGTCCCGGCCGCCCGGGTAGACGGTGACGCGGCGGTCGGCGAGCAGCCGCTTGATCAGCCGCTCCTTCGACGCCTCGAGCCCGGTCACGAGCGACTCGATCCCGACGGCGCGGTGGTAGTCCGCGATGGCGGTCGCACGGTCGGCGAAGCTCGTGCGACCCGTGAGCGCCAGCGCGCCGCGCCAGCCGTCGCCGCGCAGCCGGGCCGCGAGGCGGCCGAGCTCGGCGGGCGTGGCGGGAGCGGAGCCGCGGTTCCCCTGCGCGCGGAGCAGCCCGAGAACCTCGGCCCAGTCGGCGCGGTTCGTGCGGGAGGCACGGACGAGCGAGCGGGCGAACTCCCGCGTCAGCCGCGCAGAGGGCGGCGTGGGGTCGGGGAGAGCCCGGTTGAGCCACACCGTCGGCTCGCCGCCGCGGTCGAGCTCGAGCTCGGCCGGCCGGGCCGGCGGGAGCTTCGCGCGGGCGGTCACCCACTTGCGGTTCCGCGGTGCCGGCGTCGACGGCGCCGAGGCCTGCTCGCGCGTGGCCGTTTGCGCCGCCCGCGTGGCGGGTGCCGCGGCGCGAGCCACGTCGGCGGCCTCGTGCCGGGGAGCGTCGACCTGGGTCGAGTCGTCAGCGGCGGGCTCCGGCTCGGACGACGCCGGTGCGGGAGCGGGCGTCGACTCGGGCGCCGGAGCGGGTGCGGGCTCGGGCGCGTCGAGGTCGGATGCGGGCGCCACGACCGGCTCGAGCTCCGGTTCCGCCGCAGCCGGAACGGGCTCGGCGGGCACGGGCTCACTGGGCACGGGCTCCGGCGTCGCGGGCTCCGGTTCCGCCGCCGCCGCAGGAGCGGCGTCCGTGAGCGTGGAGTCGGCCGGCACGGCGCCCGGTTGCACCTGCTCGGCGACGCCGGTGTCGTCCAGCAGGAGGGCGACGCGGTCGCCCGCCCCGGCCGTGAAGGCGGCACCTGCGAAGAAGATGACGGTGAACGTCGCCGTCACCGCGAGACGGGCCGCGGGACGCGGCCGCGGTGCGGGCGGCGGTGCGCTCTGAGGCGTGGGCTCGAGCATCGACGGACGGGGGGCGGTGGTCCCCTCCGAGCGGCGGCTCCAGAGGACGGAGACGTCCGTGAGGGCGAGCGCCTCGAGTGAAAGGAAAAGCCTGTGCAGATGTCGCTTCCGTTCTGACACGAACCCAGCTCCTCTACCTGTCGTATTGGCGCCGAGCATCGTGGCGGCGCTGAATGGGGAACCGCGCCGCAAACGGTCATCTGAAATCTCTCTATCGGCAGCGGCTTTAGCGCCGTTCACCCGTTCGAGTGAACTTCGACAGTTTCGTCGCCAAGTACCCCTTTTGAGGCTTTCCCCGGTTGCCGGTGTTGCCCGATGGTGGCAACGGAAAGTCAATCGAGGCGTTGCGGCACGCCTGGTGAATGCGAGGAGCTCTTAACGCGTGTCGCACAACAGCGCCTCTTCTTACTCCGAATTCCACCAGGCCTCCGGGTGCTGCACTGCCCGGTTCCACCGCCCCTCTCTCTTCGCGAAGGAGGTGAATTCCATGCTGAAGTATTTCATCGCCGCCCAGACGTTTGCGAACGATCTCCGCTCGCAGGAGGAGGGGCAGACGATGGCGGAGTACGGGGTCGTCCTCGCCGTCATCACGCTCCTCATCGTGGGCACGCTGACCGCGCTGTCCGGCGGCATCAACGGCGCCCTGCAGGCCGTCACGGACATCCTGTAGCAGTCGGTTCAAGAGAGAGAAAAGGAACGCACGAAATGTCGAGAGAGAAGATCGCATCGAGAGGAGAGAGAGGTCAGACGATGGCCGAGTACGCCGTGATTCTCGGCGTGATCACGATCACCATCGTCGCCACCTTCTCGGTCCTCTCGGGAGCGATCGCAGCTGGTTTCCAGCGCACCGTCGACATCGTCTCGAGCCTCACCTGAGACACGAACGAAAGCGGTGGGCGTCACAGCCCGTGGCGCCCACCGCTCCAGACCCGAAAGGCAGACCGCCACGCATGAAGCGCCGCAAGCTCGGAGCAGAGGAAGGGCAGACGATGGTCGAGTTCGCGCTCGTCGTCCCGATCCTGCTCGTCGTGCTCTTCGGGGTGATCCAGTTCGGGGTCGTCTACAAGGATTACGTCACCATCACGGACGCGAGCCGGGTCGGCGCCCGCAAGGCGGCCGTCAGCCGGCACGAGGCGAGCCCCGAGGGCGTCGCCGAGGCCGCCGTGCGCGGCTCCGCGAGCGGGCTCGACCAGGCCCAGCTCGGCGTGTCCGTTTCTGCGACTGCATGGGAGCACGGCGAGGACGTGACCGTCACCGCCACGTACCCGTACGAGATCGACCTACTGGGGTTGGTCGTGGCGTCGGGCCAGCTGGAGAGCACGACCACGGAGCGTGTGGAATGAAGCAGCTACGCAGCGAACGCGGCCAGGCAGCAGTCCTCAGCGTCGTCTTTCTCGTCGCCCTGCTCGGCATGGCGGCCCTCGTCCTCGACGTCGGCTCCTGGTTCCGCGAGCAGCGCGACACCCAGACCGCTGCCGACGCAGCCGTCCTCGCCGCCGCCCAGGCACTGCCGGACAGCCCCGGCGAGGCGAATGCCCTGGCCGCCTCGTACGTCACGAAGAACGACGGCGGCGCCACCACGACGGAGATCAGCTCCGACACGATGGCGAACGACACCGTCACCGTCGAGGTCGAGCGCTCCGCGCCCGGCATCTTCTCGAAGCTGTTCGGGATCGACTCCGTTCAGGTCGA
>DASUOK010000037.1:0-19447 GCA_036276675.1 Gaiellaceae bacterium | reverse complement strand
AGAGCTCCGGCAGCTGGTCGCCGAGGTCGCGCCGCGCGACGTTGACCCCGAGCGGCAGCGGCAGCCCCGTCTCGAGCAGCCACCACTCGCCGAGGTCGAGCACCTTGCGCAGGCCCGTCTCGCCGTACGTGAGCTGCCCCTCGTGGATGACGACGCCCGCGCGCGCCCGCCCGGACGAGACCTCGTCGAGGATCCGGTCGAACGGGACCTCGCGGTGGGCGAAGTCGCCGAGGGCGAGCCGCGTCGCGAGGAACGCGGTCGTCATCGTTCCCGGCACGGCGATCTCGACGTCGCGCAGCTCGTCGAGCGACAGCTCCTCCGCGGAGACGACGACCGGCCCGTAGCCCGCGCCGATGCTGGCTCCGTGCGGCAGCAGCGCGTAGCGGTCCTGCACGAACGGATACGCGTGGAGCGAGATCGCCGTCACCTCGAGGCGGCCGCCGAGCGCCCACTCGTTGAGCGTCTGGATGTCCTGCAGCACCTGCTCGAAGCGGAAGCCGCGGGTGTCGATCGCTCCCGCCGCGAGCGCCCAGAACATGAAGGCGTCGTCGGGATCCGGGCTGTGTCCGAGCCGGATCAGAGGGCGGTCAGGCACCGCGCGAGGCTACCACCAGCCCCCGGCGGCGCTTGCGGGGAACCGGCGCGCCTAGACTGGCTCCGTGGCTCCGGCCGACCTGAGCGACGCGATCCAGGATTACCTGAAGGAGATCTACAAGCTCGGCGGCGAAGGCGGGCGCGTCTCGACGTCGGCGCTCGCCCGACGCCAGCGCGTCTCGGCGGCCTCGGCGAGCGCGATGGTGAAGAAGCTCGCGGTGCTCGGGCTCGCCGAGCACGCCCCCTATCGCGGCGTCAGCCTCACCCGCGCCGGCGAGCAGGTCGCGCTCGAGGTGATCCGCCACCACCGGCTGCTCGAGCTCTACCTGGCGGAGACCCTCGGGATCGGGGTCGAGGAGGTGCACGACGAAGCCGACCGGCTCGAGCACGTCCTCTCCGAGGAGCTCGAAGCACGGATCGACCGCGCGCTCGGCTTCCCCACGCACGACCCGCACGGCGACCCGATCCCCGACGCCAACCTCGAGTGGCCGAAGGAGCCGACGTAGCCGAGACGCCCGAAGAGCTCTACCGGCGGGCGCTCGCCGCCGCCGACCGCGACGGCCGGCTGCCGCTGCCGCCCGTCGAGACCTGGGAGACGTTCCCGTTCGACGGCGACCTGCGCGCGCGGCCGCTGCAGCCGCCGCTCCCAGCCGAGCGGCCGCGGCTCGGCGAGGGCGGCAAGGACTGCTGGCGCTGCGAGCGCGGCGACGACGACGCCCTCTGGGCCGACGAGCGCTGGCTGGTGACACCGTTGGAGAGGCCGTCGGGGCTGCCGGTGATCGTCATCCTCCAGCCCCGGGCACACCACGATCTCGGCGATCTCCCCGCCGACCTCGCCGCCGAGCTGGGGCCGCTGCTCGTCCGGGTGGAGCATGCCGTCGCCTCCGTCGGCGAGATCGGCCGCGTGCACGTCTGCCGCTGGGGCGACGGCAGCGAGCACCTGCACTTCTGGTTCCTGGCGCGCCCCGCCCGCCTGCCCCAGACGATCGGCAGCTTCGCCGCGATCTGGGACGACATCCTGCCGCCGCTGCCGGAGCCGATCTGGCGCGAGAACCTCGCGGCGGTCGCGGCGGCGCTGCAGGACTAGGTTCGCTGGCGTGGACGCTGGCGTCCGGCGAGAGGGTGCGGCGGAGCCGGGCTCGGCCCGGCGGGAGCCGTACCCGGCCGGACGTCAGCGGCGGCCGAAGAAGAAGCGCTCGAGGAAGGGGATCACCTCGCTGCGCGTGAACGGCTTGACGAGGTCGGTCGCGCCGTCCTGCTCGAGTACGCGCACGTCGTCCTCGAGCGCGGCATTCGCAGCGTCGAGCGCGTCGCCCAGCTCGTAGCCCTCGAAGACCCAGTCGTCGTCGCGTGGGGCCTCGCTCGGCCGGTGCTGTGGGTTCACCATCCGGCCCACCGCCCACACGGCGCCGGGCTTCCGCTCGATCCAGATCACGATCCGCTCCTCGCGGCCGACGTCGTCGAATCCCCGGAGCGTCCGTTCCGCACACCGGCCGTCGGCCGTGCTGCGTCGCATCGCAGGAGGATACAATCGCGCCGATGGCCTTCCGCAACCTCTTCTCGTTCCTCTTCCAGCGCTCGTCCGCCGAGGAGCGCATCGCGGCGTACGTGATCCGCGAGCACGACCGTGGCCGCGACCTCGCGGAGATCCTCGAAGACCGCTACGTCCAGAACCGCCTCACGCCGGAGCAGCGGGCGCGCCTGCTCGACCGGCCCGAGGTGATCAAGGCGATCGGGAACGACACGATCGAGGGCGTGCGGCCCACCGTCGCGCCCTAGAGCTCCCGCCCCACACCACGGTCCCGAGCCCGCGCGACCACCGCGACCGCGACGGCCACGTCCCAGGCGGCGAGGCCGTTCGACTTGAAGAGCACGATGTCGCGCTCGCCCTCCCGGCCGCGCAGCTCGCCGGCGACGACGTCCTGGAGCTCGTGGACCTCGAGCCAGTCGAGGACGCCGCCGGCGACGGGCTCGATCAGGTCGCCCGACTCGAGCCGCGCCTGCTCACGCGAGTCGCAGCACACGAACGTCGCGCGCTCGAGCACGACGTTGTCGAGCTCGCGCGCGCCCGGTCGGTTCGCCCCCACCGCGGCCACGAGGGCACCGTCGCTCAGCCACTCGCCCCGCAGCACCGGGTCGCGCGAGGTCGTCACCGTCACCACGACGTCCTGCTCCGCCGCCTCGCTCTGGCTCTCCGCCGGGCGGGCGTCGACGGTGGCACAGAACGCCGCGAGCCGCTCGGGCGTGCGGCAGTACGCGACGACCGTCTCGATCGCAGGCACCGCCGTGCGGATGGCGTCCACCTGCGCCTCGGCCTGCCAGCCGCAGCCGATCACCCCGAGCGTGGTCGCTCCCGAGCGGGCCAGGTGCTTCGCGGCGACGCCGCTGGCGGCGCCGGTTCGTCGCTGGCCGAGCGCGTCGGCCTCGAGCACGGCGACGAGCTCGCCGCGTTCGAGCCCGAAGAGGCAGACCGCGAACGCGGAGCGACCCGCGACGGTCACGTACGACTTCACGCCCGCGAAGCCGAGCTCGTGGTCGACGGCGGCCATCAGCGCGAACGCGCCGTCGTCCAGGGCCAGCCGCCGGCGCGGCAGGCTCTCGACCGCGCCCGCCGCCAGCCGCCGGAAGCAGTCCTCCACGATCGGCACCGCCTCGCCCGGGGTGAGCAGCGACTCGACGTCGCGCTCCGAGAGGTAGAGCGGCATGGGCGGAGCCTAGGACTTCTGGATGAAGCTGATGGTGCCGCTGCCCTCGAGGACGGCCCACTCGACCTCGTCGAGCGAGGCGATCCCCTGCTTGCGCGCCGCCGCCGCCACCTCGCTGGGCGTCATCCGCTCGTTGCGCAGGTTCCGCTCGATCAGCTTCCCGTCCTGGACGACGATCAGCGGCTTCGCCTCGAGGAACGGCCGCACCGTCCGGAACCGGTAGACGAGGTAGGACGCGAGCACGGTCAGCGCGGCGAACGTGCCGACCGCGAGCACCGCGCCGGTGAAGGACATGTCGCTCTGGGTGACGCCCTGCTGCATCAGATCGCCGATCACGACGAGCAGGATCAGGTCGAACGGCTCCATCGTCGAGAGCTCCCGGCGGCCGATCACCCGCAGCAGCACGAAGAGGAAGACGAAGGCCACCGTGGCGCGGATGACGATGTCCATCAGGGAAAGATGGTCACGCTGCGCTCGATCGCCGCGAGCGGCACGTCCTCGTCGTGCAGCTGGACGCTCTGCGAGCGGTGGCCGAGATTCGTGGCGTTGACCTGGAACTGGAGCCGGGCGACGAGCGTGTCCCCCTCGGCGACGTGGCCGTAGTCGAGCGCGAGCATCCCGTTCCGGTAGGCGGACCCGACCGGCTCGGGCGAGTAGCTGTTGATGTGCATCGACTCGAACCAGCCGCGGTCGAGCAGGAGCGTCGCGCTCTCGATCTCCTGGCGCGCCCGGATCGTGAACTCGCCCTCGTAGAAGAGCCCGCCGCGCAGCCGGGCCGGAGCGGACACCTCGAGCGTGGCGACCTCGCCCGTGCCGATCGAGTGCGCCGGGTTCTGGCCGAAGACGTTGAAGAGCGCGAGCACGCACAGCAGCGTCAGGAGACCGATCAACGTCCGCCGGGCCACCAGCTCGACGCGGTGCTGGCCGTCCCGGTGCTCCTTCAGCGTCAGGTGGTCGGGCGTGGACGCCACGCCGCAGTGTTGGACGCGCGGTCCCGAACTCCTATCGCGCCCGGGCGGGTGCAGCGAGCCGCCGCAGCGGTCGCGGCGTGATCGAGAGCGCCACGGCCGCGGCGACGACCGCCGCGCCGGCCCCCAGCCCGAACACCCAGGTGAAGGCCGACTCCGCCGGCAGCGAGGTGCCGCCGATGGTCTGCGCCGTCAGGAGCGCGGCCCCGACCTGGCCGCCGACGACGGCGCCGATCATCCGCACGACCGTGTTCATCCCGGTGGCGACGCCCATCTCGCGCGGGTCGACGTTCGCCGCGATCAGGGAGACCATCGCCGCGAAGGCGGCGCCGACGCCGATGCCGAGCAGGGCGCTCGCGGACGCGACCTGCCAGGGCTCGTCGTGGGCGAACGCGAGCAGGGACGCGGCTCCCGCGACGACCACCATGCCGCCGGCGAGCGGCCACTTGGGGCCGAAGCGGCGCCCGAGCTGGCCCGCCGCCGGCCCGGAGAAGAGCATCGCAACCGAGCTCGGCAGCAGGTAGAGCCCCGCCTGCGTCGCAGTCGCGCCGAAGCCGTACCCGCGCGTGGGCGGCGACTCGACGAACGCGGGCACGAGCACGAAGCAGCTGAAGAGCGCGAAGCCGGAGATCATCGTCGTCACGTTCGTGAGCAGCACCGGCCGGTGGGCGAGCATGTGCAAGTCGACCATCGGCGCGGCGACCCGCGACTCGACGACCCCCCAGAGCAGGAAGAACGCGGCCGAGAGGGCGGCGAGGCCGAGCACGGGCGCCGACGTCCAGCCCCAGCGCTCGCCCTCCGTCAGCGCGACCATGAAGGCGACGAGAGCACCCGAGAGCAGCAGCGCTCCCGGCACGTCGACGCGTGAGGGCGTCCGGATCGGCGACTCGGGCACGAAGCGATGCACGAGCAGGAGCGAGAGGGCCACCGGGATCGAGCCGAGGACGAAGAGCAGCCGCCACGAAAGGTGGTCGACGATCACGCCCGAGAGCACGATCCCGAAGCCGCCGCCGACGCCGAAGACGGCCGAGAGCAGGCCGATCCCGGTCCCGACCCGCTCGGGCGGGAACTCGTCGCGGATGATCGCGAACGAGAGCGGGAACAGCGCCCCGCCCGCGCCGGAGAGCGCCCGGAAGGCGATCAGCGACGGCAGGTTCCAGGCGAACGCCGCGCCCACGCAGCCCGCGAGGAAGAGGCCGAGGCTGACGAGCAGCAGCCGCTCCTTGCCGTACTGGTCGCCGAGCTTGCCGAGGATGGGCGTGGTCACGGCGGCCGAGACGAGGAACGCCGTCAGCACCCACGTCGTCCAGGCCGGCGAGGCGCCGAACTCCTCCTGGAAGGTCGGCAGCGCCGGGAACACCATCGTCTGCTGGAAGGCGAAGGCAGTGCCGGCCAGGGTCAGTACCCCGAGCGTGATCCCGTAGTGCTGGCGGGGCTCCTCCACGCGCACGAGGGTAGACGCTCGGACGGGGCCGTTGAGTTGCCTCAACGGCGGCTGCGCGAGCGGCGCCGGTCGGGTTAGGTTGCCCGTGCCCTCGCGCGGAGACGAGCTCGTCCCTCGCCGCCTCGAAGCACCATGGGGGACGCTCCCGGTCCCGCCCAGGGCGCCACCGTTCGCTCTCGCCCCTGGGGAGAGGCCCCGAGCAACAGAAGGGATCCAGATGACCTCGAAGAAACGACGGTCGCGGTTTGGGGGGAAAGGCCTCGTCGCGCTGGCGGCGCTCGTGCTCGTCGCCGCCGCCGCGGTGGCGCCGTCCGCCGCGATTCCGCCGGACGCCGCGAACCATCCGCTGCTCCAGCCGATCGACGCGCAGAACTGGCTCGACCAGGGGGAGCTGACCTGGGACGACTACGTCCCCGTGCCGGACCGCAAGGCGGACTACTACGACCCGAACAGCGTCGGCTCGGAGACGCAGTACCAGACAGCGATCATCCTGGTCGACTTCCAGGATCAGCCGTTCCTGATCAGCCAGCCGCCCGAGTCGCATCCGTTCGGCAACCCGCAGCCGGGCTGGACGCCCGTCCCGCCGGAGGGCGTGAACCAGTGGATGCACGACTACTACGCCGTGCCGAACGAGTTCAACGGCGGCATGACGCTGCACAGCTACTGGATGGAGGACACGCACGGCCGGATCGGCATCGACGTGGAGGTCTTCGGGCCGTACACGATGGACGGCGACCTGCACGAGTACGGCCTCGGCCAGTTCAACGGCGCCGTCGGCAGCCAGGCGAACTCCGTCTGTCCCGCGGGCGACACCTGCAACCGCAACATCCGCACCGACGCCGGGAACGCCTGGCGCGCGGACATCGGCTGCGCGAGCGGCCTCTGCGGCTTCGACAACGGCTTCTACGTCACCGCCGGCCACGACGAGTCGTCGACGTGGCAGGAGTTCGGCGAGATGCTGTGGGAGGACCGTGAGGACGTCCCGGCTGCGTTCGGGCCTCCGGGCGCGGAGAACGGCCCCGTGCTGAACAGCGCGGGCAACCCGATCCCGAACTGGGCGCCCACGCGCTACGTGCCCTGGTCGTCCTGGCGCGCGGCCTCGAACCACTGGCCGAACGCGGGCGGCGGCACCTCGACGCAGGCCGAGAGCTCAGGGCAGAGCGTCTTCGCCCACGAGTTCAGCCACCTGCGCGGGCTGCCCGACAACTACAACAACCCGTTCGCGGACAACATCCGGAACTACACGGGCTACTGGGAGATGATGAGCCGCGGCACGTTCAACGGCCCGGGCGGCACCCACAACCGCTGGCAGATCCCGAACGCCGGCGGCTCGGCCCTCGGCCCGCACCACATGCTCCACTTCAAGAACCGCCTGAACACGGCGTCGAGCACGATCCTCGCAGCCGACGAGCAGGTGACGCTGGAGCGGAACACGCTCGCCGACCAGGGCGTCGCGGTCGTGCCGGTGCAGGCCCGCTCGTCGGTGCCGGACGACGGCGAGCTCGTCGGGCTCACGGTCAACTTCGGAGACGGCGGCGACCTGGCGGGCAACTGCGCCAACCAGGGGCTCGAGACGTTCTACTGCCCGCCGGGGACGAACTGGGCGCACTACCGGCTCGAGGTCGTCGACCGGGCCGGCAACGACTCGTACACGCCCGGCCACGGCGTCCTGCTCTCGAAGAGCCGGCAGTTCGGCACGCCGAACGTCTGGCTGATCGACCCGAATCCGGACGACATCGGGATGATCGACTTCTACCGGCCGGACGGCACACCGGTGCCGGTCGTCCGCGGCGACCCGCGGCAGCTGAACGACGCCACGTTCCACGCCGGCACGAACTCCGGCTCGGCGTTCGAGTACGTGGACACGTTCAACTCGCTGCACTTCTACGTCCTCGACGCCGACCGGGACGCCGACGGCGTGCTCACCTACGACCTCGGCGTCCGCCGCACGACGGGCGATCCGTTCGACCGTGGCGTGGGGCTCGGCGCGGCGACGAAGCAGGGGCAGCGGCCCGGCTTCCTCGCCACGTGCTCGTTCCCGTTGACGAACACGGGCGAGGCCGGCGAGGGCATCTTCGGCTCCGACATCTACCGGGTCTCGGCGACGTCCTCGAGCGACGACTGGCAGCTCACGCTGCCGAACGCGCTCGCGGCGGTGGAGGCCGGTGAGACGGCGTCCGTGCCGGTGCACGTGCTCCGGACCGAGGACGACGGGGACGCACGCACCACCGTGACCCTGACGGCCACCTCGGAGGCGGATCCGTCGCAGACGGCGACGCGCACCTGCGCGGTGCACGTCCGCGACACGACGCCGAACGGGGGCGGCGACAACTAGACCCCGGGGACGGTGGGGGCGGAGGACGAGCTCCGCCCCCACCTCGTCTCCCAACGCGTGTCTATGGTTGCCGCGTGACGAGGATCCTGCCGCTCGTGCTCGCGCTCGCGCTCGCGTGCACGGCCTGTGCGGGTGAGGACGAGGACGTCGCCGGAGGGGCCGCGGACCTGCCGGGACCGGTGCCCGAGGGTGTCGAGTACGCCGATCCGCCCGCCTCGGCGCCGGCGGCTCCGGACTTCTCGGCCGAGCTGGTGGACGGCACCCCCGTCACGGCGAGCGACCTCTGGGCCGACCGGCCCGTCGTGCTCGTCTTCACCGCCAGCTTCTGCGACCGCTGCGCCGAGATCCACCGCGACATCGCGCGGGCGGTCGACGAGCGCGACGGCGCGATCGCCCTGCTCGGGATCGTCGGCGACGACGACGCGGACGCGGGGGAGTACGCGCACCATCTCGACCTCGGGCATCCCGTCGCCGTCGCGGGCGAGCGCGTCTGGCTCAACTACGCCGCCCGAGAGCCGTCGCTCGTCGCCCTCGTCTCGCAGGGCGGCAAGGTGGTGCGGGGCTGGCCGAACGGGATCGAGGGCGAGCAGCTCGCGCCGCACCTCGACGACCTGATCGAGCGATGAGGCGCGCCGGCGCGCCGCTCCTCGCCGGGCTCGTGCTCCTCGCCGGCTGCGGCGGCGACGACCACGACGAGGCGCGGATCCGGCTCGTCGTCCCCGACAACAACATCCGCGAGGAGGGCGTGGAGTGCGCGGGCGCGCGGCCGTTCCGCCAGATCCACCGCGGCACGCCCTACTCGATCCTCGACGCCGACGGCGAGGTCCTCGCGGACGGCGAGCTGCCCGCGGGCCGGGCCGAGAACGCCGACCCGAGCGTCGACTGGGAGTCCGACCGCTTCCCCACCGTCTGCGTGATGGAGCTCGACGTCGAGCTGCCGGAGCGGCCGCGCTACCGCCTGGTGCTGCCGGAGTCGGCGCCGCTCGAGTTCGACGCCGCCCTCCTGGAGAGCGAGGCGCCGGTGCAGCTCGTCCTCCGCGGCTGACCGTCGCTAGGCGCGAACCGCTAGGCGCGAACGAGCGGCTTGTACTTGATCCGGTGGGGCTCGAGCGCCTCCGCGCCGCGCGTCTCCTTCACCCACTCCGCGTAGTCGGCATACGTGCCCTCGAACCACGTCGTCTGGCTGTCGCCCTCGAAGGCGAGGATGTGGGTCGCCACCCGGTCGAGGAACCAGCGGTCGTGCGAGATCACCACCGCGCAGCCCGCGAAGTCGAGGAGCGCCTCCTCGAGCGCGCGGAGCGTGTCGACGTCGAGGTCGTTCGTCGGCTCGTCGAGCAGGAGCACGTTCCCCCCGCTCCGCAGCAGCTTCGCGAGATGGACACGGTTTCGCTCGCCGCCCGAGAGGTCGCCGACGAGCTTCTGCTGATCGGAGCCCCGGAAGTTGAACCACGAGACGTACTGCCGCGAGTTGACCTCGCGCTTGCCGAGCAGGATCACGTCCTGGTTCCCGGAGATCTCCTTCCAGACCGTGTTCTCCGGCGTCAGCCCGCCGCGCGACTGGTCGACGTAAGCCAGCTCGACCGTGTCACCGATCCGCAGCGCGCCGGCGTCCGGCTGCTCCGCGCCGGCGATCATGCGGAACAGCGTCGTCTTGCCGGCGCCGTTCGGGCCGATCACGCCGACGATGCCGCCGGGCGGGAGCGAGAAGGTCATGTCCTCGTCGAGCAGCCGGTCGCCGAAGCCCTTCGCCACGCCCTCGGCGTCGACGACGACGTCGCCGAGCCGCGGGCCGGCCGGGATGTGGATCTCGACGCGGTCGAGCTTGACGTTCTGCTCCGCCGCGAGCAGCTGCTCGTAGGCTCCGAGGCGGGCCTTCGACTTGGCGTGCCGGGCGCGCGGGCTCATGCGCACCCACTCGAGCTCGCGCGCGAGCGTGCGCCGCCGCGCCGACTCCTGCTTCTCCTCGACGGCGAGCCGCGCCTGCTTCTGCTCGAGCCACGAGGAGTAGTTGCCTTCGAAGGGGATGCCCTTGCCTCGGTCGAGCTCGAGGATCCAGCCGGCCACGTTGTCGAGGAAGTAGCGATCGTGCGTGACGGCGACCACGGTGCCCCGGTACTGCTCGAGGAAGCGCTCGAGCCACGCCACGGACTCGGCGTCGAGGTGGTTCGTCGGCTCGTCGAGCAGGAGCAGGTCGGGGGAGGAGAGGAGGAGCCGGCACAGCGCCACGCGCCGGCGCTCCCCGCCCGAGAGCGTCGCGACGTCGCGGTCGCCGTCGGGCAGGCGGAGCGCGTCCATCGCGCGGTCGAGGGTGGCGTCGAGGCTCCACGCGTCGGCGCGGTCGATCGCGTCCTGCACGGTCGCCTGCTCGGCGATCAGCGCGTCGTAGTCCGCGTCGGGCTCTGCGAACGCGGCCGAGATCTGCTCGAAGCGGTCGAGCAGGTCGCGGAGCGGCCGCACGCCGTCCTCGACGTTGCCGCGCACGTCCTTGGCGTCGTCGAGCTGCGGCTCCTGTTGCAGGAAGCCGACCGTCGCGCCCGGCGCGAGCTCGGCGATCCCGCTCGACGGCTCCTCACGCCCCGCCATGATGCGGAGGAGCGTGGACTTGCCGGCCCCGTTCGGCCCGAGCACGCCGATCTTCGCCCCCGGAAGAAACGAGAGCGAGATGTTCTGGAGCACCGGGCGCTCGGGGCCGTAGAACTTGTCGGCCCGGTACATCGTGAAGACGTAATCGCTCACAGCGCCGCACGATAGCCGTAGGCTTCCGGGGTGCCTGCGCAGTACTTCGAGGACTTCAGGCCGGGACAGACGGTCGAGCTCGGCAGCCGCACGGTGACGGAGGAGGAGATCGTCGCCTTCGCCCGGCAGTGGGACCCGCAGCCGTTCCACACCGACCCGGAGGCGGCGCGCGACTCGGTCTTCGGCGGCCTGATCGCGAGCGGCTGGCACACCGGCGCGATGTGGATGCGGCTCTACGTCGACTCGCACCTCGGCGGCTCCGCGAGCCAGGGCTCGACGGGAGTCGAGGAGCTCCGGTGGCTGGCACCGGTGCGCCCGGGCGACACGCTCACCGGCCGCCTCGAGGTGCTCGAGGCGGTGCCGTCGGAGCGCCGCCCCGACCGCGGCACCGTCCGCATCCGTGCCGAGATGGTGAACCAGGACGGCGTCACGGTCATGTCGATGACCTCGCGCGGCCACTTCGGGCGGCGGCCGTGAGCGGCTGCTGCTCGCAGTACGGGTGCGACGAGCTGTTCGGCGAGCGGTTCGCACGGCGCACGGCGCGGCGCTACCGGCGCAAGGGCCTCGACGGCGAGCAGCGCCGGATCGCCGACTTCCTGGGAGACGCCGACAGCGTGCTCGAGATCGGCGGCGGCGTCGGCGCGATCGCGCTCGAGCTGGGGAAGCGCGGTGCCGCGACGACGCTCGTCGAGGTCGTCGCCGCCTACGAGCCGGTGGCGCGCGAGCTCGCCGAGGAGTCCGGCGTCCAGCTCGAGTTCCGCCTCGCCGATCTCGTCGCCGACCCGGATGCCGTCGACGCTGCCGGGGCCGTCGCCCTCAACAAGGTCGTGTGCTGCACCCCGGACGGCGTCCGCCTGACGGAGGCCGCGGCCCGGCTCGCCCGCCGCCGGCTCGCGCTCAGCTACCCGCGCGAGACTCGGACGGCGCGCCTGTTCGTGCGGGCCCAGAACGTCGTCTTCGCCCTCGTGCGGCGGCGCTTTCGCGTCCAGCTCCACCGGCATCGCGACCTCGTCGCCGCGGCCGAAGGGGCCGGCCTCCGCCTCACGTACGGCCACGAGGGGCGGGTCTGGCGGGTGGCCGGCTTCGAGCGCCCATGAGCGAGCTCGGCCTCTTCCCGCTCGGGATCGTGCTCCTGCCGACGGAGCAGATCCCACTGCACATCTTCGAGGACCGCTACCAGGAGCTGATCGGCGAGTGCCTCGCCGAGGAGCGCGAGTTCGGCCTCGTCTACGCCGACGACGACGGGCTCCGCGACGTGGGCACGCGCGCGGCCGTGACCGAGGTGCTGGAGCGGTTCGAGGACGGACGCATGAACATCGTCGTCCAGGGCCGCGAGCGCTTCCGGCTGCTCGAGCTGACGAGCGGGCGCTCCTTCCACACGGGCGTCGTCGAGCCGCTCGAGGACGTGCCCGACCCCGCCGACCCGGCCGAGGAGGAGCGGGCGCTCGCGCTCTTCAAGCGGCTCGTCGAGCTGACCGGCGCGGAGGTCGAGCCGCCGCCGGCCGAGGCGGCGCAGCTCTCGTTCGAGCTCGCCGGCCGGTTCGAGTTCGCGGCCGGGCTCAAGCAGCGCCTGCTCGGGCTCACCTCGGAGCGCGAGCGGGTGCACATGCTCGCGGAGGTGCTGGAAGCCGCGGCGGTCGCGGTCGAGCGGGAGCGCGAGATCGCCGAGCGCGCCGCCGGCAACGGAAAGGTCGACCCACGCGGCTAGCATGGATGGCATGGCCGTGACCGCCACGCCGAAGCTCGACGCGCAGCGCCTCCGCGCCGATTTCCCCTTCCTCGAGGAGCTCGTGAACGGCCGGCCGGTGGCGTTCCTCGACTCGGCCGCCTCGACGCAGAAGCCGCGCCAGATGCTGGACGCCCTGGTCGGGCTCTACTCGCACTCCTACGCGAACGTCCACCGCGGCGTCTACCGGCTCGCCGAGCGCGCGACCGACGCGTACGAGGGCGCGCGCGCCACCGTGGCGGCGTTCGTGAACGCGCCCTCCGAGCGCGAGGTGATCTTCACGCGCCAGGCGACAGAGGCGCTGAACCTCGTCGCCTACGCCTGGGGGCTCGACAACCTGGGCGAGGGCGATCTCGTGCTCGTGACCGAGCTCGAGCACCACTCGAACTTCGTGCCCTGGCAGTACATCGCGCACCGGCAGGGCGCGAGCTTCCGCACGATCCCGATCGACGACGCGGGCGAGCTCCGGCTCGACGATCTCGACGGACTCAT
This sequence comes from Gaiellaceae bacterium, assembly GCA_036276675.1. Lineage (GTDB taxonomy): Bacteria > Actinomycetota > Thermoleophilia > Gaiellales > Gaiellaceae > Gaiellasilicea. Next base: position 6,447 of record DASUOK010000037.1, on the reverse strand, counting down.
CCGCGGGGAGCGGCTGAAGGTCGTCGCGGCCGGCCTCGTCTCGAACACGCTCGGCACCGTCAACCCCGTCGAGAAGCTCGCCGCCTGGGCGCACGAGCACGGCGCGATCATGGTGGTCGACGCAGCGCAGGCCGCACCGCACCGCGCGATCGACGTCCAGGCTCTCGACTGCGACTTCCTCGCGATCTCCGCGCACAAGATGCTCGGGCCCACCGGCGTCGGCGCGCTCTGGGGCCGCCGCGAGCTGCTCGAGGAGATGTCGCCCTTCAACCTCGGCGGGCACATGATCCGCACCGTCGACGTGGAGAAGACGACCTGGGGACAGCTGCCGCACAAGTTCGAAGCGGGCACGGGCCCGATCGCCGAGGCGGTCGGCTTCGGCGCCGCGATCGACTACCTGAACGCCGTCGGCCTCGGCGCGATCGAGCGGCACGAGCACGAGCTGACGGAGTACGCGCTGGGGCGCCTCGGCGAGCTCGACTGGGTCGAGACCTACGGTCCGCCGCCCGAGCGCCGCGCCGGCATCGTCTCCTTCAACGTCACCGGTATCCACCCGCACGACGTCTGTCAGATCCTCGACTGGGAGGGCGTCGCCATCCGCGGCGGCCACCACTGCACACAGCCGCTCATGCACCGGCTCGGCGTGATCGCGACGAATCGGGCCAGCTTCTACCTCTACACGATCCCGGAGGAGATCGACCGGCTCGTGGACGGCCTGCACAAGGTCAAGTCCTCGCTCGGCTGATGTCCGAGTTCGACCAGCTGTACCGCGAGGTGATCCTCGATCACTACAAGAACCCCCGCTCGCACGGGCTGCTCGACGACCCCGACGCGCAGGCGGAAGGGCAGAACCCACTCTGCGGCGACGAGGTCACCGTCTCGGTGCGCTTCGACGGGGACACGATCGGGGACGTCGGCTTCGAGGGGCGCGGCTGTGCGATCTCGCAGGCGGCGACGTCGATGCTGACGGAGCTCGTCCGCGGCAAGACCGCCGACGAGGTGGCGCGGATGCCGAAGGAAGAGCTGCTCGAGGAGATCGGCATCCCGCTGACGCCCGTGCGGCTCAAGTGCGCGATTCTCGGCCTCGGCGTGCTCAAGGTGGCGCTGCACAAGGCGAAGGGCACGCCGCTCCCGGAGGAGTGGACCGGCGCCGACGACCTGACGATCGCTTGACGGTCGACGTCTGCCCGGTCGAGGAGCTCCCACCCGGCCACGTCAAGATCGTCTACGCGGGCCCGATCGGCGTCGGCGTCTACAACTGCGGCGGCTCGTACTACGCGCTGGAGGACCGCTGCTCGCACGACGACGGGCCGCTCTGCGAGGGCGAATGGGAGCCGGAGCGGTGCATCGCGATCTGCCCGCGCCACGGCGCTCGCTTCGACATCACGACCGGCGGCGCGCTCTCGCTGCCGGCGTTCGAGCCGGTGGACACCTTCCCGGTACGGGTCGAGGACGGCTGGGTGAAGGTCGAGGTCGGGCCCTAGCTCGCGGCGAGCGGCGCCCGCTCGCGCAGCTGCTCCGCCAGCGACCGCGGGTCGTCGACCGTGAGCGCCACGCGGTTGAGCTCGTGCCCGTCGAGGTCGAGCACGACCGCCCGCTCGCGGTCGTCCACGTCGAGGAACGACCAGCCGCCCTCACGGCGGAAGCGGCCCCGCTGCGTCGTCCCGAACGGCGGGGTCGAGAGGCCGACGCGCCACGCGAGCGCACCGGGCGGGTCGTCCAGCCCCACGCCCACGGAGCGGATGCTCGCGTACGGCACCCGCACGTGCCGGCGGAGGCAGGCCGCGGCCGCGACGCCGGAATAGCGGACCAGGAGTGCGTCCTCGAGCAGGTCGATCCGGCGGGGCATCCACCGGGATTCTAGGTGTCGCAGGCCGCCGACGGCTCCCGTTTGCGCCCGCCGGTCCTCTGGCTATAGTGCGGCTACCGCGGAAAGGAGGTGGTCCGGTAGTGACAGATTCCAGTACGGGCAGTGGAGGTACCAGCGGGTAGGGGCGTGTCCCCGGGACCCACAGGGGAATCGCCATAGCCACGCGTAGGGGGCTCGCAGCACGCTGATGCGCCGCCGGTGAAAGAGGAACACCGGTAGGAAGCGCTCCTACCAATCCATCGCTGAGTACCGAGAACCGGGGGCCGTGAGAGCGGCCCCCGTTCTTTGCCGCCACGGACTAGACGGCCCGGCGGAGCTGCTCGTCGAGCGGGACGAGCGGGAGGCCGAACGTGTCGACCGCGTCCGAGCTCGTGACGACGTTGTCGCCGGCGGCGAGCATCTTCAGCTGGTCGCGCGTCACGGGCGGGCGGGGCAGCTTCTCCAGCACGACCGCCTGGGCGCGCATCAGCGCGAACGGCAGGTGCAGCGTCGGGCGCCGCTTGCCGAGCGCTCGCTTGAGGCGGTCCCAGAACTCGTTCCAGGTGACGACGTCCGGGCCGCCGATCTCGAAGGTCCGGTTCGCCGCCTCCGGCAGGTCGACGGACGCGGCGAAGTGCGCAGCGACGTCGTCGACCCAGATCGGCTGGATCCGCTGGGTGCCCGGGCCGACGATCGGCGTCACCGGCGCCAGGCTCGCGATCCGCTTGAAGAGCGGGAGCGAGCCACCGTCGCGGCCGAAGACGAAGCTCGGTCTGAAGATGACGTGCTCCAGCCCCGAGCCCTTCACCTCCAGCTCCATCTGCCACTTGGCGCCGTAGTAGGGCACGAGGTCCTTCGTCCGCTCGTCGACCCCGAGCGCGGACATGAGCACGAACCGCCGCACGCCCGCCTCCTGCGCCGCCGCGACGAGATCCTTCGTTCCCTGGGTCATCACCTGCTCGTAGTCGCGGGGGCTCCCGCCCATGATCGCCACGAGGTGGACGACGGCGTCGCAGCCCTCGACGGCGCGGCGCAGGCTCGCCGCGTCGAGCATGTCGCCGGCGACGGTCTCGCAGCCCCAGGAGTCGAGCCGGCCGACGTCGGACTGGTCCCGCACGAGCGCGCGCACCGGCCGGTCCTCTGCACGCAGCGCGTGGACGATGCGCGAGCCGATGAAGCCGGTGGCGCCTGTGACGAGAATCATTCGAAGTTCTTCCAGTAGCGGGACGGCGTCGGTCCCTTCTGCCCCTGATACTTCGATCCCAAGCCGGTCGAGCCGTACGGGTGCTCCGCGGGCTCGGTCAGCTGCACGAACGAGAGCTGGCCGATCTTCATCGCGTGGTAGATCGTGATCGGGAGGTTGGCCACGTTCGAGAGCTCGAGCGTGACGTGGCCGTCCCAGCCGGGATCGATGAAGCCGGCCGTCGAGTGGATCAGGAGCCCGAGGCGGCCCAGGCTCGACTTGCCCTCCAGCCGCGCCACCAGGTCGTCCGGCAGGCGCACGCGCTCGAGCGTCGAGCCGAGCACGAACTCGCCGGGATGGAGGATGAAGGGCGTCTCGTCCTCGATCTCGACGAGCTCCGTCAGCTCCTCCTGCGCCTGCTTCACGTCGATGAACGGGTAGCGCGAGTTGCGGAAGACGCGGAAGTAGCGATCGACGCGGACGTCCACGCTCGAGGGCTGCAGCAGCGACGCGTCGTAGGGATCGATGCCGATGCGACCCTCCTCCAGCAGCCGCACGATCGTCCTGTCCGAGAGGACCACCGGCCGATTCTACGGTTGCGAAACCGGGTGAGACCACATACCGTTCCCGCGCCCATGTCGATGTTGTTCGAGCCGCTGGAACCGAACGAGCGCTTTCGTGCTCGACGGGCAGCGGCGCGGCGGCGGATCCGGCGGAGGCGGCAGGTGGCGATCGCCGTATTGCTCGCGGCGCTCGTGAGCGTGGCGCTCGGGGCGAAGGTCGTCACCGGCGGCGGCAAGGCGCCCGCAGCGACGGCCGGCCCGGAGGCGGCCGCGAAGAGCAAGCCCGCGACTCCGCAGCCGCGAGCGCTGCCGGCGGAGGTGCGCGGCGTCCACGTGACGATGGCGCTCGCCTCGCTCGACGGCAAGTTCGAGGAGTACGTGGCGCTGACCGGCGAAGGCCTGAACACGATCCAGCTCGACGTCAAGGACGAGAACGGCGAGATCGGCTTCGTGCCCTCCGCGGTGCCGCTCGCGAAGGACGTCGGCGCCGCGAAGCCCTACTACGCGCCGCGCCGGCTCGCGCGCCTCGCACACGCGAGCGGCGTCTACCTGATCGGGCGCGTCGTCGTCTTCGAGGACCCCCGCCTGGCCGAGGGGGCGCCGGAGCTCGCGATCAAGAACGCGGACGGCTCCGTCTGGCGGAACCACGCGGGTCTCGGCTGGACGAACCCGTACGACCGCCGCGTCTGGGACTACAACGTCTCGATCGCGGAGGTCGCCGCCCGTGCCGGCTTCGACGAGATCCAGTTCGACTACGTCCGCTTCCCGACCGACGGCGACATCGACCAAGCCGTCTTCCCCGGCAAGACCTCGACGAAGCCCGGCTGGGTGATCGCGCAGTTCGTCCAGTACGCCACAAAGCGGCTGAAGCCGCTCGGCGTACGCGTCTCCGCCGACGTCTTCGGGCTCGCCGCGACGCGCGACCTCGGCATCGGCCAGGTGCCGAGGCGGATCGCGCGGTACGTCGACGCGATCTACCCGATGGTCTACCCGTCGCACTACGGCGCCGGCGAGTACGGCCTCGACGATCCGAACGCCTCCCCAGGCGACACCGTCGCGTACTCGCTGACGCATTTCCGGCGGGAGCTCCGCGGCGGCAAGGCACTGCTGATCCCCTGGTTGCAGGACTTCTCCCACGGCCGCACCTACGGCCTCGCGGAGGTGCGGGAGCAGATCGACGCCGCCCGCCAGCTCGGCGCCCGCGGCTACCTGCTGTGGAACCCGCTGGGCGTCTACACGCCCGGTGCGCTGACGCCACGCGGCTCGTAGCGTTCGTTACACTCGACGCTCATGCCGACGGGCGACGTCATGCGGGTGAGAGCGGTGACGGTGGAGCCGCGGGACTCGGTGCGGCTCGCGGTGCTGCGCATGCTGGAGGAGGGCGTCGGCTCGGTCGCCGTCTGCGAGACCGGCCGGCTCGTGGGCATCTTCACCGAGCGGGACGTGCTGCGGCTCGCGGGCGAGAGCGCGGAGTTCGACGAGGTGCGGGTCGGCGACGTGATGACGACCGAGGTGACGACGGTCGCCCCCGACGTCTCCGTCACGGACGCCGCCGCGCTGATGGGCGAACGGCGAATCCGTCACCTGCCCGTGGTGGAGAACGGCCACCTGCTCGGGATGGTCGGGATCCGCGACGTCCTCGGCACCCTCGTCGAGCGGCTCTGGCAGACGCACGACGAGACCGCGCACGAGACGGCGCGGCAGCTCTTCAAGCGCTAGCTGGTTGCCAGCTAGGGCGCGAGGCGCTCGCAGCGCCAGCCGTTGCCGTCGCGCCCGTAGCGGACCCGGTCGTGCAAGCGGTTCTCGCCGTGTTGCCAGAACTCGTAGGCGTCCGGGACGACGCGAAAGCCGCCCCAGTGCGGCGGCAGCGGCACGTCGCCGGCGGCGAAGCGCGCCTCCGCCCGGCGGTAGAGCTCGTCGAGCTCGGCGCGGTCGGGGACGGGACGGCTCTGCGGCGAGGCCCAGGCCGCGAGCCGGCTCTCGCGCGGCCGCGAGCGGAAGTACTCGTCCGCCTCGGCCTCGGAGACGCGCTCGACGGCGCCCTCGATCCGCACCTGCCGGCCGAGCTCGCGCCAGTGGAAGAGGAGGGCGGCGCGCGGGTTCGCCGCCAGCTCGCCCCCTTTGCGGCTCTCGAGGTTCGTGTGGAAGGCGAAACCGCGCTCGTCAACGCGCTTCACGAGCACCATCCGCACCGACGGCCGCCCGTCGGGCGTCGCGGTCGCGAGCGCCGCCGCCTCCGGCACGGGGCTCGCTGCCTCCGCGTCCTCGTACCAGCGCCGGAACCGTGCGAGCGGGTCCTCGTCCAGGCCGTTATGCATGAAGAGTATTCACCTATGCAGTCCGACCGTCTCCTGAGCTAGTCTGACGCGATGGCGACGACGAAGACGATCGAGCTGCGCACGGCCGTCCCCGGCCCGCGCTCGCTGGCGCTCCTGGAGCGGAAGCAGCGGGCGATCGCGAATGCGAAGTCGATCGTGCTGCCGGTCGTCGCACACGAGGCGCGCGGGTCGACGATCACGGACGTCGACGGCAACGTCTTCATCGACTTCACCGGCGGCGTCGGCTGCCTCAATGTCGGCCATTCGCACCCGCGCGTCGTCGAGGCGGCGCAGGAGCAGCTCGCGCGCTTCGCCCACACCGACTTCACCGTCGTCCCCTACGAGTCGTACGTCGAGCTGGCCGAACGGCTGCTCGACCGCGCGCCGTTCCGCGGGCCGGCCAAGGCGGCCTTCTTCAACGCGGGCACCGAGGCGGTCGAGAACGCGGTCAAGTTCGCGCGGCTCTACACGCGCCGGCCGGCGCTGATCGCGTTCGAGGGCGCGTTCCACGGTCGCACGCTGCTCTCGATGACG
>DASUOK010000036.1:0-4254 GCA_036276675.1 Gaiellaceae bacterium | reverse complement strand
GTCCGGGCGGAGGCTCGCGGCGAGCACGTATGCGCGGCCGACGGTGCCGCCGCCCGAGAGCGCGACGTCGCGTCCCGCCTCCGCGAGCAGCCGCGCCGCCTCGCGCGCCGGGTCGTCGAGCACGCGGAGGTCGACGTTCATTCGCCGCGCGCCAGCTCCTTCGAGCGGTCCATCGCCGCCTGGATCGCGTTCAGGAACGCTGCGCGGACGCCCGCCTGCTCGAGCTCGCGGATCGCGGCGATCGTCGTCCCGCCGGGGGACGTGACCATCTCGCGCAGCTCGACCGGGTGCATCTTCTCGTCGCGCAGCTGCTTCGCGGTGCCGAGCATCGTCTGCACGACGAGCTGCGTCGAGATCTCGCGCGAGATGCCGAGGAGGATGCCGGCCTCGATCATCGCCTCGGCAAGGAGCGCGAAGTAGGCGGGCCCCGAGCCGGAGACGGCGGTGACGGCGTCCATCAGCGGCTCCGAGACGCGCACGACCGAGCCCAGGTGGCGCAGGGCCTCTTCGGCCAGCTCGAGCTGCTGCTCGCCCGCGTGCGCGCCGGCGCAGACGCCCGCAATCCCCTCGTGCACGGTCGACGGCGTGTTCGGCATCGCGCGCACCACCGGCACGCCGCCCGCGAGGTGGCGCTCGATCGCGGCCGTCGGCACCGCGGCGACGACGGAGAGCACCGTCTGCTCGGTCTGGATCAGCGGCCCCAGCTCGCCGAGAAGCGTGTCGAGGTCCTGCGGCTTCACCGCGACGACGACGAGCGCCGCCCCCGCCGCGGCCTCCGCGTTCGAGGTCGTCGCGGCGATCCCGAAGCGCTCCTTCAGCTCCGTGACGCGCGTCTCCCGCCGCGCCGAAGCGGATAGGTCGGCGGTGTCGCGCCACCCGGACGAGAGCAGCCCCGAGATCAGCGCTTCGCCGATCCGGCCCGCACCGAGAACCGCGATCCGCCGCTCGTTCACCGCCATGGGCGGAGTCTAGGAGGGTTTGGGGGACTGTCGCTCGGCACAGACTGCGTTCCGCCAAACCCTTCTAGGCTGCGCGGCGCGAGCTGACGCGGACGGCCCTGGCCCGGTCGGCGCTCGCACCCGGCACGAGCCCCGCCGCCCAGCCGCGCAGGAGGTAGACGCCCGCGAGGCCGGCCCATTCCTCGTACGGCTCGAACAGCGCCGCCGTCTCGTCGAGCTCGACCCACCGGCCTTCGAGCGCGGAGAGGAGCTTCACGAACGAGAGGTCGCCGACGAGCGCATGGCGATAGCTGCCGAGCCCCTGCAGCGCGACGACGCCGAGCGACCACGGGCCGAAGCCGCGCTCGCGCAGCAACCGTGACTCCACCGCTTCGATCGGCAGCGTGCGCAGACGCTCGAGGTCGAGGGTGCGGCAGAGCCGGACGAGCGCCGACGCCCGGTGTGTGGCGAGCCCGAGCCGCCGCAGCTCCGCCGGCGAGAGCGCCCCGATCGCCTCGCGGGACGGGGCCGGCTGACCGCAGGCCCGGATCACCGCCCGCTCGATCGCGCGCGCCCGCCGCGCCTCGACCAGCTGGCCGCAGATCGCGCGCAGCACGGCCTGTGCCACGGTCGGCAGGCGCAGGGGCCGGAGCCCGTGGAGCCGTCGAATCGAGGGGCCCAGGAGCGGATCGCCCCGGAAGCGGCGCACGAACTCCGTGTGGTCGGCCTCCAGCGCCAGCACGAAGCGGAGCAGCTCCAGGCCCTCCTCGTCGGGCGCGCGCAGGACGAGCGAGCCGTCGGGCAGCTGCCACGCGAGCCCTTCGCCGCCGCCGGGCAGAGGCGTGCGAACGTCCCTGCGCCTGGCGCTGAGCTGCAGCGAGTAGGGGCCGCGCGCTCTCACCGTCGCCTGGATCACGAGACGCCAGACCTTACTGTTACCGCCAGATGCGCCTCGTCGACGCCGTCTCCCTCCGCTCGCGCCGGCGCAAGCTGAGGCTGTTCCTAGAGACGATGAGGCCGACTGCGGCCACGCGCGTCGTCGACGTGGGAGCCGACGACTCCGCCTTCGGCGAGCGCCGCGGCTCCTGCAGCACGCTCAACTTCTTCGAGGAGCTGTATCCGTGGCCCGAGCGGATCACGGCCGTGGGCGTGCACGAGGGGCGGCATTTCGTCGAGCGCTACCCGCACACACGCTACGTCCAGGCCGACGCGCTGGAGCTGCCGTTCGCCGACGGCGAGTTCGACGTCTACTTCTCGAACGCCGTGATCGAGCACGTCGGCGCGCGGTCGGCGCAGAGGCGCTTCGTGGCCGAGGCGCTCCGCATCGCCCCGCGCGTCTTCGTCACGACTCCGAACCGGTGGTTCCCGATCGAGCTGCACACGCGCGCGCCGCTCGTGCACTGGCTCCCCGACGCCGCTGCGCATCGCGCCTACGACCTGCTCCGGAAGCCGTGGGCGAAGGAGAACCACCTGCTCGGCCCGGCCGACCTGCGCGGGCTCTTCCCGGTCGACGTCCGCATCGTCAACCTCGGGATGACGCTGGTGGCGATCGTGTGAGCGACCGCTTCCCGCGCGTCGCGCTCTACGCGTTCATCGTCGGGCTGCCCCTGCACAACGTCGCGATGTCCGGGCTGTGGGACCTCGGCGTCCGCGGCGTCGCGCTCGACGTGGTCTCGGTGTGGAAGGAGGCGCTCCTCGCGGTCGCACTCGGGCTGATCGTCTTGCGCCGGCGCGGGCTGCCCTTCAAGGCGACTGCGACCGACTGGCTGGCGCTCGGCTTCGGCGCGCTCGTCGTGCTCTACGCCCTGATCCCGCAGCGCTGGCTGGGCGGCGACGCCGAGGCCGAGGGGATCGTGCTCGCCGCGCGCCACCACCTGACGCCGGTCGCGGCCTACTTCCTCGGCCGCAGTCTGCACTTCGGCCGCGACGACCTGCGGCGGATCGGGATCGCCGTGCTCGCCATCGCCGGCGGCGTCGCCGCGTGGGGCCTCTTCGACATCTACGCGGTCCCCCTCGACACCTGGCGCGACTCGGGCGTCCCCGGCTGGTACGAGCACCAGCTCGGCCTCGACTACGGCGACGGGCTCTCCGGCCTGCCGGAGAACTTCGTCTACAACCCGGGCGACGAGCGGCCGCTGCGGCGCCTCGTCTCGACGTTCCTCAGCCCGCTCGCGACGGGCTACCTGCTGCTCGCCGCGCTGCTGCTCGCGGCGACGTGGCAGCGCTCGCGGACCGTCGCGGCGCTCTCGGGGCTGCTGCTCGTCGGCCTGCTCTTCACCTACTCGCGCACGTCGCTGGCGGCGCTCGCCTTCGGCCTGGTCGTGCTCGCCTACGCGCTGCGGAGCTGGTGGCCGGTCGTCGCGGCCGCGCTCCTGCTCGCCGTCTCCTTCGTCTTCGTCCAGGTCTACGAGGACATCGGCCCCGAGACGCGCTACACGCCCGCAGAGCTGGAGGTCCAGCGTGCCGGCGGGCAGGAGGAGCCGACGAGCGGCGACCCGCTCGACCCGGGCGAGGCGTCCTTCGACAGCCATCTCGACAGCCTGCGCGAGGGGATCAGGACGGTCGCCGGGCACCCGCAGGGGTACGGCCTCGGCAACGCCGGCGTGACGGCGAAGCGCACGGGCGAGGAGATCAAGGCCGGCGAGTCGACCTACACGGAGCTGGGCGTCGACCTCGGGCTGCTGGGGATGCTGGTGTTCATCGCGTGGAGCCTCGCGCTACTGCGGCGGGTCCTGGTGCGCTCGCCGTGGCTCGGCGCCACCTTCGCCGCCGTGCTCGTGCTCGCGATCCAGACCGACGTGATCGGCGTTCACTGGCTGGCGTTCGTGGTCTGGACGCTGGCCGGCGAGCGCGCCTAGGGACGCGTCTCCCAGCTGCTCGCAGCTGCTTCAATCGAGCCACGATGAGCAAGGCCAAGCAGAGGGGCTCGCGGGCGCCTGCGCCGCCCGATGCCGACAGCCACGATCTGATCCGCGTGCAGGGCGCGCGCGTGAACAACCTCAAGGACGTCAGCGTCGAGCTCCCGAAGCGGCGGCTGACCGTGCTGACCGGCGTCTCGGGGTCGGGCAAGAGCTCGCTCGTGTTCGGTACCATCGCCGCCGAGTCGCAGCGGCTGATCAACGAGACCTACAGCGCGTTCGTGCAGGGGTTCATGCCGACGCTGTCGCGGCCGGAGGTCGACGTGCTCGACGGGCTGACCACCGCGATCATCGTCGACCAGGAGCGGATGGGGGCCAACGCCCGCTCCACCGTCGGCACCGCCACCGACGCCAACGCGATGCTGCGGATCCTCTTCAGCCGGGTCGGAAAGCCCCAC
>DASUOK010000035.1:0-2909 GCA_036276675.1 Gaiellaceae bacterium | reverse complement strand
CTTCATGGACGGCACGCTCGGCTCGCAGACCGCGTGGCTGAGCGACGGCAGCGGCGTGCGGATCACGAGCGGCGAAGAGCTCCGGGAGATCGTCCGCCGCGGCGCCGAGGCCGGCTGGCCCGTTGGCGTGCACGCGATCGGCGACGGCGCGAACCGCGAGGCGCTCGACGCCTTCGAGGCGACGCGCGACCTGTGGCAGCCGCTCGGGCTGCGGCACCGGATCGAGCACGCGCAATGCCTCACACCGGAAGACGTGCCGCGCTTCGCGGAGCTCGGCATCGCCTGCTCCGTCCAGTTCTCGCATGCGCCCTCCGACCGCGACCTCGCGGAGCGGCTGTGGGCCGACCGGCTCGAGGGGACGTACGCGTTCCGCACGCTGCTCGACTCCGGCGCGCTGCTCGCGAACGGCTCCGACGCGCCGGTGGAGGAGCTCGACCCGCTGGCCGGGATCGCGGCCGGCGTGCTGCGGACGATCGACGGGCGCCCGGCGTGGCGGCCGCAGGAGGCGCTCACGGTCGAGCAGGCGCTGCACGCGCAGATCGTCGCGCCGGCGTGGCTCTCGGGCGACGAGCGGCGGCGCGGCCGGCTGCTGCCCGGCTTCCTCGCCGACCTCGTCGTCCTCGACCGCGACCCGCTCGCGATCGAGCCGGAGGAGCTGCGGGAGCTGCAGGTCGTCGCGACCATGGTCGGTGGGCGCTGGGTGCACAACCCGCCGCCGTGGGAGTGAGTCGTGGGAGCGAAGGCGTACAATGAGGACGTGGCTATACGCACGATGAACCCGGTTCACGACGCGACCTGCTCGGTCGCCGCCTGCGCGGAGATCATCGGCGCGAAGTGGACCGCGCTCCTCGTGCACGACCTCTCCGAGGGCGCGCGGCGCTTCTCGCAGCTCGAGCACTCCTGCCAGGGGATCAGCCCGCGCACGCTCTCGGAACGGCTGCGCTGGCTCGAGCAGGAGGGGATCCTGGAGCGTCGCAGCTACCCCGAGTCGCCGCCCCGGGTCGAGTACGAGCTGACGGCGAAGGGCGAGGCGCTGCTGCCGATCATCGACGAGATGCGCCGCTTCGGGCACGAGCACTTGTCTTGTAGCGCAAGCTGAGCATCCGCTCTCGCGGACGCTCAGCGCGCGAAGACCCCGAAAGGGGCCGCCTCGCGGCCCGACTCGCCGGCGACCCGACCGGGTCTAGGCGCGCTCGGCCCAGACGCGCGCGAGCTCGACCGCGGTCGCAGCCGCCGCGGCCATGTCCTGCACGCTCGCCCACTCGCGTCGCGAGTGGTACTCCTGGCCGCCGGTGAAGATGTTCGGCGTCGGCAGGCCCCGATGCGAGAGGCGGGCGCCGTCGGTGCCGCCGCGGATGATCGTGCGCACCGGCTCGACCCCGGCGCGCCGCACGGCCTCCTCGGCCGCCTCGACGACCTCGGGGTGCCGGTCGATCACCTCCTGCATGTTCCGGTACTGCTCCTCCGTCTCGAGACGCACGCGCGCCCGCGGCTCGCCCGCCGCCGCCTCGTCCGCGAGCCGCTGCACCAGCGCGAGGTGCTCCTCGACCTTGGCCGCGTCGTGGTCGCGCACGATCAGCTCCACGAACGCCTCCTCGGCCGTCCCCTCGATCCGCGTCGGATGGACGAAGCCCTCGCGCTCCTCGGTCGTCTCTGGCGAGAGCGCGTCGCGCGGCAGCGCGGCGACGAACCCTGCCGCGAGCTTGACGGCGTTCACGAGCTTCCCCTTCGCCGAGCCCGGGTGGACGGAGCTGCCGCCGAAGGTGACGCGCGCCCTGTAGGCGTTGAACGTCTCGGTCTCGATCTCGCCGCTCCCGGAGCCGTCGAACGTGTACGCGTAACGGGCGCCGAACGTCTCCAGGTCGAGGCGGTCGGCGCCGGCGCCGATCTCCTCGTCGGTGGTGAAGCACACGCTCACCGGCGCGTGCTCCCGGCCGCCGTGCCGCTTCAGGTACGCGAGCGCGGCCATGATCTCCGCCACACCGGCCTTGTCGTCGGCGCCGAGCAGGGTGGTGCCGTCGGTCGTGACGAGGTCGTGCCCTAAGCGCTCGGCGAGAGCCGGGTGCTCCGCAGGGTCCAGCACCTGGGAGGGATCGGCCGGCAGCTCGAGCGGCGAGCCGTCCCACGCCCGCCACACCTGCGGCTGCACGTCCGTGCCGGTGACGTCCGGCGAGGTGTCGACGTGCGCGATCAGCCCGATCGGGACGACATCCTCCGCTCCGGGCAGGAACGCGTAGACGTAGCCGTGGTCGTCGAGGCGCACGCCGTCGAGGCCGAGCTCCTCGAGCTCCCGGGTGAGCAGGCGCGAGAGGTCGAGCTGCTTCGCGGTCGACGGCGAGGCGTCCGACCCGTAGGTCGACTGCGTATCGATGCGGACGTAGCGCAGGAAGCGCTCGAGCACGTCCTCGGCGAGCTCGGCCGCGAGCGGCGAGGAGAACTCGGCGCTAGCCAAGGCGGCCGAAGGCGAGGAAGAGCTGCCGCGCCGCCTCGACGCCGAGCGGGATGTACTCCACGAGCAGGCGCTCGTTCGGCGAGTGCACGTTGCCCTCGGGCAGGTCGAAGCCCGTGATGATCGTCGGCACGCCGCGGTCGGCGAGCGCCGGGACGATCGGCAGCGTGCCGCCTGAGCGCACGAGCAGCGGCCGGACGCCCAGCGCCGCCTCGAACGCGTCGAGCGCGAGCTGGATCGCCGGCGCGTCCGGCGGCACCAGCCCGGCCCGCCCCGACGACCAGAGCGCGATCTCGACCTCGGCTCCCTCGGGCGCCGCCTCGCGCAGCAGCCGCTCGACCTCGGGCGCGATCGCGTCGACCTGCTGCCCGGGCGCGAGCCGGACCGACAGGTTCGCGACGGCGTGCACCGGCAGCACCGTCTTCTGGAAGACGGCCGAGCCGCCTTCGATCCCGTGGAC
>DASUOK010000034.1:0-4495 GCA_036276675.1 Gaiellaceae bacterium | reverse complement strand
AGCGCGTGGAGCGCATCCTCGCCGCCACGGAGCTGCCGGCGACGGCGACGCTCAGCTGCGCCTTCGGCTGTCCCTTCGAGGGCGAGGTCGACCCGGGTGTCGTCGTCGAGCTGGCGGTGCGGCTCGCGGCTGCCGGCGCCGCGGAGATCGTCGTCGCCGACACGATCGGTGTCGCCACTCCAGGGGCCGTGCGGGTGCTCGTCGAGCGCACCCGGGCGGCGGGCGCGCACTTCCACGACACGCGCCACACCGGGATCGCCAACGCGTGGGCAGCGGTGGAGGCGGGGGCGACGCTGCTCGACGCATCTGTCGGCGGGCTGGGCGGCTGTCCCTTCGCCCCGCGCGCGACCGGCAACGTCGCGACCGAGGACGTCCTGTACCTGCTCGGGCGGGAGGGCGTCGAGACCGGCGTCGACCTCGACGCGCTGATCGGCGTGGCGCGCTGGTTGGAGGAGCTCCTCGGGCGCGAGCTCCCCGGTCGCGTCTACCGCGCCGGCGGCTTCCCCCGCTGACTCAGCCCAGCCGCACCACGCCCGCGCCCTCCAGCTCGGCGATCTCGGTCTCGCCGAAGCCGGCCTCGCGCAGGATCTCCGCGGTGTGCTCGCCGAGCAACGGCGGCTCCGAGCGGTAGCGAAGGCGCTCGCCGTCGGCCGAGAAGGGAGGTGAGACGACCTCGCGCCCGGCGAGCTCCTGGAGGATCCCGGTCGCGTGGAACTGCTCGTCCGCGGCGACGGCCGCCAGGTCGTTGACCCGCGAGGCAGGCACGCCGGCCGCGCGCAGCCGGGCCAGCAGGTCGTCGGTCGCGAGCTCAGCGAGCCGCCGTTCGAGCAGCGGGATCAGCGCGTCTCGGTTCGCGACCCGAAGCGGATTCGTCGCGAAGCGGGCGTCCGTCGCGAGCTCGGGCGCCCCGATCACCTCGCACACCTTCGCGTACAACCTGTCGTTCGCCGCCACGATCATCAGCTCGCCGTCGGCCGTGGCGAACACCTGGTAGGGCACGATCAGCGGGAAGGCCGTCCCGAAGCGCCCGGCCGACCCGGCGCCGGCGAGCACGTCCGCGAGCTGGTACGGCACGAGCGAGAGCGCCGTCTCGTAGAGCGAGAGGTCGAGGGTCCGGCCCGCTCCCTCGTGCAGGGCGGCGACGATCGCAAGCGCGGCCCAGACGCCGGTGCCGAGGTCGATCACGGAGGCGCCGACGCGCGCCGGCGGCCCGCCGCTCTCGCCGGTCACGCTCATGATCCCCGCCGCGGCCTGCATGAGCGGGTCGTAGCCGGGCTCCGACGCCAGCGGGCCCTTCCGCCCGAAGGCGCCGATCGTCGCGTAGACGAGGCGTGGGTTGCGGCCGCGCAGCACCTCCGGCCCGAACCCCAGGCGCTCCGCGGTTCCCGGCCGCAGGCTCTGGACGGCGACGTCCGCACCGTCCACGAGTCGCAGCAGCGCGTCGAGGCCGCGAGCCGACTTGAGGTCGAGCGCGAGCGAGCGCTTGCCGGCGTTGGCGGCGAAGAACATGACGCTGCCGCCCTCGAAGAACGGCGGGCCCCAGTCGCGGGCCTCGTCGCCGCGTCCGGGGTGCTCGATCTTGACCACGTCGGCGCCGAGGGCACCGAGGATCTCCGTCGCGGTCGGGCCGGCGAGCGAGCTCGTCAGGTCGAGGACGCGCACGCCGGAGAGAGGGGCGAAGCTCACGTCGCCATCTTGGCGCGCCAAGGCTCTGCCAGGATGCACACGTGTTCGAGTCGATCGTCGACGCCGTCTCCGGCTCCAACTGGAGCTACCTGATCGTCTTCGCGATCGCCGCGATCGACGCCTTCTTTCCGGTGGTGCCCAGCGAGGCGACCGCGATCGCCGCGGGCGTGGTCGCCGGAACGGGCGGCCTGCACGTGGAGCTCGTGATCCTCGCCGCGGCGGCCGGCGCGCTCCTCGGCGACAACATCACCTTCTTCGGCGGTCACTTTCTCGGCGAGCATCTCGACCAGCGCTTCTTCCAGGGGGAGAAGTCGAAGAAGCGCGTGGAGTGGGCACGGAGGACGCTCGACGAGCGCGGGCCGTATCTGATCGTCGTCGCGCGCTTCATCCCCGGCGGTCGGACGGTGACGATGTTCACGGCCGGCTTCGTGGAGACCTTCCCGTGGCGTCGCTTCATCGTCTTCGACGTGATCGCCTGCGCGATCTGGGGCTCGTACGCCGTGCTGCTCGGCTACTTCGGCGGCAGGACGTTCGAGGAGGAACCCTGGAAGGGGCTCCTCCTCGCGTTCGGGCTCGCGCTCGCCGTTACGGCAGTGGTGGAGGTGGTCCGGCACCTACGTCGGCGGCAGGCCCACGCCTGAGGCCGAGGTCGCGCAGGCCGCGGTGCGCGATCACGGCGGCGTAGACGAGCACGAAGAGCGCCAGTAGCCCGTGCAGGCCGTGCACCCAGGGACTTGCCGGATCCTCGTCCGGAGGCAGCAGGAAGATCTGCACCGTGCCGAGGACGAACAGGCCGAACGTGAAGCCGATCCACTTCCAGGCCTTCGGCCACGCACCGAACGCCGTCAGGAAGACCAGCAGCTCGGCGCCGTGGATGATGAGCCCGCCGACGATGCCGTGCGCGTCCAGGGCATCCTCGCCCGCCCCCATCGAGTACGACGCGATGAGGTACGCCTGCAGGAAGATCAGGAGCACGATCAACGACGCCAGCACGACGTTGATCCACAGGAAGATTCGTCTCATGTGCGCGAGCCTAAGCGGCGCGCCGGATAGCGTCCGCCCGTGCGCGTGCACATCACCGGTGCGACCGGCTACCTCGGCTCGGAGCTCGCGCGGCGGCGACCCGACGCGACCACGGAGCGCGTCGAGATCCGCGACGCGGCGGCCGTGCGGGAGCTGCTCGAGCGCGTGCGTCCCGACCTCGTGATCCATACGGCCTACCGCCAGGAGGGGCCGGACGCCCACGCGATCGTCGTCGACGGCTCGGAGCACGTGGCGCGCACGGCCGCCGCGATCGGCGCCCGCCTCGTGCACCTCTCGACCGACGTCGTCTTCGACGGCCGCAAGGGCTCGGCGTACCGCGAGGACGACGAGCTCGCGCCCGTGACGGCCTACGGCCGGGCCAAGGCGACCGCCGAGGAGCGGGTCGCCGCGGCGCATCCCGGCGCACTCGTCGTCCGCACGTCGCTCCTCTACGGCGGGCCGGAGCCGTCGAAGCACGAGCTCGCCGCGCACGACCCCGAGGCGAGCTTCTACGTGAACGAGCTTCGCAGCCCGGTGCAGGTCGGCGACCTCGCTGCGGCGCTGCTCGAGCTGGCGGAGCTCGCGGTGACCGGGCCGCTGCACGTCGCCGGCGCCGACCCGGTCTCGCGGGCGCAGTTCGCCGAGCTGATCGCACGCCGCCCGGTGCGGACGAGCGAGGCGCCGCCGACGCGGCCGCTCGACTGCACGCTCGACTCCTCGCGTGCGCAGGCGCTCCTCGGCACGCGGCTGCGGGGGGTGCGGGAGGTCCTCTCCTAGAAGGCGAAGCGGACGAGCAGGATCACCGCGACGACCGCAGCGGCGAGGACGAGCAGCGAGAGCGCCGCGATGGCGAGCCCCGAGACGGCGAGCCCGACGGGCACCTTCGACACCGACCCCTCGAGGAACGCCTGCTCGAGGTCGCGCTCCACCTGGAGCTGGATCCGCTCCGCGAGCGCCTCGCCGGAGCTCTTCGCGGCCTGCGTCTTCGGCGGCGGGAAGGACGACGGCCCACCGTCGACGGCGAGCTCGAAGATCCGCTCGTGCTGGATGTCCTTGAGCTGCGCCTCGCCGTGGTCGTGCAGCGTCACGCCGTCCGGCAGCTCGTTCCCGAGCAGCGCCCGCGTCGTCTCGGAGACGAGGATCTGCCCGCCGTGAGCGGCCGCGGAGATCCGCGCCGCGCGGACGACGTCGAGCCCGAGGTAGCCCTCCTCGCCGACCGTCGGCTCGCCGGTGTGGAGCCCCATCCGCACCTTCACCTCCGCAGCTTCCGGCCAGGCGTGGGCGCGCAGCGCGCGCTGGGCGTCGACGGCGCCGCGGGCGGCGTCGCGGGCCCGCACGAACGAGAAGAAGAACGCGTCGCCCTGGGTGTCGATCTCCGTGCCGCCGGCGCCGCCCAACGCCTCGCGCACGATCCTGCGGTGGTCGCGCGCCACGTCGGCGTAGCGGTCGCCGAGCTGCTGCAGCAGCCGCGTCGAGCCCTCCACGTCGGTGAAGACGAACGTGACCGTGCCCTCGGGGAGCGGCCTCATGGAACTATCTAACCGTGAATCGCCTCGCCGGCGAGACGAGCCCGTACCTGCTCCAGCACGCCGACAACCCGGTGAGCTGGCAGCCGTGGGGCGAGGAGGCGCTCGCCCTCGCGCACGCGGAGGACCGCCCGATCCTGCTCTCGATCGGCTATGCGGCGTGCCACTGGTGCCACGTGATGGCGCACGAGTCGTTCGAGGACCCGGAGACGGCAGCCCTGATGAACGAGCACTTCGTCAACGTGAAGGTCGATCGCGAG
>DASUOK010000033.1:0-7578 GCA_036276675.1 Gaiellaceae bacterium | reverse complement strand
GGCTGCCTGACGCAGTCGCGCCGCCACCTCAACGGTCAGGAGCGGTCGGTCGAGCTCGCCGTGCTCGGGCGGCTCGCCGCCGAGATGGAGTACGAGCTGCTCGACCTCATCGACCGCGCCGCATGACCGCGCCGCAGTTCGACCGCCCGACGCCGCAGGAGCTGGCCGAGGCCGTGCGCGAGTTCCTGCAGGAGGAGATCCTGCCGCTGCTCGACGATCACCGCCTGCGCTTCCGGACGCTCGTCGCGATCAACGGCCTCGGCATCGCAGAGCGGGAGCTCTGGGCCACGACGCCGCCGCGGGAGGAGGACTGGGAGCTCGCCCGGCGCATCCGCGCGGGCGACGTGCCGGCGGATGCGGTCGCGCTGCTGAAGGAGCAGGTGGCGCAGAAGCTGCGCGTGTCGAATCCCCGCCACCTGGCGAAGTACGACGCGTGAGACGGCGGCTCTACCTGATGCGGCACGCGGAGGTGTCGTACGTCGACTCGGCGGGCGCGCCCGTGAAGCCGGAGGAGGTGCCGCTGACCGCCGCGGGGCGCGTGCAGGCCGCGGCCGCCCGCGACGCCCTCGCCGGCATCGAGCTCGAGCTCGTGGTGGCGAGCGACCTGCCGCGGACGCGGGAGACCGCGGAGCTCGTCGCCCCGGCGCACGAGGTCGAGATCTGGCCGGAGCTGTCGGAGTGGCGCGGCGGGCGGCTCGACGCGATCCCGCCGGAGGAGCTGGAGCGTCAATTCGTCGGCGCGCTCCGGATCAGCGACGAGCGCGAGCGCTTCCTCGGCGGCGAGTCGCTCGGCGAGGCGCTCGACCGCGTGCACCCCGCGTTCGAGCGGCTGCTCGCGCGCCGGTGGGACACGGCGCTCGCGGTCCTCCACGGCGGCGTCAACCGGATCCTGCTCTCGTACGCGCTCACCGGCGATCGCACGTACTTCGGCACCTTCGAGCAGGCGCCGGCGTGCCTGAACGTCCTGGACCTCGGCGAGGACGGCTGGATCGTCCGGACGGTCAACTACATCCCCTACGACCCGCTCCACCCCGCGCGCGAGACGACCATGGAGCACTACTGGTCGCAGTTCCGGGAGTTCCTCGGCCGGTAGGGCGACGCCGCTAGACGAGCGCCAGCAGCGCCTCGGCCTCCTGCGGCTGCAGGTAGGCGCCCCGGATCACCGTCCACGTGCGGATGCGCTCCTCGTCGAGCCCCGCCGCGGCGAAGGCGGCGAGGCGGCGCTCGAGGTGCTCGACGCGGAGGCGGCACGGCAGCGGGTTCCACAGGAACGACGGGACGTCGAACTCGGGCTCGCCGAGGAACGGCTGGGGGTCGATCGCGACGCGGCGGCCGCCGGCGTCGAGGATGTTGTGGTGGTGGAAGTCGCCGTGCACGAGCGTGTCGCGGCCGACGTCGAGCGCGGCGAGGAGCTCCCGGGCGCGGGCGGCGAGCTCCCCCTCCGCCTCGTCGAGCCACCGCGGCAGGTGGTCGCCGATCCAACGGAACGGCGGCCCCGCGGACCGCCAGAGACGCAGCCCCACGTCGACCGCGATCGCGGTCGCCTCGTCCTCCGGCAGGTCGGAGAGATCGGTGCCCGGCGTTGCGCGCTCGATCAGGAAGGCACGCCGCTCAGGGTCGTGACGGAGGAGCCGTGCCGCACCGTCCCCGGCCCAGTGTGCGAGCGCATCCGGCTCGTGATCGGTCTCCCAGAAGGCGTCCGGCGTGAGCTTCAGCACGGCCCCGTCGCCGGCCGGCGCCGCGTACGAGTGCAGGGCGAGCGCGAACGGCGGGCCCAGCTCCAGCCCCCACTCAGCCGCGAGCTCGCGCGCGACCGCCTCCAGCCCCGCGACCTCCGGCCTCGCCTCCACCTGTGGAACGCTACGGGCGCGTGGCGGCGGGCGAGCGGGGTCTGACCCCCGCCGCGCGCCGAGAACGGCTCGACGATGCGGAGCGGCTGCCGCGAACGGGGTCAGACCCCGTCAACGGACCGCCACGGAACGAGCGCGGAAGTGCGCCAATGTCTCCCCAGCGGGCGTCAGCTCAGGCGCTCGACGACCATCGCCATGCCCTGCCCGCCGCCGACGCACATCGTCTCCAGCCCGACGGTGCGGTCGAGCGTCTCCAGGTCGTTGAGCAGGGTGCACATGATCCGCGCGCCCGTCATGCCGTAGGGATGCCCCAGCGCGATCGCGCCGCCGTGCGGGTTGAGCCGGTCCGAGAATGGATCGACTCCGACCTCGCGGCACACCGGCAGCACCTGCGCCGCGAAGGCCTCGTTCAGCTCCATCACGTCGACGTCGTCGATCGTCATGCCGGCACGCTCGAGCGCGACGCGGATCGCGTCGATCGGCCCGACGCCCATGATCTCGGGATCGACCCCGGTCACCGCCGTCGAGACGATGCGCGCCCGCGGCCGCAGGCCGAGCTCCTCCGCCCGCTCGGCCGAGGTGATCACGAGCGCCGCCGCTCCGTCGTTCAGCGGGCACGCGTTCCCGGCCGTCACCTTGCCGTCCGGCTTGAAGGCCGGCTGGAGCTCCGTCAGCTTCGCGAGCGTGGAGGACGGCCGTGGCCCGTCGTCGGCCGCCACCACCGTCCCGTCGGCCTTCGTGTACGCGGAGAGCTCGCGGCCGAAGAAGCCCGACGCCTGCGCCGCGACGGCGCGCTCCTGCGATTGCTGCGCGTAGCGGTCCATGTCCTCGCGGGAGACGTCGTAGCGCTCGGCGACGTGCTCCGCCGTCAGCCCCATCGGGATGTAGACGTTCGCGATCGCGCCCTCGCCGACGAGGCTCGGGTGCAGCTCGTCGGCGTCCTTGGGGTAGCCGTCGACCTGCGAGATCGACTCGACCCCCGCGGCGACGTAGACGTCGCCCTCCCCCGCCTTGATCGCGTGGAACGCCATCCGCGCCGTCTGCAGCGACGAGGCGCAGAAGCGGTTCACGGTCGTGCCGGGCACGCTCTTCGGCAGGCCGGCGAGGAGCGCGCCGCGCCGCCCGAGGTTCATTCCCTGCCGCTCCTGCGGGAAGCCGCAGCCGACCATCACGTCGACGACGTCGGCGTGGGGCAGCTCGGGCACCTGCGCGAGCGCCTCCCGGATCGCGAACGCGAGCAGGTCGTCCGGCCGGACGTCGGCGAGCGAGCCCTTGCCGGCCCGCCCGATCGGCGTGCGGGCGGCGGCGACGACCACGGCTTCGGGCATTCCGTTCTCCCTTCCTCTAGGCGAACGCCGACTCGCCCGTGAGGGCGCGGCCGACGATCAGGGTCTGGATCTGGCTCGTGCCTTCGTACAGCGTCGTCACGCGCGCGTCTCGCAGGTACTTGGCGACGGGGTACTCGTCGACGTAGCCGTAGCCGCCGAGCACCTGCACGGCGGCGTTCGCGGCCCGCACCGACGCCTCGCTCGCGTACCACTTCGCCACGGCCGCCTCGGTCGTGTACGGCCGGCCGGCGTCCGCCAGCGCGGCCGCCTTCCACGTCAAGAGCCGCGCCGCCTCCGTCTCCGCGTGCATCTCGGCGAGCAGCTGCTGGACGAGCTGGAAGCCGCCGATCGGGCGGCGGAAGGCCTCCCGCTCCCGCGCGTAGGCGACGGAGGCGTCGAGGCACGCCTGCGCGATCCCGACGCAGCCCGCTGCGAGCGAGATGCGACCGTTGTCGAGCGCCGACATCGCCACCGTGAAGCCGGCGCCCTCGGGGCCGAGCATCGCGTCGGCCCCGAGGCGAACACCGTCGAGCGAGAGCTCGGCCGTGTCCTGCGCGCGCAGCCCGAGCTTGCCCTTCAGCGGGCGCGCCGTGAAGCCCGGCGTCGAGGAGGGGACGAGGAAGGCGCTGATCCCCTTGGGCCCTTCCCCGCCCGTGCGCGCGAAGACGATCGCCGTCTCCGCCCAGGAGCCGAGCGTGATGAAGACCTTGGAGCCGGTCAGCCGCCAGCCGTCGCCCTCGCGTTCGGCCCGCGTCGCCAGGGCCGCGGCATCGGAGCCGCAGCCGGGCTCGGTGAGCGCGTAGCAGCCGAGCCCCTCACCGCTCGCGAGCCGCGGCAGCAGCGCCTGCTTCTGCTCGTCCGTGCCCCAGCGCGCGACCGTCTTGCCGAAGAGGCCGTTCGAGACCGAGACGATCCCGCGCACCGAGGAGTCGGCGCGGCCGAGCTCCTCGCAGAGGAGGCAGTACGAGACCGAGTCGAGCCCGCCACCGCCGAGCTCCTCTGGCAGGGCGGCGGCGAGGAAGCCCGCCTCCGCGAGCGTTGCGACCAGTGGCCGCGGCAGCTCCTCCGCCTCGTCCCACGCGCGCGCGTGCGGGACGAGCTCGCGCTCGCACAGCTCCCGCGCGGAGTCGCGGATCAGCTCCTGCTCGGGTGTGAGGGAGAAGTCCATGGACGGCGTGAGGGCCCGTTGCCGGGCCCTCACGATCCTCGCGGATTCCGAACCGCGGCGCTAGCCGCGCGGACGTCCGTCCACGAGCGGGCCGCTCCCCGCCCAGTTGCCGTTGTTGTACGTCATCAGCCGCTGGTGCGAGATGATGAAGCGGTCCCTCGCCCCCGTCTTCAGGCGCGAGCCCGGGAGCAGGAACGGCGACCTCTCGTTGAACGAGAGCAGCGCCCGCATCAGGCTCTGCCGCGTCGGGTTCCGGCCCGCCTTGTACAGCGCCCGGACGAAGGTGTGCGCCTTGGCGAAGCCGTAGAAGTTGAGCCCGTCGGTGGTGCGCCCCTGCGGGTTGTACCGCTGCATCAGGCGGAGGTACTCCCGGACCGTGGCGTCCCTCGCCCACGCCGGCGACGCCGGGTCCTTCAGGTACTGCGCGCTGATCGAGCCGTTCACCGTCGCCGCGCCGGCATTCCGCACCGCGGCGCCCATGAAGGCGTCCGTGGCCGAGACCGAGTTGACGTAGATGTTGGCCGGCTTCCAGTTGAGACCGCGGAGGATCGCGTACGTCTGCACCGTCGGCGTCGGCGTCACGAAGATCATCAGCGTGTCCGCGCCCGACTGGCGCAGCCGGATCAGCTGCGACTGCGGGGTGCCGCCGCCGAGGACGTCGTAGGCCTGCTCGGCCACGACCTGCCGCCGCACGTTGGCGTCGCCGAGCGCCGCCTTGAAGCCGCGGACGTAGTCACGGCCGTAGCTGTCGTTCTGGAAGAGGATGGCGATCCTCGCGTTCGTCTTGTTGCGGCGGATGTCGGCACCGTAGAGCCGTGCCTCCGCGACGTAGTCGGGCTGCCAGCCGATCGACCAGGGGTATCGGCGGTAGTCGAGCCCGAACTCGCTCGCGCCCGTGGAGACGAGCACGTGCGGCACGCCGCGCGAGTTCAGGTACGGCTGCACGGCCTGGTTCACCTCGGTGCCGAGCGTGCCGACGACCGCGAAGACGCGATCCTGCTCGACGAGCCGGCGGTGCTGCTGCACCGAGTTGACCGGGTTGTAGCCGTCGTCGTAGTACTTGAAGACGATCTGTCGGCCGTAGACGCCGCGCTTCCCGTCGGGCCCGCGCCGCGCGTTGATGTGACTGAAGTACGCCTTCATCGCCTGCGGGATCGGCGCATAGCTCGAGGCCGGCCCCGTCAGCGGGAACGAGCCCCCGATCACGATCTGTCTGGCGGTGACGCCGGGCGTTGCCGCGCCCGCGTCTGCCTTGGCGAAGGCAGCCGGGATCGCGAGCACGAGCGCTCCGAGTACCGCCAGCCCGGCGAGTGAGACCCTACGCATGTACCACTCCTTTGTGAACAGGAAGGATGCCGCTCCGCGGCCGAGATTACGTCGTTGCAAGAGATAAGACAACCGACGCGGGCCGAAGTTAGGATTGAAACTCAGGTGTAGCGGGGGCGAACGCCGCGGCGCTGGTCTCGGGCGCGCGGCACGCGAACCGCTCGCACACGTAGACGGCCGGCATCCCGTCGACGAGCCCCTTGCCCGCCAGCAGCGGCACCGTCTCCGCCGGGCCGACGGCGACGACGGTGTCGGGCTGCCACGGAGCCAGCGCGGCGCGTGCGACCTCCGAGTCGACGCCGCCCACGACGGCGAGCTCCCGCGGCGGGCTGAGCCAGAGCTGGAGCGCGCACAGCGCCCAGCCGAACGACGCCGGCGCGCGCTCGAGCGCCGGCCGCAGCAGCCGGAGGACCGAGACGGCCCGCCGCTCGAGCTCGTCCTCGCCGTAGAGGCGCGCCAGTCGCAGCAGCACGTGCGCGAGCATCGAGTTCCCCGACGGGAGCGGATGATCGTCGAGCTCCTTCGTCCGCGCCACGAGCCGCTCGCCGTGGCTCGGCGAGAGGAAGAAGCCACCGTGCTCCTCGTCGGCGAACAGCTCGACCGCGAGCCGGGCGAGGCGGTTCGCCTCCTCGAGCCAGCGCACCTCGCCGGTCGCGACGTGCAGCTCGAGCAGGCCGTGGGCGACGTTGGCGTAGTCGTCCAGGAAGCCGGTCCCGCTCGTCCTGCCCGCACGGCGGCTGCGCAGCAGGTGACCGTCGCCGTTCGAGAGCGGCCCCAGCAGGAACTCCCCGACGGTGCGAGCGGCGTCGACCCATTCCGCGCGGTCGAGACGCCGTCCCGCCTCGGCGAGCGCTGCGAGCGCGAGGCCGTTCCACGACGCGATCGCCTTGTCGTCGCGCAGCGGCTTCGGCCGGCGCTCCCGCTCCCCGAACAGGCGCCGCTTCAGCTCGGGCTCGAGCGCGCCCCGGAGGATCGAGCGGCCGTGCTCGAACGGCTCGAGCAGCTCGCCCGGCACGCCCTCCTCCTCGACCCATGTGAACGTGAGCCCCTCGACGCCGTCGGTGTCGGCGTCCTGGGCCGAGGCGAAGCCGCCCTCCTCGAGCAGGAGCTCGCGCAGGAGGTACTCGACGGTCTCCTCGACCACCTCGCGGTAGCGCGGCGTCCCCGTGACGAGCCAGCCGTGCAGGTACGCGGGCACGAGCAGCGCGTTGTCGTAGAGCATCTTCTCGAAGTGCGGCACGAGCCAGCGCTCGTCGACCGAGTAGCGGTGGAAGCCGCCGCCGAGCAGGTCGTACATGCCGCCGGCGGCCATGCCGTCGAGAGTCTTCGTCGCCATCGCGAGCGCATCCGGGTCGTCGGCGCGGCGCAGCAGCAGCTCGAGGACCGGGGCGTTCGGGAACTTGGGCGCCCGGCCCCAGCCGCCGAACGCGGGCTCGAACACCTGGCGGAGGCTGCGCACGGCGGCAGGCAGCAGGCTGTCGGTGAGCGGCTCGGTCGAGGGGCGAAGGGCGCTCGAGTGCCGGACCGCCTCGACGAGCTGCGCCGCAGAGCGCGTGACCTCTTCCCGGCGGTCGCGCCAGGCGTCTGCGAGCGCCTCGAGCACCTGGCGGAAGCTCGGCAGCCCGTGGCGCGGCTCCGGTGGGAAGTAGGTGCCGCCGAAGAACGGCTCGCCCGCCGGCGTGAGGAAGACCGTCATCGGCCAGCCCCCGTGGCCGGTCGTCGCGACCACCGCCTCCATGTAGACCGCGTCGAGGTCGGGCCGCTCCTCGCGATCGACCTTCACGTTGACGAAGTGCTCGTTCATCAGGGCTGCCGTCTCCGGGTCCTCGAACGACTCGTGCGCCATCACGTGGCACCAGTGGCACGCCGCATAGCCGATCGAGAGCAGGATCGGGCGGTCCTCCGC
>DASUOK010000032.1:0-3386 GCA_036276675.1 Gaiellaceae bacterium | reverse complement strand
CGGAGTCGGACCTCGACCGCGTCGCTGAGGGAGTCCGCCGCTTCGCCGTTTGACAGCGGTGAGTTGTGAGTGAATACTCACAACGATGAGCGTCGTCAGCACACGCCACAGCGCCGAGGAGCGCCGCGAGGCCGTGATCGCCGCCGCCACCGGTGAGTTCGCGCGCAAGGGCCTGCACGGGGCCTCGACCGACCGGATCGCGCGCGAGGCCGGGATCTCGCAGCCCTACCTCTTCCGGCTCTTCCGCACGAAGAAGGAGCTGTACCTGGAGACGAGCGCGCGGCGGATGGAGGAGACCTACCAGGCGTTCGAGCGCGCCTCCCGCGGCCTCTCGGGTGCGGAGGCGCTCGAGGCGATGGGGGCGGTCTACACGGAGCTGATCGAGGATCGAACCCGGCTCCTGCTCATGCTCCAGTGCTTCGCGGACTGCGACGAGCCCGAGGTGCGCACGGCCGTCCGCCGCAACTGGCGCGACCTCGTCGAGCTCGTGGAGCGGGTCTCGGGGGAGCCGCCGGAGGTCGTCAGCGCCTTCTTCGCGCGCGGCATGCTGCTGAACGCGATCACCGCGATGCAGCTCTTCGACGACCCCACGGACTGGGGCGATCGACTGCTCGGCGGCTGCCGCACCGAACCACAGAAGTAGGGAAAACCGCACTGCGCCGGCTCCTCGCGTCGCGCATCGTTGGTGAGTAACCACTTACTACTGCGCGAAGGAGTGAGCAGTGTCAGCCAAGGCCAGCACCATCTGGACGTTCGCGATCACTTCGATCGCGCTCTTCATGGTCACGCTCGACAACCTCGTCGTGACGACGGCCATCCCCGTGATCCGGCAGGACCTGAACGCGTCGCTCGAGAGCCTCGAGTGGACGGTGAACGCGTACACGCTGACGTTCGCCGTGCTCCTGCTCACCGGCGCCGCGCTCGGCGATCGCTTCGGGCGGCGGCGGGTCTTCGTGATCGGCGTCGGCATCTTCACGCTCGGCTCGATCGCGGCGGCGCTCGCGCCGACCGTGGAGGCGCTCAACCTCGCCCGCGCCCTGCAGGGGCTCGGCGGTGCGATCGTGATGCCGCTGACGCTGACCATCCTCAGCCACGCCGTGCCGAAGGAGAAGCGCGGCCTCGCGCTCGGCGCGTGGGGCGGCATCAGCGGCCTCGCCGTCGCGTTCGGCCCGCTCGTCGGCGGCGCCGTCGTCGAGGGCCTCTCCTGGCAGTGGATCTTCTGGCTGAACGTGCCGATCGGGATCGCCCTGATCCCGCTCGGGCTCGGCAAGCTGACCGAGTCCTACGGCCCGTCCACGCGGCTCGACCTGCCTGGCCTCGGCCTCGGCAGCGCCGGGCTGTTCGGCCTCGTCTGGGCGCTCGTCCGTGGCAACGGCCAGGGCTGGACGAGCCCGGAGATCGTGGCCTCGCTCGGGCTCGGCCTCGCGCTCGTGGCGGCGTTCGTCGCCTGGGAGGCGCGCACGGAGCAGCCGATGCTGCCGCTGCGGTTCTTCCGGAACGCGGCGTTCTCGCTCGCGAACCTCGCCTCGCTGTTCATGTTCTTCGGGATGTTCGGGTCGATCTTCCTGCTGTCGCAGTTCTTCCAGACCGTCCAGGGCTACTCGCCCTTCGGCTCGGGGCTGCGGATCCTGCCGTGGACGCTGGCGCCGATGTTCATCGCCCCGCTCGCGGGCGCGCTGTCGGACAAGATCGGCGGCAAGGTGCTGATCGGGACCGGTCTCGCCATGCAGGGCTCCGCGCTCGCCTGGATCGGCCTCGTCTCGACCCCGACGGTCGCGTACTCGCAGCTCGTCGTCCCGTTCGTGCTCGCCGGCGTCGGCATGGCGCTCTTCTTCGCGCCGATGGCGAACGTCGTCCTCTCCGCGGTGCGGCCGCAAGAGGAGGGTCAGGCGTCGGGTGCGAACAACGCCATCCGCGAGCTCGGCGGCGTCTTCGGCGTCGCCGTGCTGGCCTCCGTGTTCGCCCAGCAGGGCGGCTACGAGACGGGCCAGACGTTCGTGGACGGGATGAACCCGGCGCTCGTGATCGGGGGCGTCGTCGTCCTCCTCGGCTCGCTCGCCGCCTTCCTCATCCCCGGCCGGCCGCAGCAGGCACAGCCGCAGCCGGTCGAGCTCGAGCCGCTCGCCGAGGCGGCCTAGCTCGTCTCCACGGGACGTGTCCGGTGCCAGCCCCCGGACACGTCCCGTCAGGGCGGCAGGCGGTAGACCTCCACCGGGTCGCCGTTTCGCGCCCGGCCGTCGCCGTCGCGCCGGAGGCGGAGCTTCTCCGCGACCCGGCGGGAGGCGCCGTTGTCGGGCCGGAGGTAGACGACGAGCGGGCCGATGCCCTTCGCCCTCGCCCACGCGACGACCGCACCCGCCGCCTCGGGCGCGATCCCGCGGCCCCAGAGGTGCGGCAGCGTGTACCAGCCGAGGTCGATCTCGTCGGCGCCGATCCCGCCGAGGCCCTCGCCGGCGTGGTTGAGGGTGATCACGCCGGCGGGCTCGCCGCCGAGCAGCACCGCGAACTTGCCGAAGCCGTGCTGCGCCCAGTGTTCGAGCGCCTCCGCGTGGCGTGCGGCGGCGGCGGCGCGGTCGAAGCCGTCGCGCGCGCGCAAGTCCGCGTACCAGTCGAGATCGCCCTCGGCGAGCGGCCGCAGCTCGAGCCGCGCCGTCCAGAGGTGCGGTGAGGAGAGCTCGTCCCACCGCTCGGGCAGGACCGGCGCCGGCCAGGACGGGTCCGGCTCCCACGCCGCCCACGCGTCGTCCCACCAGCGCCGCCCCGCTTCCAGCTCCGCCGCGATGCGGGCTCCCTCGGCGCGGATCGCCGCGATCTCCTCCGGCGTCCAGCGGCCGCGCTCGATCCACCCCTCCAGCTCCTCGTCGTCCTTGAGCTCCCACGAGCCGTCCGGCGCCAGCACGAGGTCGAGCTCGAGGTCCTGGGTGTCGAAGCCGAGCGGCGTGCGCCGGAAGGGCTCCTGGAGGTTGACGTACCACGCGGCGTGCTCGCGCTCCGGCCCCTCCCAGAAGACCCACACCGCGTGCAGCTCGCCGGGTCGCTGCAACTGGAGGACGCCGTGCCCGTGCCAGCGGTCGCGGTGGCTCCACGGGTGGGGCGCGCCGAAGAAGTCCCCGGGCGGGAACGCGAGCGGCGCGCCCTCCGGCATGTAGAGGACGAGCAGGTCGTCCGCGTCGGAGACGACGTTCCCGCCCCAGCCCACCACCGGCCGGCCGCGCCACACGTCGCGGCGGACGATCGCGTCTCCCGGCTGCCACCGCACGGATGCGACTGTAGTCTCCGTTCCCTGCAAACGGCCGACGTTCTCCCCATGCAGGAACGCGCTCCCGACCTGTCGGTGGTCGTCACGCTCTACGACGAGGAGGCGACGCTCGAGGAGCTGCACCGCC
>DASUOK010000031.1:0-20236 GCA_036276675.1 Gaiellaceae bacterium | reverse complement strand
GCTCTTGGTCGCTCCGGCCGCGATCCGCTCCCGGATGCGCACCTTCATCCGGCGCGCGATCTCGGCGTTGGAGGTGTCGAGGGTGGAGTCGCAGACGGGGCAGACGAGCTCGGACTCCAGCTCGGCGGCGGTCGGGTGCTCCTCGCCCGCCGCCGCCGTCCCGGCGCACGCGAGCCCGAGCAGGCACGCGGCGAGGAGCAGCCTCATACGCGTGCGAGAGCGCGCTCGATGCCCTCGTCGAGCTCGTGCTCCTCGAGCACCGGGCCGGCGATGCGGAAGACGATGTCGCCGTTCGGATCGATGAAGTACGTCTCGGGGAAGCCGGTGACGCCGTAGCGCCCGACCGTCGAGCCCTTGCCGTCGTAGACGTTCGGATAGGTGACGCCGTACTCCTCGAGGAAGGCGCGCGCGTCGCCCCGGAAGTCCTTCACGTCGACGCCGACGAAGACGACGTCGCGGTCCTGCCAGCGCTCCCAGCCCTCCTGGAGCAGCGGCATCTCCTCGCGGCAGGGGCCGCACCAGGAGGCCCAGAAGTTGAGCACGACCGCCTTACCACGGAGGGAGTCGAGCGCGAGTTCGCCCTCGCCGTCGAGCCGCTCCAGCGTGAACGCCGGTGCGGCGGGCGTGTCGCCCGAGGCGAGCGCGCCGGTCACCTCGTTGTCGCCACCGAAGGCGACCTTCCAGACGAGCAGGCCGAGCAGGAGGACGACGGCCGTGACTGCGACGGCCTGCGCGCCGAGCCTGAGGCGCCCGGTCACGGGACGATGAAGACCGGCGTGCCGATCTCGACCTGCTCGAACAGCCACTCGACCTCGGGGATCAGCATGCGGACGCAGCCGTGCGAGGCGGAGTAGCCGATCGACGCCGCGTCGGGGGTGCCGTGGATCCCGACGGCGGGTGACGAGATCCCCATCCAGCGAGTGCCGAGGGGATTGCCCGGCCCGGGCGGGATCGGCTTCGCGTCCCTGGCCCAGTCGGAGCTCGGCGGGTACCACCAGGGGTGCCGCCACTTGACGACGATCTCGAAGCGGCCGAGCGGCGTCGGGTACTGAGCCTGCCCCGTGGCGACTCCGAACGTGCGGCGCAGCTTGGCACCGGCGTACAGCTGCAGCTTGTTGGCGCCGCGGCGGATCACGATCACGTCGCCGAATGACTTCCTCGTCACGCTCGGCTTCAGCGTGTCGACGCCGACGACGATCGGGGCGCGGGTATGCGTCTTCAGGCTGCGGAAGATCGCGCGTGCCGCGGTCGCCTGCCGGAGGCGCCGGCCGACGCGCTCCTTCGTGACGAACGGCCTGCCGTTCCGCAGCAGCAGCTGGGAGTCGACGCGCTCGCGGTCGAAGCGCTTTGCCAGCTGCGCGACGTAGCGCTGCGCGCGCGGCAGCGGCGCACGCACCGCGAGCGGCACGTTGCCGCCCGGCCGGGTGATCCGCGCGCGCTTGATCGCATCGCCGACGTAGGCCGCGGCGCCGAGTTGCTTCGGCGTCACGCGCAGCGTGCTGCGAACGGCCCGGATCGTCAGGGGTTGCGCGAAGAACTCGCGCACGGCCAGCGTCGCCTCGGCCGGCGACAGACCACCCACGAGGACCTGGCCGGCGACGGTCACGCCGGCCGGGATCGTCTTCGGGGTCGGCGTCGGCGGCTGCGTCGTCGTCGGCGGCGCGGTCGTGGTCGGCGGCGGCGGCGCCGTGGTCGTACCCACGTTCGCGATCGCCGGCGAGCTCGTGAGGAGCAGCGCCGACAGCAGTCCGGCGCCGGCGCAGGCGACGAGGACGAGAAGTGCAAAACCCCTGCGTTTCACGGCCGCAGTGTAGCCAGGGCCTCCGCGGGAGCGGAGTCCAGGATGCGCGGGTCGTTCGTGATCACCGCGTCGACTCCGGCCCGGTGCATCCGCTCGAGCTCGTCCGGCAGGTCCACCGTCCACGCCCAGACCGCGATCCCCGCCGCGTGAGCCCGCTCGACGGCTGCAGCTGAGACGACGGCGTGGTGCAGCATCAGCGCCTGCGCCCCAGCCCGCGCGGCCATCCCGACGACGCGCATCGGCAGAGTGGCACGCAGGCCACGCGTGCCCACGCGGATCGCCGGGTGCAGCACGCGGTGACGGGCCACGCCGTGCCGGTCCTCGGGGTACGTGAACCCGATGCGTGCGCGCGGCGCCAGCCGTGCCACCGCCGCCAGGCTCTCGAGGTGGAAGGAGCTCACGACCGTGCGCTCCTCGACGCCGTGCCGGGCGAGCGCGTCCGCCACCTCGTCCAGGCGCGTCGACAGCTTCAGGTCGACGTGCACGAGCACCTCCGGCCGCGCGGCCAGGAAGGCCAGCGCGTCGTCGAGCGTGGGCAGGTCGGGCACGATCGCCCGCAGCTCCGGGAGGGTGCGGTCGCGCACAGTGCCGGCGGCGGCACCGTGGCTCACCTCGAGCAGGTCGTCGCTGTGGGCCAGGACGAGCGAGCCGTCCTGAAGGTCGAGCACGTCGAACTCGATCGCCTCGGCGCCCGCCGCGAGCGCCGCCTCGAACGAGCGGAGCGTGTTCTCCGGGGCGAGCAGCGCCGCACCGCGGTGGCCGACCCGGATCGGCGGTCCATCTCCCCGCAACAGCCTCATGGTCGCGTCGGCAGGTAGTCCTCGTCGAGCTCGCCGCCGCTCGCCGCGTACTCGATGATCATCCGGTCGGTCACCCACTCGACCGGGGCGTGGTCGTCCGTCCACGGGCGGCCGGCCTTCTCGGTGACCGGCTCGAGCTGGCGGGCGAGCAGCTCCCGCAGCGGCTCGAGGGGCGCCGGCCCCTGCTCCAGGCGCGCCTGCACCTGCTCGGGCGAGATGGGCTCGTCGAACGCCAGCACGACCTTGTTGAACCGCAGTGCCGGCCAGACGGCGACCTGCTCGAACTCGTGTAGGAGCGTGCCGGTGATGCCGTCCAGCAGCGAGGTGTCGCCGGGGACGGCCGCGACGTTCAGCGCGAGGATCCCGCCGGGCGCCAGTCGCTCGCGCGCGAGCTCGAAGAACTCCCGCGTGGCGAGGTAGAACGGCACGTAGGGCTGGTGGTACGCGTCCGCGACGATCAGGTCGTACCGCCCGTCGGTGCGCCGCAGGAACGGCCGCGCGTCCGCGTCGTGCACGGTCAGCCGCGGGTTCTCGTCCATCCCGAAGTAGCGGCGGCCGACGTCGCTCACGGCCGGGTCGAGCTCCACGCCGTCGACGGTCGCATCCGGGTAGAAGACGCCGAGCGCGCGCGCCGTCGTCCCCCCTGCGTTGCCGAGGATCGCGACCGACTCGAGCGGGCGGTCGAGCAACGGCGGCAGCGCGAGGAACGCGTCCCAGACGCCGCCCGTCAGCACGGTGTCCTCCCGCCAGACGGAGTGCACCGCGACGCCCTCGTTCAGGCTCAGGAGCCGCCGGCCGTCGTCGCGCTCCACCACCTGGATGAACTGGTAGAGCGACTCCTCCTCGTGCAGCAGGCCCGGCTCGGCCTTGACGGCGCCGGGAGGCAAGGCGACGAGCGCGGCCAGCGCGACTGCGACCAGGGTGACCCGGCGCCCGAGCAGGAGCGAGGCGGAGAGCGCGAGCAGGGCCGCCGTGCCGAGCAGGGTCCGCTGCGTGCCCACGAGCGGAATCGCGAGCAGCGCCGGCACGAACGTCCCCAGCAGCGAGCCCGCGGTCGACAGGGCGTAGAACCGGCCGGCGACGGAGCCCGCCGTGGCGACGTCGGTGATCGCCAGCCGGATCGCGAACGGCGAGACGGTCCCGAGCAGCACGACGGCGGGCGCGAACAGGAGCAGCACGGCGAAGAAGGAGCCGATCACGGCTCCCGCGGAGGCGTCGTCGAGGTTGTGCACGGTCGCGTCCAGGAACGGTCGCGCCACGAACGGGGTCACCGCGACCCACAGCGCCGCCACGAGGACGATCGCTCCGAGCAGTCTCGGCTCGGGCCGCCGGTCGGCCAGCTTGCCGCCCAGCCAATAGCCGACCGCGAGGCCTGCGAGGACGATGCCGATCAGGTTCGCCCAGACGATCGTCGACGAGCCGAAGTAGGGCGCCAACAGGCGCGACGCCGCGATCTCGGTCGCGAGCGAGCCGGTGCCGGCGCCGAAGACGAGCGCCGCGAGCCCGGTGCGCCGGCTCACGCCTCGGTCCGCCGCTTGATCACGACGACGGCGAAGTCGTCGCCGAGATCGCCGTCGGCCCACTCGCGGCACGCTGCGAGCGCGGCGAGCGCGAGCTCCTTCGCCGGCAGCGACCGGTGCTCGGCGAGGAGCGCGTCGAAGCGCTCGAGCCCGAACTGCTCGCCGCCCCGCCGTCCCTCGACGACGCCATCCGTGTAGAGAACGACGGCCGCCCCGGGCACGAGCGGGGCGCGCACGGTCGCGTACCGCTGCCGGGGCTCGATGCCCAGCGCGAGCCCCCGGGCGTCGATTGCCTCGACGGTCCCGTCCGGGAGCACGAGCCGTGGCGCGGGATGCCCGCCCCCGGCGCAGGCGACCTCGCCCCGCGCGGCGTCCACCACCACCTCCACCATCGTGATGAACTTGCCGGGCGCGATGTCCGAGCAGACGACGTCGTTCGCCGCCGCGAGGAAGATGCCGGGGTCGGTGTGGACCCGCGCGAGCGAGCGGAAGACGAACTTCGCCATCGCCATGTCGGCGGTCGCCTCCACCCCGTGACCCATCACGTCGCCGAGCACGACCGCGAGCCGGCCGTCGTCGAGCGCGAGGTAGTCGTAGACGTCGCCGCCGACGTCGACGCGGGCCGACGACTCGTAGACGTCGCCGAGCTCCAGCCCCTCCGGCTCCGGCAGCGTCTGCGGGAGCAGCGAGCGCTGCATCGTGTCCGCGAACTGCTTCTGGTGTGCGTAGAGGCGGGCGTTGTCGATCGCGAGCGCCGCCTGCGCGGCGATCGAGAGCGCCGTCTCCGAGATCTCGCCGGCCACCGAGGTGCGGGGGTCGAGCGAGATGAGCGTCAGCGTGGCGACGAGCTCGCCCGCGCTCATGATCGGCACCAGCGCCGCGCTCGAGCCTTTCTCGAGGAACGGCGCGAGCAGCGCGAGGGAACCGCCGAGCTCCTCGGCCGTCTCCGGCGTCAGCAGCATCGGGATGCCGCCGGCCACGAAGGCCTGGAGGCGCGCCCGCGCCACGGGCTGCGGACGCGAGAGCAGCGTGCGTGCCGCCGCGTCGGCCCTGCGGTCGTCGACGTACACGGCCCGGGCCGTGAACTCGTGCCCGCGCTCGTCGGGCATCCGGATCACGGCCGCGTCGATCCCGAGCAGCGTCACGATCGACTCGGCGAGCACGTCGAGCGTCGTCTCGAGCGAGAGGCTCTGGGCGAAGGAGCGCGAGATCTCGTAGAGCGCACCGAGTCGGCGCGCGCTCTCGCGCTCCGACTCGAGGACGACCTCGAGCTCACGCCCGAGCTGCGTCGCCTGCTCGTGGAGCCGCGCATTGTGGACCGCGACGGCGAGCTGTGCGGCGAGCGCCTCCAGCAGCGCCGCCTCCGTCGGAGCGCGGCCGAGCGGCTCCTGCGGATAGAGCGCGAGCAGGCCGATCGGCTCGTCGGCGACGAGGAGCGGCAGGGCCACGACGGCGTCGATCCCCGCCGCGACGGCGTCGTCACGTACCGGCGCGAGCTCTTCGGCGTGGAGCGCCGACAGCTCGAGCAGGCCCCGCCCGCGGCGGCGCTGGAGCGCGAGCTCGAAGAGCGCCACGGCCACGCGCTCGTGCGGCCCCTGGAGGCCCCGCGCCGCAGCGGAGCCGAGCACGCCCTCCTCCTGGAGGTAGACGGCCACGCGCTCCGTCGCGAACAGCTCCGAGAGCCGCTCGAGCGCCGTCTCGAGCGTGTGCGAGAGCGACAGCCGCGCGATCGCCTCCGCGACCACGGAGAGCAGGGACCGGCTGCGCTCGAGCTCGAGCCCGAGCAGTCGCGCTCGCTCGGCTGCGCGGAGAGCGTGCGCTGCCCGCACGGCGAAGCTCGTCAGCCGCGCCAGCTCCCACTCGCCGGGTGCGGGGCGGGAGGCGAAGAGCAGCTGGAGCGCGCCGACGGGCGGGCGACCGAGCTGCAGCGTCACGACCGTCCCCCCGCGCTGCGCCTCGACCGCCGACGCCGGCCGGTCGTCGACGATCGAGGCTGCCGCCTCCCGGAGCCTCGCGCCCGCGGTGAGCCCGCCGTACGAGCCCTCGACCTCGACGCCGCCGTCGCGTGCGCGCCAGACGAGAGCCGCGTCGGCGGCCGCGGCGATCGCGGCGACCCGCGCGACGCGGGCGCCGCTGCGCTCGTCCTCGGCCGCGGCCGCGAGCGCGTCGCCCACCACGTCCAGAAGCTGGTCCCGGTCGGCGGCCGCGCCGCCGTCGGCGAGCTCGAGTGCAAGCGCGGCGAGATCGGCGGCGAGTGCCGCCACCCGCTCGGCGTCCGGCGCCAGCGCGCCGTGACCACGGACGAGCTCGAGGGAGCCGAGCGTCTCGCCGCGGCTCTCGAGGCCGAGGGAGAGCGCAGCCCCGTCGCCGACACGCCGGCGGAGGAGCTCCAGCGTCTCCGAGCCATGGTCGGCCCGCAGTCCTTCGACCTCGGCGGCCAGCGCGCTGGATTCCGCCCACACGGCCTGCGCCGACCAGCCGTCGCGCTCGCGCAGCCACACGGCGCCCAGCTCGGCACCGGCCGAGAGCGCGGCCGCCTCGAGCACCGCCTCGAGCGCCGGCTGCAGCGCCGCACCGGCCGCGATCGAGCGGCTCGCCTCGGCCAGCGCGGTCAGCGCGTCGGTCGACCGAACGCGCGCGGGGGCCGGCCCGAGGGAGCTCAAAGGCCGAAGAGCCGCTCGATCTCGCGCCAGATCGTCAGCGACAGCAGCACCGTCACCGCGAGCAGGATCACCAGCACGAGCCAGAAGCGGAAGCTCGCACGCCGGCGGGCCTTCGTCCGCTCGATCCGCGCCCGCCGCCGCGCGCGTTCCTGCAGATAGGCGCGGTCGACCGCGACCGGGTCGTAGCGCGGCACCTCGTCCGCGGCAGGAGCATCGCCCCCTGCCGCTCGGCGCGTCGCAGGCTCGGCCATGCTCGAAGTGTAGTCCGCCCTGCTAGTCGGCGAGGGGGCGAAGACCGGCTCCGCGCGCCGTCGCCTCCCACTCCGTGCCCCCGCACATCGGGCAGCTCGGACGGGTGCTGCGCAGCACGGCGCCGTAGCCGCAGCACCCACAGCGGTACTCGCGGGGCGGCGGGACGTCCACGACGTCCGCGGCCTCCTCCGCCTCGACAACGTCTCGCTCGATCAACATCCGCTCTGCAACCCCTCCGCGTTCAGACTCGTTCGACGCGTTCCTCGTGACGTCCGTCCTGCGGTATGCCCATACTTGGCGCGTGGAAACGCCGGAGCCACTGCGCGACCCCGAGGGCGGGCCACTCGAGACGGAACCGGAGCTGCGCCGCGCGGTGCCGGCGTTCTGGGGCGTCGGCGAGCAGGCGACGTGGGTCGCGGGGCTCGCCCTCGCCCTGTCTGCGTTCACCGGCTGGTATGCGGGCACCGGCGAAGGCGTCCCGGTGAGCGTGCTCGGCTGGCACACAGGCGTGCTCGGCAAGGTCGTGTTCTTCATCGGCCTCGCGCTGCTCGCGCTCGTCGCGGCCCGCAAGCTCGGGATCGAGCTGCCGGCGGCGGTCCCCGAGAGCCTCGCCGTGATCGCGCTCGGCAGCGCCGCCTTCATCTGCGTGCTCGTACGGGCGATCTCGATCCCCGACGAGTTCTTCTTCGCCGGCCGCGGCATCGGTCTCTGGATCAGCCTGCTCGCCGCCTTCGCGGTGATCGTGGCCGGGCTGCTCGAGGTGTCGGAGGAGCTGTAGCCTCGCCCTGGCCGGCGTGCCGGAGCAGGCGTCCCGCACGTGCGATCGCGACGCCGACGACGAGGCCGAGCACGGCCCCCGCGAGGATGTCGACCGGGTAGTGGACGCCGACGTAGACGCGTGAGAAGGCGATCAGCGCGGCGAGCGCGTACAGCGGAGCGGCCAACCGCGGCACCGGCAGCGCGAGCGCGGTCGCACAGGCGAAGGCGACGGTGGCGTGGCCTGACGGCAGGGACCCCGTCACCGGCAACGTGACGAGAGGCTCCGGCTCGGGGTTGGCGAGGGGAGGCCGGTCGCGGTC
Source organism: Gaiellaceae bacterium (assembly GCA_036276675.1). Lineage (GTDB taxonomy): Bacteria > Actinomycetota > Thermoleophilia > Gaiellales > Gaiellaceae > Gaiellasilicea. Next base: position 12,121 of record DASUOK010000031.1, on the reverse strand, counting down.
GATCAAGAGCTTCAGCAGGCCCGAGCTCAGCTCGGCGGCGAGGATCGTCACCGCGACGCGCGCGAGCAGCCAGGGGCGCCGCAGCGTGAAGCCGGAGAGGGCGAACGCGAGCGCGAGCCAGACGAGCCCGAACGACCCGACGTAGCTGAGCCCTTGGAAGATCGGGTCGAGCACCCACACCCGGTGCTCGACGACCCACCGCTGGATGCTCGCGTCGACGGCTAGACGGGAAGCAGCTGCTTCGTCGAGTCGATCAGGGCACGGGGATCGAACGGCTTGCCGATGAAGCCCTGAGCGCCGCGCGCCGCGGCCTCGGGCGCCGACTGCTCGTCGACCTTGCCGCTGAACATGATCACCGGGATCGCGCCGACGCCGTGCTTCTCCTGCACCCGCTGGAGCATCTCCCAGCCGTCCACCTTCGGCATCATCACGTCGAGCAGGATCAGGTCGGGCGATTCCTCGTCGAGCGCCGCCAGCCCCTCCTCCGCGCTCCCCGCCTCGCGGACGACGTAGCCCTCGGCCTCGAGGTTCACCCGCACGTACTCACGGAGGCGCTCGTCGTCGTCGACGATCAAGACGAGTGGCGCAGTCGTGCTCGCCGGGGCGCCGCGCCCGGACCGGTCGAGGAACTGGTCGAGGTCGGCACGGCGGTAGCGGCGGTGCCCGCCGGGCGTGTAGAACGCCGAGACACGGCCCACGTCCGACCACTTGCGCATCGTGCTCTGCGCGACGCCGAGGTACTTCGCCGCCTGACCGAGGGTCAGCCACTCCGGCTGGGAGCCGCCCGCCCGAGGGTTCCTGCCCGAGTCCCGATACGCCATCGAGCCGTGAACCTACCCAAACTTGCAGCTTCCTGAAACCCTGGCGCCCTACTCGGTGACCGTGACGGTGACCGTGCTCGCCGCAGGCGGCAGGGGCTGCGGCTGCAGCGTGCGTACGCGCGTCTGGGTGCCGCCGGGTGCCGGCCCGTCCTCGAGCGCCCGGCCGACGGAGATACCGACGAGCAGCAGTAGCACGGCGAGGAGCGCGCCGACCGCGACCCTGGCGAGCGGCCGCTGCCAGAGCGGCTGCCGGCGCGGACGCCGCCGGGCGGAGCTGCGGCCATCGAGTGTCACGGGTCGTAGTCGACGGCGCCCCGGGCGTACCGGTGGAAGGCGGCTGCCTCGACGATCGACAGGGTGCGGGGCCAGCCGGGGTGCGCGGCCTGCTCGGCGACGACCTCGCGGCTCCAGCTCTCGGCCTCCGCATACACGCGCGTCAGCTCCGCGAGCGTGAAGGTGCCGCCGACACGGCGCCGCAGCTCGTCGGTGACGGCGTCCACCTGGACCAGCAGGCGGTCCGCGGCGTCGCGATCGCGCGCCTGCTCGTCGAGACGGCGGCTGCCCTCCTCCCACTCGCGGCGGGCACTCTCGACCTCGGCAGCTGACACGCGGGCTTCGGGCACGGGCGGAGCATGCTACTGCGCCGTACAGCACCGCCCGGAGGGCCAGAGTTGCCCGACCTCGGCGAGCACGCGCTCCCCGAGCCGGTAGCCGGGCCGCGCCAGTGCGTAGGCGGCGTGGGCGTGGAGGCACTTGAGCCGCCGCGGATTCCGGCTGCCGCCGATCCCGAGGTCGAGCGAGGCGCCGCCGTCCTGCCCGGTCCGGCCGGCGGCGAGCTCGCGGCGCAGGAGCCGCTGCTCCCGGGTCGCGCGCTCGAGGTCGGCCGCGAGCTCCCGGTCCCGCGTCAGCTCGGCACTCCAGCGCTCCACGCCGCCGCCCGCCTCGAGGCGGGCGATCGCCGCGACGAGGTGCGGGCAGGTCAGGTAGTACGTGGTCGGGAACGGCTCGCCGGCTGCGTCGTACGGCTCCTGCTCGGTGACGGCCGGTGCGCCGTAGGGACAGCGGACGACGACGCGGTGGAGAGCGCGGGGCGGACGCCCCAGCTGGCGCTCGACGAGCGCTCGGTCATCCATCGCCGCGCATCGTACGTTGCGCGCGGCGCCACTCCGGGATGCCCTTCACGATGTAGAGCCGCTCTCCCGGGCGCACGAGGTTCATCTGGCGTGCCTCGCGTGCGAGCGCCGCGAGCGTCCCCGACCGCTCCAGGCGCGTCTCCAGCCGGGCCTTCTCCGCGCGCAGCTCCGCCACCTCCCCCGCGCGCTCGTTCAGCAGCGAGCGCGTCTCGAAGTACGACGTCAGCGGGTGGTAGTAGAGAACGCCTACGAGCGCCGCGACGCCGACCATGCACCAGCGCAGGAGCACCGTCGAGCGCTGCGCGCGCACGCGCCGCTTCGGCCGCTTCCTGCCGGCGGCCGGGGCCGCCTGGCCACGCGCCTCACCGCGTCGAGCTCGCTTCGCCACGGCACACGTTTTCCGCGCGCACGGCGGGCCTCCTGCCGGCCCGCCCGGCGACGGGGCGCCCTAGGCGGTCTCGACCTTGATCACGTTGGTCGAGCCGGGGATGTTCACGGCGGTGCCGGCGGTGATGACGATCCGGTCGCCGGGCTCGACGATGCCGGACCGGCGCGACGCCTCCATCGACGTCGCCCAGAGCTCCTCGACGTCGGCGCATTCCGGGATCTTCAGCCCGGTGACGCCCCACTCGAGCGCCATGTGGTGCAGCGAGTGGTCGTGGTGGGTGAGGCCGAGGATCGGCCGGCGCGGCCGCAACCGCGCCACCGCCGAGGCGGTGCTGCCGGTGAAGGTGGGCACGAGGAGCGCGGTCGCGGAGAGCGCCTCCGCGATGTCACAGGCCGCATTCGACATCGCCTGTCCGATCGTCGGCTCCTCGTCGGCGGTGGGGATCTCGTGTCGGTAGCCGAGGCTCGGCTCGACCGCCCGCGCGATCCGGTCCATGTACGCGACCGACTCGAGCGGGTAGTCGCCGATCGCGGTCTCGCCCGAGAGCATGATCGCCGAGGTGCCGTCGAGGATCGCGTTCGCGACGTCGGACGCCTCGGCGCGCGTCGGCTCGGGCGCGTGGATCATCGACTCCAGCATCTGCGTGGCCGTGATCACCGGCTTCCCGCGCTCGAGCGCCCGCAGGATGATCCGCTTCTGGAGCAGCGGCACCTCGGCGGCGCCGATCTCGACGCCGAGGTCGCCGCGAGCCACCATCACCGCATCGGCGAAGCGGAGGATGTCCTCGAGCACGGTCACCGCCTCCGCCTTCTCGATCTTGGCGATCACGTGCGCGGTGGAGCTCGAGGCCTCGATCAGGGTCTTCAGCGCCTGGACGTCCGAGGCGGTGCGGACGAACGAGAGCGCGACGAAGTCGCAGCCGAGCTCGAGCGCGAACTGGAGGTCGTCGATGTCCTTTCGCGTCAGCGACGGGATCGGCAGCGGCACTCCGGGCAGGTTCACGCCCTTGTGGGCGTGCACGGTGCCGCCGACGAGCACCTCGCACGTGGCGCGGCCGCGGTCGACCCGCTGCACGCGCAACCGCACGGCTCCGTCGTCGATCAGGACGTCGTGCCCGACCTGGAGCACCGAGCCGAGCACCGCCGGCGCGACCGGCAGGTCGTCCTCGCGGGCGACGTCCTCGCCCGCGATCGTGACGTGCTCGCCGCGGGTGAGCACGACGCCGTCGCCGTTCAGCTCGCCGATGCGCAGCTTCGGGCCCTGGAGGTCGCCGATCAGCGCCACGGGCCGCTCCTGCTCCGCTCGCGCCTCACGGATCAGCCCCGCCGTCTCCGCGTGGTCGGCGTGCGTTCCGTGCGAGAAGTTGAGCCGCGCTCCGTCGATCATGCCGACGAGCTGGGAGATCACCTCGGGCGAGGAGGTCGCCGGCCCGATCGTGGCGACGATCTTCGTGCGGCGCGGGACGACGGCCATCGCTACAGGCTAGTGGCCCGCGGGAACGCAGCGCGTCCCGGGTAGGTCGCCCGCTCGCCGAGCTCCTCCTCGATCCTCAGCAGCTGGTTGTACTTGGCCACGCGGTCCGAGCGTGCGGGCGCCCCGGTCTTGATCTGACCAGCGCCCGTGGCGACCGCGAGGTCGGCGATCGTCGTGTCCTCGGTGTCGCCGGACCGGTGCGAGATCACCGCCGTGTAGCCGTTCTCCCGCGCCAGCTCGATCGCGTCGAGCGTCTCGGTGAGGGTTCCGATCTGGTTCACCTTGACGAGGATCGAGTTGGCCACGCCCGCGTCGATTCCCTGGCGCAGCCGCTCGAGGCTCGTCACGAAGATGTCGTCCCCGACGAGCTGGACGCGGTCGCCGAGCCGCGACGTCAGCTCCGCCCACGCACCCCAGTCGTCCTCGGCGAGCCCGTCCTCGATCGAGACGATCGGGTAGCGCTCGACGAGGCCCGCGAAGTAGTCGATCGTCTCCGCCGCATCGGCCTCGCGGCCCTCGAAGCGGTAGACCCCGTCGCGGTAGACCTCGCTCATCGCCGGATCGAGCGCGATCGCGATCCGCTCGCGGTAGCCGGCGCGCCCGGCGGCCTCGAGGATCGCCTCGATCGCCTCCTCGCTACCGGCGAGATCCGGCGCGAACCCGCCCTCGTCGCCGACGGCTGTCGCGAGACCGCGCTCGTGCAGCACGGCCTTCAGGGCGTGGTAGACGCCGGCACCGACCTCCAACGCCTCCGCGAACGTCTCGGCCCCGACGGGCACCACCATGAACTCCTGGAGGTCGATCGAGTTGGCCGCGTGCGCCCCGCCGTTGATCACGTTCAGCATCGGCACCGGCAGGATCGAGGCGCCCTCCCCGCCGATCGCGCGCCAGAGCGGCTGCTCCGCCTCGGCCGCCGCCGCCTTCGCCGCCGCGAGCGAGACCCCGAGGATCGCATTCGCGCCGAGGCGGCCCTTGTTCGGCGTCCCGTCGAGCTCGATCAGCCGCCCGTCGAGCGCCCGCTGGTCGGCCGCGTCGAGCCCGCGCACCGCGGCGGCGATCTCACCCCCGACGTTCGCGACCGCCTGCAGCACCGCCTTGCCGCCATACGCCGCGCCGCCGTCGCGCAGCTCCACGGCCTCGTGCACGCCGGTCGAGGCGCCCGAGGGCACCGCCGCCCGGCCGCGCGCGCCCGAGTCGAGCTCGACGTCGACCTCCACCGTCGGGTTGCCGCGGGAGTCGAGGATCTGGCGCGCACGCACCGACGCGATGGCGGTCATTCGGTCTCCTTTGCGAGGTCGAAGTAACGATCCTGCTCGTCGAGCGGGAGCTTGGCGAACTCGAGCCCCTCCTGCCGCGCCAACCGGTCTGCCGCCTCGACCCGCGCCACGAACCGCGCCGTCGCGCCGCGCAGCGCCAGCTCGGGGTCGACGTTCAGGCGCCGGAGCACGTTGACGGCGGCGAAGAGCACGTCGCCGGCCTCGGCCTCGACCCGCGGGTCCGGCTCCGTCTCGGCCGCCGGCTCGCCGGCGCGCGCGAGCTCGAGGTCGAGCTCACGCAGCTCGTCGGCGAGGTCGGCGCGCGCGCCGTCGAGGTCCGGGTACTCGAATCCCACGGCGACGGCCCGCCGCTGGGCCTTGCGCGCGTGCAGGAGCGCCGGGAGCGACTGCGGCACGTCGTGGAAGATCCCCTCGCGCCCCTCCTGCTCGGACTTGATCGCCTCCCAGCGCGGCCGCACCGCGCCGGCGGTCGAGATCGTCTCCGCGCCGAAGACGTGGGGGTGGCGGCGCACCAGCTTCGCGTGCACGCTGCGGGCCACCGCCTCGAGGTCTCCCTCGCCCTGCTCCTCGAGCAGGAGCGAGAGGAAGTAGACCTGGAAGAGCAGGTCGCCGAGCTCGTCGAGCAGCTTCGCCGGGTCGCCGCCGGCGGCGGCGTCGGCGACCTCGTAGGCCTCCTCGACCGTGTGCGGGACGATCGTCCCGGCGGTCTGCGCGCGATCCCAGGGACAGTCGCGGCGCAGCCGGCGCGTCAGCTCCTGGAGCCCGACGAGCGCGTCGCCCAGGGAGCCGGAGCCCCCCGCGTCCGGGCTACTCCCCGTCAGCGTCCGACGTGGAGGTCGTGCCGGTCTCGGTCGGCGGCGGGTCGAAGCCGACGGCGTACGCGATCTTGTCGTCGTAGCGCTCCTTCAGCTCGTCCACCCACTTCGTCATCGCCTCGTTCTTCTTCGTCTGCTCGAGCTGGGTGCGGATCGACGCCTTGACGTCCTTCAGCGGCGTCGTCGAGGCGGCCTTGACCGCCGAGAGCGGCTCGATCAGGTGGAAGCCGAACTCCGTCTTCACCGGCTGCGACACCTCGTTCTTCGCGAGGTCGAACGCCTGCTTGTCGAACGGCGCGACGGTCTGGCCGCGGTTGATCGTCAGCTTGCCGCCGCTGTCCTTCGAGCCCGTGTCGGTGGAGTGCTGCTTCGCGAGCGCGGCGAAGTCGGCGCCGCCCTCGATCTGGTTGCGGAGATCCTGCGCCTTCGCGCGCGTCTTGACGAGGATGTGCCGCACCTCGCGGCTCTCCGCCGTCGAGAACTGCTCCTTGTTCTCCGCGTAGTACTTCTCGATCTCCGCGTCGGTGACCTTCACGTCCTTCGTCACCTCTTCGAAGATCTTCTCGGAGAGGATCTGCGCGCGGATGTCGGCGCGCACCTGCCGGTCGGTGAGGCCCTGCTCCTTCAGCTGCTCCTCGTACTTCTTCGCATCGCCCTCGAAGTACTGCTGCTTGATCTGCGTGAGCCGCTCCTCGAGCTGCTTGTCGGTCACCTCGATCCCCAGCTCCTCGGCCTCGAGCTCGAACTGCTCGCGCTGGACGAGGAACTGGACGGCCTGGTTGCGCAGCGTCTGGAACTCCGGCGTGCCTGCCTTCGGGAACTCGCGCTTCTGGTTGGCGTAGCTCTTGCGCGCCTGGTCGATCAGCGCGTCGAACTCGGCCTTCGGGACCTCGTTGCCGTCGACGGACGCGACCGCGTCGGCCGGGACGGACTCGCTGCCCCCGCCGCAACCGGCGGCGACGAGCGCGAGGAGCAGGGCAGGGAGAAGGAGGACGCGAGAGATCTTCATCAGGAAAGCAGCTCCAGTGTAGCCAGGTTTAGTGCCGTGATCGGCCGCGCGCCTGCGTGCGTTCAGGCCGCCCGGCGCGCGTCCACGATAGCACCGACCAGGCCGATCGCCCCCTCGAGCGCCTCGGTTCTTAGCGAAACTTCACGTTTGGAGCTCGTGTAGACGGCCGTGTCGGTGACGTCGCGCAGCGCGCGCAGCTCGGCGGAGCCCAGGACGAGCGGCCCCACGGTGGCGCGGCCGCCGCGGAAGACGAGGTAGTCGGCCCCGAGCCGGGCGAGCTGGAGCTTCGCCTCCTGGATCGCGAACAGGTTCTCGACCGGCTCCGGCACCGGGCCGTACCGGTCCTCGAGCGCGGCGCGGAGCTCCCGCAGCTCGTCGTCCGACTCGGCCAGCGCCAGGCGGCGGTGGATGTCGATCTTCAGCGCCTCGGAGGCGACGTACGCGGCGGGCACGAAGGCGTCGACGCGGGCGTCGACGCGCACCGGCCGCGCCGCGATCCGGCGCTGACCCTGGAGCTCCGCCACCGCCTCGTTCAGCAGCTCGACGTAGAGCTCGAAGCCGAGCGCGGCGACGTGCCCGGACTGCTCGGCGCCGAGCAGGTCGCCGGCACCGCGGATCTCGAGGTCGCGCATCGCGATCTGGAAGCCGGCACCGAGCTCCGTGTGGTCGGCGAGCGTCGACAGGCGCGCGCGCGCCTCGGGCGTCAGCTCGCTCGCGTCGGGATAGAACAAGTACGCGTGCGCCGTCACGTCGGAGCGGCCGACGCGCCCGCGGATCTGGTAGAGCTGGCTGAGGCCGAGCGTGTCGGCCCGCTCGACGACGAGCGTGTTCGCCTGCGGGATGTCGATGCCCGACTCGATGATCGTGGTCGAGACGAGGACGTCCGCGTCGCCGGCGAGGAACGCGTGCATCTTCTCCTCCAGCGCGCGCTCGCCCATCTTCCCGTGCGCGACGATGAAGCGGAGCCCGGGGCAGAGCTGGCGCAGCTTCTCGGCCGCCTCCTCGATCGTCTCGACGCGGTTGTGCAGGTAGAACGCCTGCCCGCCGCGTTCGATCTCGCGCTCGAGCGCCGTCCGCACCGTCTCCTCGTCGTACTCCCCCACCGTCGTCCGGATCGGGCGGCGCCCTTCCGGCGGCGTCTCGATGATCGAGATGTCGCGCAAGCCGGAGAGCGACATGTGCAGCGTGCGCGGGATCGGGGTCGCCGAGAGCGCGAGCACGTCCACCTCCAGCCGGAGGCTGCGGATCAGCTCCTTCTGCGCGACGCCGAAACGCTGCTCCTCGTCGAGGATGACGAGGCCGAGGTCCTTGGGGATCACGTCGCGGCTGAGGATCCGGTGCGTGCCGATCAGCACCTCGATCCGGCCCTCGGTGAACTCCTTCAGGATGCGCTTCGTGTCGGCGGCCGTGCGGAAGCGCGAGACCATCTCGACGCGGACGGGAAAGTCGCGGAAGCGGGCACGGAAGGTGTTCCAGTGCTGCTCGGCGAGGATGGTGGTCGGGCAGAGGAAGAGGACCTGCTTGCCGTTCACGGCCGCCGCGAAAGCCGCCCGTACGGCGACCTCGGTCTTGCCGAAGCCGACGTCGCCGCAGACGAGCCGGTCCATCGGCCGCGGCGCCTCGAGATCCTCCTTCACGGCCTCGATCGCCCGCGCCTGGTCCTCGGTCTCGCGGTAGGGGAACTCGGTCTCGAGCCGCTCGAGCCACTCGTTGTCGAGGTCGAAGGCGAGGCCGGGCGCCTGCTGGCGCTGCGCGTAGAGCGCGATCAGCTCGCCGGCGAGCTCGCGCACGGAGGCTCGCGCTCGCGCCTTCAGGTTCTGCCAGGCCTTGCCCCCCAGCTTCGACAGCGCGGGCGCGCTCGCGTCGGCCCCGATGTACTTCGAGACCTTGCCGAGCTGCTCGTGCGGGATGTAGAGCCGGTCCTCGCCGCGGAAGGCGAGGAAGAGGTAGTCGCGGGTGACGCCGCCGACGTCCTTCGTCTCGAAGCCGAGCAGCTTGCCGACGCCGTGGTCCTCGTGGACGACGAAGTCGCCGGTACGCAGGTCGGCGAACGAGGCGAGGGCGCGGCCCAGCCGGCGATCGGCCCGTGGGGGGCGCTTCCGGAAGACCTGCGTGTCGGGGAGCAGGACGAGCCCGAGCTCGCGCCAGACGAAGCCGCGCCGGGCAGGAGCGACGGCGAAGCGCAGCTCCGGTTCATCGGGCAGGTCCTGCCCGGCCTCGAGCAGCTCCGCGTCCACGCGCTTCAGCAGGTTCTGCGTGCGCAGCGCCTCGCCGGCGTGCGGGAAGGCCACGACGACGCGGTTGCCGCCGCGGACGAAGCCGCCGAGCTCCTGCTCCGCCTCGGCGAGGCCGCGTGCGGCGATGGCCGGCCGCTGCGCCTCGAAGGCATGCGGCTGCCCGTGTGGGAACGGGTCGAGCTCCGAGGCACCCGTGAGCGGCAGCGGCTCGAGACCCTCCTCCGACCAGACGCGGCGCACCTCGTCCGGCTCCCAGACGAAGTCGGGAACGCGGTCGAGCACGGGCACGAGGTCGTCGGGGACGTCCGGCACCGCCGGCGGCTCGCCCCAGTCGTCGTCCGGAAGCGTCGGCTCCGCCCCGTCCGCGAGGCGCTCGGCCGCCGGGTGGATGACCGCGTCGTCGACCGGGTGGAGCGCGCGCTGCGTGAACGGCGAGAAGACGCGCACCCCCTCGATCTCGTCGCCGAAGAACTCGACGCGCAGCGGCTCACGACCGGTCGTCGGGAAGACGTCGAGGATGCCGCCTCGGACGGCGAACTGGCCGCGCTCCTCGGCGCGGTCGACCCGCTCGTAGCCGGCCAGGGCGAGCGACTCGGCGAGGCCGTCGACACCGGGCTCCGAGCCCACCTCGAGGTGGACGGCCTCGGGCCGCTCGTGCGCGGGCGGCAGCCCCTCCGCGAGCGCCACCGCCGAGGCGCAGACGAGGCCGCCAGCGGCGAGGACGTCGAGCGCGCGCGCACGCTCGCCGACGAGGTGCGGCGGCGGCTCGAGGCCGGAGGCCCAGCGGACGCCGCGGCTCGGGAGCAGCGCCACGCGCTCGGAGCCGAGGAACCAGCCCGCCGCGTCGGCGGCATCGCGCGCGTCCGCATCCTCGGGGAGCAGGCAGACGAGCCCGCGCCCGAGCTGCTCGTGGAGCGTCGCGAGCAGGAGTGGCAGCACAGGCTCCGACACGCGCGCCCGCGCGGGGAGCGCGGCGGCGTACGTCTGGAGCCGCTCGTGCTCGAGCAGCTCACGGACGAAGGCGTGGAGAATCGGGCGGTCCATGGCGAAAGGCCGGAGCGCTGGTTCCGGCTCGCTCATCGTACCCGGGCGGCTAGCCCGGCTCGAGCCTGTAGACGGCGCCGGCATCGCTGAACACGATCGAGCCGTCCGGCGTCTGCACGAGGTCGACCGTGCACTCCTCGACGATCGGCGTGAAGGCGCGCAACCTGCCGGGCTCGGAGCGTCGGATCCTGAGCGCGACCAGGCCCGGCCCGTCGTTGTGGCACATCAGGAAGCGACCGCGCAGCGCGGGGTGGCGACGGCCGGTGTAGTAGATGATCCCGACCGGCGCGTGCGAGTCGCGCCCGTAGTCGAGTAACGGCGAGGTCAGCCGGGGGCTCTTCGTGATCCCCTGTCGCTCGGGATAGCCGTAGTCGTGCCCGGCCATCAGCAGGTTGATCTCGTCGTGGGCGCTGGTCCCGTTCTCGCCCGCGACGGCGAAGTCGCTGCCCGGGAAGAAGGCGAGGTCGAAGGCATTCTTCAGCCCGGTCGCCCAGACGAGCGGGGCACGCCTGCCGTACGGGTTGTCTCCCGGTGCCTTGCCATTCGGCTGCACCCGCAGGATCTTCCCGAAGAGATCGTCGAGGTGGTGTGCGCCCCTGGGGCGACTGACGCCGAGGAAGCCGGTCGGGACGTACAGCATCCCGTCGGGGCCGAACACGAGGCTGTAGGTGTTGTCGAACTTCCGCGCCGGGAGGGTGAGCAGCACGCGCGGCGACGTTCCGCGACCGCGCACCTCCTTGTAGCGCAGGATCAGCGACTTCTTGGCGAAGCCCGTCCTCCTGTCTGGGACCTGCGTAACGACGTAGACGAAGCGGTTGCGCTCGAACCGAGGGTCGAATGCGATCCCGGACAGGCCGCCGTGGAAGAACTCCACCCACCGGATGCCGAACCTGGCGTTGATGTCCGCCCAGGGCGTCGGGTCGACCGTTCCGTCGCGCCGGATCACCCGAAGCTTTCCGCCCCACAGCTCCGAGTAGAAGATGCGGCCGTCCGGGGCGGCGGCCAGCCCGGCTGGGTAGTTGGCGTCCGCGAGCTTGACCGCCCTGAAGGCGGGTAGCCGCTCCGCCCGCGGCGGAGTCCGGCGGGACGTGACGGTATGCGTTCCCCTCGGTAGCGGCGCCGGCGCCGCAGGCGCCGGCGCGGACGTGATCGCCGGGGAGGAGCTGGGCGCGGGGGCGGGCGCGAGAGCTGCGGTAGGGGCTGATGCGGTCGTCGTCTGCGGCTCCGAGGCCTCGGGGTCCGAGGCGCTCGAGCAAGCCGCCGCCAGCAGCACCGTCGTCAGGACAGCCGCTCCGAGGACGAGACGGGTCCGAGTGGCATGTGGCACCGGCAGCGGGAGACTATCGGCCGCCTAGGCGTGCCAGGAGTCCCAGAGCGCGGCGTACGAGCCCCCGCGCGCGACGAGCTCGTCGTGCGTGCCGAGCTCGTGCAGCAGGCCGTCCTCGACGACGGCGACGCGCTCCGCGTCGTGGGCGGTGTGTAGCCGGTGGGCGATCGCGACCACCGTGCGGCCGTGCAGCACCGATGCGAGCGACCGCTCGAGGTGCCTCGCGGCGCGAGGATCCAGCAGCGACGTCGCCTCGTCGAGCGCGAGCGTGTGCGGGTCGGCGAGCACGAGCCGCGCAAGCGCGACCTGCTGCGCCTGCGAGGGCGTCAGCGGGAAGCCGCCGGCGCCGACCGTCGTCCCGAGCCCGTGCGGCAGCGCCCGCGCCCAGCCGAGCGCATCGACCGCCTCGAGCGCCTCCTCGAGCCGCTCGTCCGACGCGCCGGGCCGCGCGAGCCGGAGGTTGTCGGCGAGCGTGCCGACGAAGACGTGCTGCTCCTGGGTCACGAGGGCGACCTCGCGGCGCAGCGTCTCCAGCGGCAGCTCGACGAGGCTGACGCCGCCGACCTCGACCCGGCCGCTCCGGGGCGGGTGGATGCC
>DASUOK010000030.1:0-4160 GCA_036276675.1 Gaiellaceae bacterium | reverse complement strand
GGCTCGAGCGGGCGGACGTAGAGCCCGGCGGCGGCCTTCTCCGTGATCGACCGCTCGTTGCCGCCGAGCGCGACCTTGAACTGGCCGACCGCCGGCTGCGCCTGGTGGACGACCACGTGCGCGCCGGGCACGAAGCCCTCGTCGTAGAACCAGTGCAGGAGCTCGCCGTCGTGCTCCGCGAGGCGCACGATCTCTCCCTCCGCGCCGGCGCCGAGCGCGGTGAGCGGCTCCAGCTCGCGGTTCTCCGCCTGCTCGAAGGACGGATCCACCGGCCAGCCGTGCGGGCAGCGGTCGGGGTTGCCGAGCTTCTCGCGAATGCGCTCGACCATGTCGTCGCTGAAGGTGTCGCCGAGCTCGTCGGCGTGCACGTGCGCCTCGGCGGCGGAGTAGCCCATGAAGTCCGTCAGCATCCGCTCGATCAGCCGGTGCTTGCGCACCACCTTCTCGGCGCGCTCGATCCCGATCTCGGTCAGCAGGGCCTCCTTCTGCTCGCCGCGCTCGACGAGCCCGTCCGCCTCGAGGCGCTTCAGCATCTCGCCGGCCGAGGCACGCGAGACGCCGAGCATGTCCGCGACGCGCGAGGCGATGGCTGCGGAGTTCGGATCGGGCTTGTACTCGCCGATCGGAAACGCGAGGAAGTAGATCGTCTCGAGGTAGTCGTCGACGGAGTGGCCGGCCACGCTCTCCACTCTACCCCGGGTCGGCGGCCTCCGGCCCGTGCCTCGCGGAGAGGAGGTAGACGAACGGCGCCGAGACGGCGATCAGGAGCAGGGCGGGCAGCGCGGCCTCCGAATAGGCGCCGACGGAGGTGAAACGCCAGATGTCCGTCGCGAGCGTGTCGAAGCCGATCGGCCGCAGCAGCAGCGTCGCCGGCAGCTCCTTCATCGCCGAGAGGAAGACGAGGGCGGCTCCGGCGAGGATGCCGGAGCGGATCAGCGGCACCGTCACCGTCGCCGTCGTCAGGAGCGGCCCGCGGCCGAGCGCCCGTGACGCTTCCTCGACGCGCGGGTTGAGGCCGGCCAGCGAGGACTCGATCCCGGCCAGCGCCTGCGGCAGGAAGCGGACGACGTAGGCGAAGACGAGCAGCGCGAGCGTCTGGTAGACCGGGCCGGCGTAGTTCGCGGCGAAGAAGACGAGGGAGAGCGCGATCACGATCCCGGGCAGCGCGTTGCCGGTGAACGAGAGCCGCTCGAGCAGCCGCGTCCAGTGGGAGGGGTAGCGGCGCGCGAGGATCGCGACGGGCAGCGCCGCCAGCACGGCCGCGCCGGCCGCCAGCCCCGACGCGGTGAACGAGTTCAGAGCCTCGTTCCACGGCCAGTCCGTCCGCTCGAGCCCGCGCGACAGCCAGTAGACGAGCACGGTCGCCGGGAGGACGAGGAAGCCGCCCACGACCGCGGTGCAGAAGGCGAGCGCGGGGAGCTTCCAGCGGCCGAGCGGGTGCGGCCGCAGCCGCCGCGGCGCTCCCGGCGAGCTGCGGTGCGTCCGCCGGCGCGAGCGCGCCTCGATCACGAGCACGATGACTGTGAGGGCGACGAGCACGAGCGCGAGCACCGCAGCGGGCGTCCGGTCGAAGAGCGACCGGTACTGGAGGTAGATCGCCCGTGTCAGTGCGTCGTAGCGCATCAGCGAGACGACGCCGAAGTCCGACAGCGTGTAGAGCGCGACCAGCAGCGCGCCGGCTCCGATCGCGGGCCGGACGGCCGGCAGCGTCACGCGCCGCAGCACCTCGCGCGGCGGGCGGCCGAGCCCGCGGGCCGCTTCCTCGAGCGAGGGATCGAGGCCGCGGAGCGCCGCCGCGGTCAGCAGCAGCACGTAGGGATACGTCGAGAGCGTCAGCGCCGCGAGCGCGCCCCAGTAGCCGTAGATCTCGGGGAGCCGCTCCACGCCGAGCGCCTGCTGCAAGAGCCCGCGCGGGCCTAGCGCGCCGAGGAGGCAGAAGGCGGCGACGTAGCTCGGGATCACGAGCGGAAGGGCCGCCGCGACACCGAAGAACCTCCGCCCGGGCAGGTCGGTGCGCGTGACGAGCCAGGCGAGGGTGACGCCGATCGCCACCGAGGCGGCGGTCACGCCGGCGACGAGGAGGCCGGTGCTCCAGAGCAGCTCGGCGGTCTCGCGGCGCCAGAGGATCTCGAAGGCGTCGCTGCCGCCGCCGACGGCCCGGAGCACGAGGTAGGCGAGCGGGAGCAGCAGCAGGCCGACGACGAGGACCGCGGGGAGGAGGAGGGCGAGCGGCGCCCGCCCCCCTCCGGCGCGTCTCATCGCGGGCCGCTCACGACGTGTAGCCGGTCTCGTTCAACAGCTCGAGGGTGCGCTCGAGCTCCTCGCCGAACTGGGTGAAGTCGACCTCGGGCCCGGCGTTCGCGAGCTCGTCCAGCGACGGCACCCCTTCCTTCGGCTCGATTCCCTCGACGAGCGGGATCTCCGCCTCCGCCGCCTCCTCCGTGTAGAAGCGCTGCGACTCGTCGGAGAGCAGGAACTCGACGAAGCGCTCCGCGGCGTCGGCGTTGTCCGCACCCTCGAGGACGCCCACGCCGGCGACGGTCACGAGCGCGCCGGGGTCGTCGCCGGGCAGGTACTTGTTGGCGATCGGCGCGTCCTCGCCCTGCTCGGCCTGGACGAGGTAGAGGTAGTAGTGGTTCACGAGCCCGAGCTCGATCTCGCCCGCCGCGGCGGCTTCGACGATCGGCGTGTTCTTCTCGTAGAACTTCGGGTCGTTCTCCATCACGCCCTCGAGCCACTCGCGGGTGCGGTCCTCGCCGGCGGCCAGCCGCATCGCCGTCACGAACGCCTGGAAAGACGCGTTCGTCGGCGCGATGCCGATCTTGCCGTCCCACCTCGGATCGGTCAGGTCGAAGACGGAGTCCGGTACCTCGTCCTCGGAGAGCGCGTCCGTGTTGTAGACGATCACGCGCGTGCGGCCCGACGTGCCGACCCACTTGTCGCCGCCGCGAAAGCGCTCGTCGACGCGGTCGAGGATGCTCTCGGGCAGCGTCGCGAAGCGGTCGGCGACGGCGCCGAGCGAGCCCGGATCCTGGCCGAAGAAGACGTCGGCGGGCGAGTTGTCGCCCTCCTCGGCGATCGTGGCCGCCAGCTCGGCGCTGTCGGCGTAGCGCACCTCGACGTCGATCCCGGTCTCGCTCTCGAAGCGCTCGAAGAGCGGCGCCACGATCTCCTCCTCGCGCCCGGAGTAGACGGTGAGCGAGCCCCCGCTCTCCGTTCCCGTCGCCGCCCCGGCGCCGTCACCCTCGTCGTCGCCGCAGCCCGCCGCGAGCACCGCGAGCGCGGCGGCGACGAGCAGCACGCCCATCAGTCTCTGCATCTCGTTCCTCCCAGAACGTCGTATGTAAGGTTCGCCATACCGGCGATGTAAGGCAGACCTTACTGACTACGGGAAGACGGTGACGCGGGAGGCGTGCGGGCGCACCGAGACGCGAGCGCCGAGCGGCACGATCTCGTTCGACGGCCGCTGCGAGACGAGCTCGACGCCATCGAGGCGAACGCGGTAGAAGACGTCGTGGCCGCGGAACTCGCGCGCCACGACCTCGCCGGTTCCCTGCGGCTGCAGCTCGAGCTCCAGCTGCTCGGGGCGGATCAGGGCCTGGACGGCGCGCGCCCCGTTCAGGTTCGCGACCGGGAAGCGGCCGAGCAGCGTCTCGACGAGACCGTCCTCGATCCGACCCGGCAGGAAGTTGCCGGCGCCGACGAACTCGGCCGCCCAGCGGGTCGCCGGCGAGAGGTAGACCTCCTCCGGCGTTCCCTCCTGTACGACCGTCCCGGAGCGCATCAGCGCGATCCGGTCGGCGAGCGAGAACGCCTCCTCGCGGTCGTGGGTGACGAGGACGACGGTGACGCCGATCGCGCGCAGGATCCGCGCCAGCTCGTCGCGCATCGTGCTGCGGAGATGGGGATCGATGTTCGACCACGGCTCGTCGAGCAGGACGAGCTCCGGATTCGGCGCGAGCGCGCGCGCGAGCGCGACGCGCTGCTGCTGGCCGCCGGAGAGCTCGTGCGGGTAGCGGTCGCCGAGGCCGCAGAGGTCGACGAGCGCGAGCACCAGCGGCACCCGCGTGCGCCGCTCGCGGCGGGGCAGCCCGAAGCCGACGTTCTCGGCGACCGTCAGATGCGGGAAGAGCGCGTAATCCTGGAAGACCATGCCCACG
>DASUOK010000029.1:0-11014 GCA_036276675.1 Gaiellaceae bacterium | reverse complement strand
TTCAACCTCAACTTCGCGCGGATCTACGACCGCATCGACGCGGAGCCGGAACCGCCGGGCAACCTCTACGCCGCCGAGCAGGAGGCGCGGGCCGTGACCGAGCAGCTGATCCGCGACGCCGGCTACGAGCCTGTGGACGCGGGCGGGCTCGAGAACGCCCGCCTGCTCGAGGAGCACCTCGCGCTGATGTTCGCGATCAACCAGGCCGGCACGGGGCCGTTCTTCTACCGGATCGCGAAGCCGCAGGGTTGATCCCGGCAATGGCCGGGAAGGAGCCGTCCATGGATCGGATCAGGCGCATGACCCACTCGGCCGTCTCGGGCGCCAAGGGAACGGTGGCGAAGAAGGCCGAGCGACCGCTGGCGCGCCGCACGCCGCTCTCGCGCGACACGATCAGGACGCTCTTCGGCGCTGCCTTCCTCTTCCTGTCGGCGCGGACGCTGATCCGGGCGCTGCGCGCCGGGCTGCGCTAGCCGGGGCGCTAGGCCTGCGGGATCCGCGCCTCGAGCGCGGCGCCGAGCGCCTCGCGCACCGGCTCGAGCTCGATCCGGTCGAGCACGTCCTGGAAGAAGCCGCGGACGATCAGGCGCTCCGCCTCCTGCCGCGAGAGGCCGCGTGCCATCAGGTAGAAGAGCTGCTCGCGGTCGACCTGCCCGAGCGTGGCGCCGTGCGTGCAGCGGACGTCGTTGGCGAGGATCTCGAGCCCCGGGATCGAGTCGGCGTGCGCCGTCTTCGAGAGCAGGAGGTTGCGGTTCTCCTGGTAGGCGTTCGTCTTCTGCGCGTCCTTCTCGACGCGGATCATGCCGCGCCAGACCGCGCGCGACTCGTCGCGCAAGGCGCCCTTGAAGGCGAAGTCGGAGAGGGTGTCGGGCGCGATGTGCTCCTGAAAGGTGTCGTAGTCGAGGTGCTGCGTGCCGTCCGTGAAGTACGCACCGGTGACGCGGGAGGTCGCGCCCGGGCCAGCGAGGTCGTTCTGGATCCGCACCTTGCCCTTCTTCGAGCCGAAGCCGCCGGCGACCCAGTCGAGCTCGGCGTCGCGCTCGACGCGCGCGTGGTGGTTGCCGAAGTGCCACGTCTCACGGCTGACGTTCTGCACCGAGACGTACTCGACCTTGGCCGCCCCGCGGACGAAGATCTCGACCGCGGCATTGACGTACCCGGACAGGTCCGGGCGCGTCGAGACGTACTCCTCGATCACCGTGAAGCGGCTCTCGGGCTCCGCGACCACGAGCAGCCGCCAGAAGAGCGAGCCGCCGTCGACGGAGTTCACGACGCGGACGTAGAGCGGCTGCTCGAGCACGACGCCTCGCGGCACCTGGACGAGCAGGCCGTGCTCCCAGAGCGCGGCATTGTGCGCGGCGAACTTCTCGTCGGTGCCGACGAGCTTGCCGAGGTCCGGATGGTCCTCGAGCCGCTCGAAGCGGATCCCCTCGGGCGCCCGCTCGATCTCCAGCCCTGCCTCCGACACGTGGACGACGCCGGCGGCCTCGAGCTCGAGCATCCCGGGTGCCCCGGCGAGCTCGGTGGCGCCGTTCGCGGTGAAGGAGTCCGGATCGAAGCCCTTCAGGTCGGTGAAGCGCCACGACTCGTCCTTCGTGGTCGGGAGCGGCAGCGCGCGGTAGCGCTCGAGGAGGTCAGTCCGCATAGCGCCGGTGGATGCACAGTCGGTTGCCGTCCGGGTCGGTGAAGAAGGCGACGTCGCAGACGCCGGTGTCGAACGTCTCCCCGTCGAGCTCCACCCCGAGCTCGAGCAGTTGCCGCCGCGCGGCGTCGACGTCGGCGACGCGGAGTGCGACGTACCCCGTCGACGGCGCCGCGCCCGGCTCCTCCCGGAGCGAGATCGTCAGGTTGCCGGTCTCGAACTCCGGGTTCGACGCCGGCGCCTTCGGGTTGCGCTCGATCCCGAGCGTCTCGCCGTAGAACGCCGTCGCGCGCGCGAGGTCGCGGACCGGCAGCGAGACGTAGTCCGTGCGCTCGACGCCGATCATGCCGCGTAGCGCCGGTGCAGCATCAATGCGTTGCCATCGGGGTCGCGGAACTGGGCCATGTGGCAGACGCCCGTGTCGAAGACGTCGCCGTCGAAGGCGACGCCCGCGTCCTCGAGGGCGCGCTTGGCCTCGGCGACGTCCGGCACGCGGAGCGCGATCGCCGAGGTGTGCGGGCCCTCGAACGTGCGGCCGACGTTCGTCGGGTCGAGCAGATAGAGGAAGACGTTCTCCCCGAGCCGGAACTCCGGCCACTGCCCCGCGCCGGTCTGCTCGAGCCCGAGCGTGTCGCGGTACCACGCCGTCGACCGCTCGAGATCCGTGACCGGCACGGACACGAAGTCCGTCCGCTCGACGGTGATCAACCGACCGACCCCTCCATCTGCAGGAACACGGGTGAAACCATGTTTCCCCCGTGAGCCCCCTTCTTTTTCGCAGCCGGAAGCGACACTACGCGCGCCTCCGGGCGACTGAATCGCCCTCCGGCGACGAGCGCCTGCGAATCAGCCAACGCTGCCTTCCATCTGCAGCTGGATCAGCCGGTTCATCTCGACCGCGTACTCGAGCGGCAGCTCCTTCGTGATCGGCTCGACGAAGCCGGAGACGATCATCGCGCTCGCCTCGGACTCCGAGAGGCCGCGGCTCATCAGGTAGAAGAGCTGCTCCTCGCCGATCTTCGAGACGGTCGCCTCGTGGCCGAGGTCGACGTCGTTCTCGTCCACCTGGATGTAGGGGTAGGTGTCCGAGCGGGATTCCTCGTCGAGGATCAGCGCGTCGCAGACGACCTTCGAGCGCGCCCCGTGCGAGCCCTTCGCCACCTGCAGCAGCCCGCGGTAGCCGGCCCGGCCGCCGTTCTTGGAGATCGACTTCGACGTGATCACCGAGGTCGTGTTCGGCGCGGCGTGGACGACCTTGCCGCCCGCGTCCTGGTGCTGGCCCTTGCCGGCGAAGGCGATCGAGAGCACCTCGCCGTGGGCGCGCTCGCCCATCAGCCAGATCGCCGGGTACTTCATCGTCAGCTTCGAGCCGAGGTTGCCGTCCACCCACTCCATCGTCGCGCCCTCGTAGGCGACGGCACGCTTGGTGACGAGGTTGTAGACGTTGTTCGACCAGTTCTGGATCGTCGTGTAGCGGCAGCGGCCCCGGGGCTTGACCACGATCTCGACGACGGCCGAGTGCAGCGAGTCGGAGGAGTAGATCGGCGCCGTGCAGCCCTCGACGTAGTGCACGTAGGCGTCCTCGTCGACGATGATCAGCGTGCGCTCGAACTGACCCATGTTCTCCGCGTTGATGCGGAAGTAGGCCTGGAGCGGCATCTCGATCGAGACGCCGGGCGGCACGTAGATGAACGACCCGCCCGACCAGACCGCCGAGTTGAGGGCGGCGAACTTGTTGTCGTTCTGCGGGATGATCGTGCCCATGTACTGCTTGACGATGTCCTCGTGGTCGCGCAGCGCCGAGTCCATGTCGAGGAAGAGCACGCCCTTCGCCTCGAGGTCGGCCTGGAGCTTGTGGTAGACGACCTCGGACTCGTACTGGGCGCCGACGCCGGCGAGGTACTTCTTCTCGGCCTGGGGGATGCCGAGCTTGTCCCAGGTGTCGAGGATGTCCGCCGGCAGGTCCTCCCAGTTCTGGGCCTGCTTCTCGGTCGGCTTGATGTAGTAGTAGATGTTCTCGAAGTCGATCTCGGCCACGTTGCCGCCCCAGGTCGGGAGCGGCCGGGCGAGGAAGTAGTCGAGCGAGCGGTGCCGGAACTGGCGCATCCACTCCGGCTCCTGCTTGTGCTCGGCGATCGCCTCGACGACCTCGTGCGAGAGGCCGCGGCCCGACTTGAAGAAGTAGTTCTCCGCCTCGTCCGAGTTGGAGAAGCCGTAGGCGTACTCCTCGCGGATCCCCTTGACGACTTGCGTCTCGACGTCGCTCACGCGGCCACCTCCTGCTTGGGCATGAAGGCATCGTAGCCTTCGGCCTCGAGCTGCTCGGCGAGCTCCTTGCCGCCGCTCGCGACGATGCGGCCGCCGACGAAGACGTGCACCTTGTCGGGGGTGATGTAGTTGAGGATGCGCTGGTAGTGCGTGATCACGAGCGCGCCCATCTCGGGGCCGACGAGCTCGTTGACGCCGCTCGCGACGATGCGCAGCGCGTCGATGTCGAGCCCGGAGTCGGTCTCGTCGAGCACGGCGATCCTCGGCTTGAGCAGGGCCATCTGCAGGATCTCGACCCGCTTCTTCTCTCCGCCCGAGAACCCCTCGTTGAGGTACCGCTGCGCGAGCTCGCGCGGCACCTTCAGCCGGTCCATGGCGGCGAGGATCTCCGTCCGGAACTCCTTCACCGGGATCGGGTCGTCGGCGCCCCCTGCGCGCGCCTTGCGGATCGCGTTGATGGCGCTGCGGAGGAAGCTCGTGACGGTCACACCGGGGATCGCGTGCGGGTACTGGAATGCGAGGAAGAGACCCTTCTGCGCCCGCTCGTCGGCGCCGAGCTCGACGATGTTCTCACCGTCGAGCAGGATCTCGCCCTGGGTGATCTCGTAGGCCGGGTGGCCCATCATCGCGTACGCGAGCGTGGACTTGCCCGAGCCGTTCGGGCCCATGATCGCGTGCGTCTCGTTCTGCTCGAGCTCGAGGTCGACGCCCTTGACGATCGGGGTGCCGTCCTCGAGGGCGACGTGCACGTTCTTCAGCTCCAGAAACGCCAACTTTGTGATCCCCTTTTCCTTGATAGCAGGCCGATTTCAGCGCCGCTTCGTGAGGGCATGGTACCCGATCACCCCGGCCACGGCGGGTGCCGCGAGGGCGGCGACCGAGCCGAGCTTGCCGAGCCGGATCCTGGCCTCCGTCCAGGCGCTGGAGCCTTTCG
Source organism: Gaiellaceae bacterium (assembly GCA_036276675.1). GTDB lineage: Bacteria > Actinomycetota > Thermoleophilia > Gaiellales > Gaiellaceae > Gaiellasilicea. Next base: position 6,170 of record DASUOK010000029.1, on the reverse strand, counting down.
AGCGGTCGTCGAAGGGGCCGTGCGCGCCCGGGTCGCCGGGCAGCGTCTCGTAGAGGTTGTCGGGTGAGTCGACCGGCTTCGGCTCGCCCGTCGTCTGTCCCTTCCAGCCGATCCGCAGCAGCATCAGGTCGCCGGCGCGCGGCGAGAGCTTCTGCCCCCAGAGCAGCTTCTGGCAGCCCCAGGTCACGGGCAGCTCGCGCTGCGGGTGCTCGCAGCAGTGGAGGGTGGCGTCGGCGACCACCTCCGGCTGGTAGATCGGCGGCACGGGCTGCGGCTGCCGGCCCAGCTTCTGCCGGCCGCGCGTGAACTGCGGCGTGTTGATCCCGCCCGGCAGGATCAGGCAGAGGTCGACGCCGGTGCCCTCCTGCTCGAGCTCGACCCGCGCCGACTCGAAGAAGGTGCGGCCGGCGGCCTTGGAGGCGCAGTAGGCGGCCTGGAGCGGGATGCCGCGGTAGGCGAGGCCCGAGTTGACGTCGACGTAGGTGCCGCGGCTCGCCTTCAGGTGCGGCAGCGCCGCCCAGTAGGTCAGCGCGCGGCCCATGAAGTTCACGTCCATCACGCGCCGGAGCTCCTCTGGGTCGAGGCGCTCGACCTCGGCGTAGACGGTCACCATCACCGAGTTGACGAACGTGTCGATGCGGCCGAAGCGCTCGACGGCGCCGGCGCAGAGCCTCTCGGCGTCCTCCTGGCTCGTCGCCTCGGCGCGGACGGCGAGCGCCTCGCCGCCGGCGGCCTCGATCTCGGCGACGGCGGCGTCGAGCCCCTCCGTGTTCCGCGCGGAGACGACGACCTTCGCGCCGCGCCCGCCGGCGCCGCGCGCGAGCGCGCGGCCGATGCCCGACGACGCTCCGGCGATGACGACGACCTGCTCCGAGAGGGGCTTCTTCACTCCTCGCGCCTCCCCGCGTTCGGGCGCCGACAAACGGTGGTACGCTGCGTTCCATGCCCTTCGGAATCGGCATCTGGGAGGTCCTGATCCTGCTGCTCGTCGTGCTCCTCGTCTTCGGGCCGAAGCGCCTGCCGGAGATGGGCCGCTCGCTGGGCCGTGGGATGCGCGAGTTCAAGGACTCGATCTCCGGCAAGGACTTCGAGGACGACGAGCCGGCCCGCCGCTCGGTGAACGAGCTTCCGCCCGCCGACGACGACCTCTCGGGCGTCGAGTCGCGCGAGCGCGACACCGTCTCCTAAGCTCCCGCCTCCGTGGTCCTCAAGCGTCTGCCGAGGCGTCTACGCCACGGTGAGGAGGCCACGCTCGTCGAGCACCTCGGTGAGCTGCGCACACGCCTGCTGATCGGCCTCGGCGCGCTCGTCCCGGCGTTCGTCTTCACCTTCGCCTTCCACACCCGCATCGTCGAGTGGCTCGCCGACCCGCTCCCGGACGACCGTCAGCTGGTGACGCTCGGGGTGACGGAGCCGTTCACGACCTCCATCAAGGTGTCGCTGCTCGCGGCCGTCGCGCTGACGCTGCCGATTCTGCTCTACCAGCTCTGGTCGTTCCTCGCGCCCGCGATCACGGAGGACGCGCAGAGGATCGTCTCCGGCTTCGTCGCGCTCGCGACCGTGCTCTTCGCCGGCGGCGTCGCCTTCTGCTACTTCGTCGTGCTCCCCCGCGCGCTCGAGTTCCTGACGAGCTTCGACGAGGATCTCTACGACATCCAGATCCGCGCGAGCTACTACTACAGCTTCACGGCGGTGACGCTGCTCGCCACCGGGCTCGCCTTCCAGATGCCGATCTTCATCCTCGCGCTCGTGCGGCTGCGGGTGCTCCGCGCCTCGCAGCTGCGCAAGAACCGGCGCATCGGGATCGTCCTGATGGTCGTGTTCGCGGTGCTCCTGCCGACCGTCGACCCCGTGTCGCTCGCGCTCGAGGTCATCCCGCTCCTGATCCTCTTCGAGCTGTCGATCTGGCTCTCCACCTACATGGAGAAACGCTGGCGCCTCGAGGAGGCGAGCGTCGGCGGCGGCTACTACGACTTCGAGTGACGAGCGTCCTCTCGGCCGACTGGGTGCTGCCCGTCGAGGGCGCGCCGATCGCGGAGGGAGCCGTGGCGATCCGAGACGGCCGCATCGAGGCGGTGGGCACGGCCGCGGAGCTCGGCGCCGGCCGGCGCTTCGAGGGCGCGGCGATCGCGCCGGGCTTCGTCAACGCCCACACGCACCTCGAGTACGCCGTCTACGCCGGCTTCGGCGACGGCCTTCCCTTCGCGCCCTGGATCGCGCTTCACGTCGAGCGCAAGCGCCGGCTGGGGCGGGGCGACATGGAGGCGATCGCCCGCCTCGGCGCCGCCGAGTGCCTGCGCTCGGGGATCACGACCGTCGGCGACCTCGCCTACTCGGGGGCGAGCGCGCACGCGTGCGCGGAGCTCGGGCTGCGCGCGATCGTCTACCTCGAGGTGTTCGGCCACGAGGCGGTCGAGACGATGGGCCAGTTCCGCGAGAAGCGGGCGTACGTGGCGCCGGCCCTGTCGGAGCGCGTCGCCGTCGGCGTGTCGCCGCACGCGCCGTACACCTGCTCGACGGAGGTCTACGCGGCCTCCCGCGAGCTCGGCCTGCCGCTCGCGACGCACCTGAACGAGAGCCAGCACGAGCTCGACTGGCTGATCCGGGGTGAGGGGCCGTGGCAGCCGCTCGCCGAGATGCTGGTCGCCCCCGACGGCCGCAGCGGCATCGTGCGGCTCGCGGAGGCCGGCCTGCTCGACGACCGCGTCGTCGCGGCGCACTGTGTCAAGGTCGACGGCGCGGAGATCGCGCTGCTCGCCCGCCACCACGTCTCGGTCGCGCACTGTCCGCGCTCGAACGCCCTACTCGGCTGCGGGATCGCCCCGCTCGCCGCGCTGCGCGCGGCGGGGCTCCGGGTCGGCCTCGGCACCGACGGCGTCTCCTCCGTCCCCTCGCACGACTTCTTCGAGGAATTGCGGACGGCCATCTCGATGGCGCGCGCGCGGGACGAGGAGGCGGGTGCGCTCTCGGCCGCGGAGACCCTGGAGCTGGCGACCCTCGGCGGCGCCCGCGCCCTGGGCCTGGCCGACGAGATCGGCTCGCTCGTGCCCGGCAAGCGCGCCGATCTCGCCGTCGTGAGCCTCGTCGGGTCGCCGTACGTACCATGGGAGGACCCTGCCGCCGCGGTCGTGTTCGGCGGAGGCCCGGAGCGAATCACGGCTACCCTCGTCGACGGCGAGGTTCGGTACGAGAGAGGAGGGTTCGGATGGCACGAGCTGATCGACGCCGCGTCACACGCGCGAAGCCTGCTGTTGCAGCAGGATCCAGCTCCCGCGCGCGGAACGTGAGCTCGTACGAGGACGAGATGTTCTTCGTGCGGCTGCGTCGCCACGCCAAGTGGATGTTCGTGTTCCTCGCCCTCGTCTTCGGCCTCGGCTTCGTCGTCTTCGGGGTCGGCTCCGACACCGGCACGGGCATCGGCGACCTCTTCCGCGACGGCAGCTCGGGGGGCGACAGCGTCTCCGTCGCCGCCGCGCGCGAGCGGGTGCAGGAGAACCCGCGCGACGCCGCGGCGAAGCGCGAGCTCGCGATCGCCCTGCAGACGGAGGGTGAGACCAACGAGGCGATCGTCGTCCTCGGTGACTATCTGAACCTGAGGCCGAAGGACGAGGATGCGCTCCGCGAGCTCGCCGCCCTCTACCTGACGCGGGCCGCCGCGCGGCAGCGGGACGCCCAGATCGCGCAGCTGAACGCGAGCTACGCGACGTCGGCGTCCACGTTCGCGCCCGGGCTCCAGGTCGGCGAGGGGCAGTCGGTCGCGCCGGACCCCATTGTCGACGCCCTGTCCGTCCGCGCCAACCGCATCGTCTCGGCCGCGTACGGCGACGCGCAGGAGGCGTACGCGAACGCGACGCAGACGTACGAGCGCATCATCGTGCTCTCGCCGCGCGACCCGAACATCCAGCTCGAGCTGGCCCAGACGGCACAGCAGGCCGGCGACTACCCGAAGGCGATCGTCGCGTACGAGCGGTTCCTCGAGCTCGCGCCCGACGATCCCACCGCGCCGCTCGTCAAGCAGCAGATCGAGCAACTGCAGGGCGCGCAGGCGGCCGGCGGGTCGGGTTAGACTCACCGCGCACCGGGAAGAACACCGCGATTCTGTCGGCGAGACACGAGACCGGGGGCTGCACTGATGAACTTCGACGTCACAACCGAAAAGCTGAGCGACGCGCAGTACGTGATCTCGCTGTCCGGCGAGGTCGACCTCTACACGGCGCCGGAGTTCAAGCAGCAGCTGCTCGAGGTGATCGACCAGGGCGGCCGTGACGTGATCGTCGATCTGAGCAGCACGACGTTCATCGACTCGACGACGCTTGGCGTCCTCGTCGGCGGGGTCAAGCGCCTGCGCACGAACGAGGGCCAGCTCTCGCTCGTCTGCAACGACCGCAACATCACCAAGATCTTCGAGATCACCGGGCTCGACCGCGTCTTCACGATCTACGAGACGCGCGAGGCAGCCGTCGGCGCGCTCGGCACGGGATCGACCGCCTGAGAGTGACGCGGCCGGTCCTCGGTGTCTGCGCGGCGCTCGCCGCTGCCGTCTCGTTGACCGGGTGCGGCACCGTCGGCCTCTCCGCCGAAGGGGAGGGCGACACGGTGCGCGGGAAGGAGCTGTTCGTCGACGGCTGCGGCCAGTGCCACGTGCTCGCCGACGCCGGCACGCAGGGCGTGATCGGCCCGAATCTCGACGACGGCTTCAAGCAGGCGCGGGTGGACGGCCTCGGCGAGAACACGATCCAGTCGATCGTGCGCACCCAGATCGCGTATCCGGTGGAGGAGCCCTCCACGGGCACGCCGGGCATGCCGGCCGACATCTTCGAGGGCGACGACGCCGAGTCGGTGGCCGCCTACGTCGCGTCGGTCGCGGGCCTGCCCGCCGCGGCCGGCGGGGAGACGGGCGGCGGCACCGAGACCGGCGGCGCTGCGGGCGGCACGCGGGAGACCGGCGGCGAGATCGACGGTGCGTCCGTCTTCACCGAGGCGGGCTGCGGCAGCTGCCACACGTTCGAGGCGGCCGGCTCCACCGGCACGATCGGCCCGAACCTGGACGAGGCCGCCGCCTCGACGGAGCTGGCGGTCGAGCGCGTCACCGAGGGGATGGGCGCGATGCCGGCGTTCGGCGACCAGCTCTCGCCCGAGCAGATCCGGGCGGTCGCCGAGTACGTCTCGCAGACCGCAGGCTGAGCCGCCACCGTGGCTGCCTTCGCTGGAGCCGGCGCGGGCGCGCCCGGCTCAGTCGAGCGCGAGGTACAGGAACGCGATCCCGATCGTGCCCGCGAAGAGCGTCAGGAAGACCGCGAAGAGGGCCCAGCCGAGGATCAGGTTCCTGCGCTCGAGCTCCGGCGGGAGGTCGCTCACAGCAGCACCGGGTCGATCGCGGCCGCCACGAAGAGCAGCGCGAGGTAGGCGAGCGAGTAGTGGAAGAGGACGCCCGCGCGGCGGCGTGACGGCTCGCGGCGGAGCTGCCACGCGAGCCACAGGAACGCGCCGCCGAGCACGGCCGCGGCGCCCGCGTAGACGAGGCCGAGCCACGGCGCGACCGCGAGCGTGAAGGCGACCATCCCGGCGGAGTAGAGCAGGATCTGCCAGGTCGTCTCGCGGTCACCCCGCACGACGGGCAGCATCGGCACCTTCGCGGCGGCGTAGTTCTCCTTGATCAGGAGCGCGAGCGCCCAGAAGTGTGGCGGCGTCCAGAGGAAGACGATCAGGAACAGCCAGAGCGCGGGCAGGCCGAGACTGCCGGTGGCGGCCGCGTAGCCGACGAGCGGGGGCACCGCGCCGGCGGCGCCGCCGATGACGATGTTCTGCGGTGTCGAGCGCTTGAGCCAGCGCGTGTAGACGAGGACGTAGAAGAGGTTCCCCACGAGTGCGAGCGCGGCCGTCAGCACGTTCACGGTGCTCGCGAGCAGGGTGAACGAGAGCGCGGAGAGCGCGAGCCCGAACTCGAGCCCCCTGGCCGGCGGCACGCGGCCGGCGGCGACGGGCCGCTTCTCGGTCCGCTTCCCCATCAGCCGGTCGATGTCGCGGTCGAGCACGTGGTTGAGGGCGCTCGCGCCGCCGCAGGCGAGCGCGAGCCCGCCCATCATGGCCGCGAAGAGCCCGGCGTCCGGCAGCCCGCCGGCGCCCACCACCATCCCGCACGCCGCCGTGAGCAGGAGCAGGATCATGAT
>DASUOK010000028.1:0-4641 GCA_036276675.1 Gaiellaceae bacterium | reverse complement strand
GCGGCGCAGATGCTGCTCGCCCGGCCCGGCCAGCCGCTGCGGATCACCGTCACCGGCCCATAGCCGGTTGTGAACGCCAGCCGGTTGCGAACGCCGGCGGCGTCTGGAAAGCTCAGTCCCACAGAGACGTTCGCGGCGCGGTCACACCGGTCCGGACGTCTCTCTTTCTCTTTTTCGGCACCGGAGCGGGAGTGATGGCGAGGGCCGGACTTGAACCGGCGACACCACGGTTTTCAGCCGTGTGCTCTACCAACTGAGCTACCTCGCCCGGGTCGCCCAGTGTAGCCAGCGCGGTGAGTGAGTAGGGTTCCCGGCCGTGGCGTCAGAGAGGCGGGTGGCGATCATCGGTGCGGCGCTCGATCTCGGCGCGGGGCGCCGCGGCGTCGACATGGGCCCCTCCGCCATCCGCTACGCGGGGCTCGAGGAGCGGCTGCGCTCGTTCGGCTGGGAGTGCCTCGACCGCGGCAACGTCGAGACGGCGGTGCAGGAGGCGACGGCGGAGCACGATCCGAGCGCGCGCTACCTGCCGGAGATCGAGGCCGCCTGCGGGCGGGTGGCCCGGCTCGTCGCCCACGCCGTCGGGGAGTCCCACTTCCCGCTCGTGCTCGGGGGCGACCACTCGGTCGCGATGGGGACGCTCGGCGGGATGGCACGCGTCACCGGGCCGGGCGGGGTGCTGTGGATCGACGCGCACGGCGACCTGAACACGCCGGCCGACTCGCCGAGCGGCAACGTGCACGGGATGTCGCTGGCGGCGGCCCTCGGCGAGGCCGGCGAGCTCTTCGCGGCCGACGCGTGGTCGTTCCCGGCGGTGGATCCGTCGCGGGTGGCGCTCGTCGGCGTCCGTGCCCTCGATCGCGGCGAGCAGGAGCGCATCCGCCGGCTCGGGCTCAAGGTCTTCACCATGAGCGAGATCGACCGGATCGGGATCGAGCGTGCCGTCCGCGAGGCGGTCACGCATGTGGCCGGCCCCAACTTCGTCCACGTCTCCCTCGACATGGACGCGCTCGACCCCGAGGTCGCGCCGGGCGTCGGCACGCCCGTGCGGGGCGGCCTCTCCTACCGCGAGGCGCACCTGGCGCTCGAGCTCGTCGCGGAGTCGGGCGTCGCGAGCTCGCTGGAGGTCGTCGAGGTGAACCCGATCCTCGACCGCGAGAACGCGACCGCTGCGCTCGCGGTCGAGCTGGTCGCGAGCGCGCTCGGGAAGACGATCCTCTGACGCGAACCGTCCGCGTCAGCGGGCGCTCGTGACGAGCGCGAGACCCGGCAGGACGTAGCCGTCGGCGCCGCGGAAGCGCTCGATCCGTGCCCGCGCCGCCTCGTCGACCTCCGCTCGTGTGCGCTTATCGAGCTGCTCCAGCACGGCGCGCGTCGAGGCGGCGAGGCGCGTCATCACGTCCCGGTAGTCGCCCCAGTCGCGGCAGCGGAACTCGACGGGAACCTCCTCCACGGAGACCTCCTCGAAGCCCGCTGCGAGGACGAGCCGCTCGACGAGCTCGGGCTCGCCGAGCCCGAACTGCCCGGGCTGCCCCGGCTGCGGCGGTTCCTGGAGGCCGCGCTCGAGCAGCACCGGTCCGTAGGCGGTCGCCCACGGGTTCCGCCGCGCCGGCGCCCACGTGGCGAACGCGAGGCGGCCGCCGGGCCGGAGCACGCGACGCGTCTCGGCGAGGGCCACCCCGGGATCGGGGACGAGCATGTAGCCGAAGCGGCAGACGACCCCGTCGACGCTCGTGTCGGGAAGACCGGTCGCCAGCATGTCGACGACGCGGTGCTCCACCTTGGGGAGGCCGCGCCGCCGGGCCGCCTCGACCATCGCCGGCGACAGGTCGGTGCAGAGCAGTCGCCCGACGCGCGGCCCGAGTGCCGCCGCGAGCTCGCCTGTGCCGCCGGCGAGCTCGAGCACCGTGTCGTCCGGTCGAGGCTCCAGGGCGGCGAGCAGCGCCTCCGTCACCGGCGCGTTGAGTGCGGCGAGACGCTCCTGCTCGGCCTCCCAGCCGCCCGCGGCGGCGTCCCAGCGCCGCCGGATCTCGTTCCGTCCCTCTACGCGGCGACTCCGCTGAACTGCGGCAGGATGTCGCGCCCGTACGTCTCGAGCGTCGCCTCCTGGCCCTCGGTCATCAGGTAGATGTTGAACTGGTCGACGCCGATCGACTCCAGCTCCCGCAGCTTGGCGATCGCCTGCGCGGGCGTCCCGAGCACGCAGAAGCGGTCGCAGATCTCGTCGGTGACGAACTCGCCGTGCTTGGCGCCGACGCGGGAGTGCTCGTCGTAGTCGTAGAACTTGCGCGCCTGCACGTAGTCGGTGAGCACGGTCGGGACGACGGAGCCGTCGGCGCCGTAGCGGTCGATCAGGTCCTGGACGTGGTTCGAGACCATCGCGGGGAACCAGCGCACCTGGTCGCGCGCCTCGCCGAGGTCGGCCGAGATGTGGCTGGGCGCGCTGACGATGCACTTGAGCGCCCCGGGGTCGCGTCCCGCCTCCTCCGCGGCGGCGCGGGCCGTGGCCATGATCCACTGGATGATGTCCGGGTCGGCGAGCTGGATGATGACGCCGTCCCCCCGGCGCCCGGCGACGGCGAGCGCCTTCGGCCCGTAGCCGGCCACGTGCATCTCGATCTCGGGGAGCTCCGGCCGCACCCACTTGAGCTGGAGGTCCTTGTCGTTCCAGCGCACCTCCTTGCCGTTCATGAAGGGCTTCACCATCGTCAGCGCCTCTTCGAAGTCCGCCACCTTCATCGGCTTGCGGCCGATGTAGCGGACGGCGGAGTCGCCGCGGCCGACGCCCATGATCATGCGGCCGTCGGAGATGTCGTGCAGCGTCGCGTAGGCGCTCGCGAGCACCGTCGGGTCGCGCGTCGCCGGGTTCGTGACCATGTGGCCGAGCTTGATCGTGGAGGTCTCCTTCGCGAGCACGGCCATCACCGGCATCGACTCCTGCCAGAGCACGTGCGAGTCGTAGGTCCAGCCGTAGCCGAACCCCTGCTGCTCTGCGAGCTGGGTCAGCTCGATCAGGCGCTGGTAGGGCGGATCGGGCAGGACGGTGACGCCGAAGCTGAGCATGCGACCCCCAAGGTGGTGGATTGAGTCCGCTGGCAGGGAAAGAGTGATCTTTGCGCGAATCGAGGCGGGTGGCAACGTGGCCCTACTACCTCTTCGCGGTGGCGGCGGGGGCGATGCTGCCGTTCCAGTTCGGCATCAACGCCGTGCTCGCTCGCTACGTGGAGGGAGCCGCGCGCGCGTCGCTCGTCTCCTTCGCCGTCGGCACGCTCGCCCTCCTCGTCGCCGTGCTGCTCTTCTGCCGCGGTACTCCGGCCCTCGCGAAGGCGGGTGCGGCGCCGTGGTGGGTCTGGATCGGCGGCCTGCTCGGCGCGTTCTACGTGCTCGGCAGCGTCGTCACGGCGCCGAGGCTGGGCGCGGCGACGCTCGTCGTGCTCATCCTCGCGGGTCAGGCCGCCGCCTCGCTGACCGTCGACCACTTCGGGCTCGTCGGGTTCCAGGAGAGCCCGGTCACCCCGGGCCGCCTGCTCGGGATCGCGCTCGTCGCGCTCGGGGTGGTGCTGGTGCGCGTGCTCTAGGCTCGACCGCTCACGAGGGCAGCGGCACCGGCCCGTGGGGGCGGCGGCGGTTCACGACGACGGCCAGCGCCACGAGCGCGGCGGCCGCGATGCCGCCGGCGAGCGCCGGCCAGACCCATGCCGACGTGTCGCCGTCCCCGAGCGAGTAGCGGAACGCCCCGGTGGCGGGCGCCTCGTCGCCGCCGCCGCCGGCAGCGTCCTCGTCGACGTACTCGCGCCCGGCCGCGACGGCGACCGCGATCTCCTCCGGGTCGTCGAGCAGCGAGCGCTCGACCGTGAGCGAGAGGGTCGCGCCGTCCACGGCGAGCGCCGCCGTGCCGACCTGCGCCCGCGGGCTCTCGATGCCCGCCCGGACGACCGGCGCGCGCGTGAGGTCGACGCCGTGCGCACCCGTGTAGAACTCGACGTCGGCCCGGCCGAGGTCGTCGTCGGTGTGGATGCCGATCAGCAGCATGTCGGTGTAGTGCTCGTCCTCGTCGAAGGCGAGCGGCGGCGCGTTCGCGAACTCGACCGCGACCGTGAGGGCCGCGTCGGTGTGCGAGAGGGTGACGGCCGTGATGTCGGGCCCGCTGCCCGGCGCGTCACCCTTGGGATCCGTGAAGCGATCCGACCCGAGTGCCGTCGCCGGCAGCGCGAAAAGCGCCGCGATCAGAATGGCGACGATTCGCATGGTGGTCCTCCTTCGATGTCGCCTTCCATGCTCGCGGGTGCCGTGGGTCCGGGCATCGGTGAGCTCGCGGATCCCGCTGCGGGAGAGCCGCGCGCGACGCTTGCGGGTCAGCCCACGCCGAGGGCCCGGCGCACGGCCTCGTGCTCGAGTGAGGCGGCGACGAGGTCCGCCTCGTCGAGCAGGACGCCGGGAAAGGACGGGACGCCGATCACGTACAGGCCGGCCGCACGGGCCGCCGCGACACCCGTGGGCGAGTCCTCGAGGCCGATCGCCGCCGCCGGCGAGGCGCCGAGGAGCTCGCAGGCGCGCAGGTAGACGTCGGGCGAGGGCTTCGGCTCGGCCACCTCGTCGGCGGTCACGACGACCTCGAAGAGCTCCGCGACCCCGGCCGCCGCG
>DASUOK010000027.1:0-4774 GCA_036276675.1 Gaiellaceae bacterium | reverse complement strand
CCGCGCCGCGAACGTCTCTGTGGGACTGAGCTTTCCAGACGCCGCCGGCGTTCGCAACCGGCTGGCGTTCACAACCGGCTATGGGCCGGTGACGGTGATCCGCAGCGGCTGGCCGGGCCGGGCGAGCAGCATCTGCGCCGCACTGCCGTTGCTGATCGCGAGCGACATGTTCCCGTAGCTGTCCTCGTAGAGGATGATGTCGCCCGCCCGGGCGTCGGCGAACGTGCGGGCCGCGATCGCGTAGACGCGCTCGCCCCCGAGCTCGACCTCGACCTGCGTCCCCGGGACGATGCCGACGTGTGTCATCTCGTCGCGGGTCACGTTCAGGGCGATGTTGCCGAAGCTGTCCACGTAGAGGATCGTCGCCCCGATCCTCGCCTCGCCGATCTGCGGCTGTGGCAGGTCGAGCCGGACGAGCACGTCGGGAGTCAGCGGCGGGCCGAGCTCGTCGAGGGCGACGCCGTTGGCGATGTGTGCGGCCGCCGGGGCGAAGATGTCGCGCCCGTGGAAGGTCCGCGAGATCGTCTCCAGCGCGTACGCGGGATTCGTGAGCTCGTGCACCGCGTCGACGCCGGCGCGCTCCGCCGCGGGTACGAGCAGGCCGTTGTCGGGGCCGACGAAGACCCGCCCTTCGACATCCCGCAGCGCGAGCGCGCGGCGGTGGCTGCCGACGCCCGGGTCGATGACCGCGAGATGGACACCGACGGGGAAGTACGGGAGCGTGCTCGCGAGCACGATCGCGCCCTGCAGGATCTGCTGCGGCGGGATCCCGTGCGTGACGTCGACGATCTCCGAGTCGGGAGCGATCCGCTTCATCACGCCGTGACACGTGCCCACGAAGTCGTCCCGGAGGCCGAAGTCGCTCAGGAACGAGATGAACACGCGGCTGAGGTTAACCCGCGACGGCGGCGACCGCCGCCACGATGCCGTCGAGGTCGTGCATCTCCGCCTCGGCGGCCACCTCGACGCCAGCGGCCCGTGCCGCCCGCGTCGTCTCGGGCCCGATCGACACCGCCGGCATCGTGGCGCCGGTGCGCCCGTACGCCCGCGCGGCCGACGCGGACATGAGCACGACGACGTCCGCCTCCGGCACGTGCTCGGGCTCGAGCTCGACGGTGCGGTAGAGCGCGACGACGTCCGCCCCGAGCTCCTCGGCGAGCAACGGCCTGGCGCCCGCGGCGCCCGCGAAGAGCACGCGGCCGGCGGGGCGCGGGAGCTCGGCGAGCAAGCCTTCCTGCGTCGAGACCCGCGGGACGAGATCCACGCCGCCGAAGGCCTCGGCGGTCGCCGCCCCGATCGCGGCCACGCGGCCGGGCGTGCCTCGCATGCGCCGGCGGAGCTCCCGGGCTCCGTTCGGGCTCGTGACGACGAGCCAGTCGTACCCCGTTACGTCGACGGTCCCGCCGACCGGCTCGATCGCGATCAGCGGGCAGAAGAGGACGTCGTGGCCGAGACCCTCCAGCCGCGCCGAGAGCTCGCCTTCCTGGCCGCGTGGCCGCGTGACGACGACCCTCACGGCACCGCGGCGAGCAGCTCGCGTGCAACCCCGTCGGGATCGACGCCGCTGCGCCGCTCGATCCACGCCCCGTCCTCGTCCGCCACGAGCGCGGTCAGCGTCACGCCGTCGTGGTGCGCGGCGACGGGCGCGAGGCAGCCGCCGCCGACGAGCGCGACACAGCGGCGCTCGGCCTCCACGCGCCGGCGGGTCTCCGCGTCGTCCGCGCGCGCGACGAGCTCCTCCTCGCCGGCGCGGACCTGCAGCGCGAGCGCGCCCTGTCCCGCCTCCGGCAACAGCTCGTCCGGCTCGAAGCGCCGCCCGATCTCCGCCGAGAGCCCGAGCCGGTCGAGACCGCAGGCGGCGAGCACGATCGCGTCCAGGCCGCGCTCGCCGCGCTTGCGGAGCCGGGTGTCGATGTTGCCCCGCAGCGGCTCGATCGAGAGCGACGGCTCGAGCGCGAGCAGCTGTGCGCGCCGGCGCACCGAGGCGGTGCCGATCCGCAGCTCCGGCGCCAGGGCGCTTGCGCCGCAGAGCGCATCGCGCGCGTCCTCGCGCGGCGGGTAGGCGCCGACGGCGAGCCCCTCGGTGTCGGTCGACGTCATGTCCTTGGCCGAGTGGACGGCGACGTCGATCCGGCCGGCGAGCAGCGCCTCCTCGAGCTCCTTGACGAAGACGCCGCGGGAGCCGATCTCCCCGAAGGGCTTCGTCCGGTCGCGGTCGCCGGCCGTCGTGATCGGGACGAGCGCGATCTCGATGCTGCGTCCGCCAACCCTGGGCCGGCGCAGCCGCTCCGCGGCCTGCTCGGCCTGGGTGAGGGCGAGCCTACTGCCGCGCGAGCCGACGCGGATGAGCACAGCTGCGGCGCGCGGTCGGATGGGACTCCCCGCACCCGCGCGCGCTCGAGGGCCGGATCCGCACGAACGCTGTCGGCGCCTGGAGCGGCAGCGGTCGGCCGGCCGCGAAGCGGGCGGTCTTCACCGGCGCTCCTCGTCCTTCTCGCCCAGCCCGAACAGGTGCCTCACGACGTCAGCATAGACCACGCCATCGGCTGCCGCGGCCGCCTCCTTCATGCGGATCGTGGGCAGGTGCAGGAGCTTTGCCAGGATCTGCGCGGTGACCGACTCGACCTCCCGGCGCTCGCTCTCGGAGAGGCGCGAGCCGGCCTTCGCGAGCTCGCTGTCGCGAATCTCCTCGACCAGCGCGCGCAGCGAGGCGATGGTCGGCACGACTCCGAGCGAGGCCTGCCACTCACGGAAGCGCTCGGCTTCCGCGGCCACGAGCTTCTCCGCCCGTGCGGCCTCGCTGCGCCGGCCCGAGATCGTCTCGGCGACGACAGCCTCGAGATCGTCGACGTCGTAGAGGAAGCAGCCGTCGAGCTCGTTGATCGCAGGGTCGAGGTCGCGCGGAACGGCGAGGTCGACGAGCAGCAGCGAGCGGCCCTTGCGCGCCCGCGTCACTGCTGCGACGGTGTCGCGCTCGAGCACGACGCCGGCCGCGCTCGTGCAGGAGACGACGACGTCCGCGTGCTCGAGCGCCTCGGGCACGTCGTCGAGGCCGAGCGACCGCGTGTGGAGCTTGGCCGCCAGCTCCGCGCCGTGCTCGAGCGTGCGGTTCGCCACACCGGCGATCTCCGCGCCGCGCGAGACGAGGTTGCGCGCCGCCGCCTGGCTCATCTTGCCCGCGCCGAGGAGCAGCACGCGCCGGCCGGCGAGCTCGCCGAACACCTGCTGCGCCAGCGCCGCCGCCGCCGAGGGCACCGAGGCCGGGCTCTCGCCGATCGCCGTCTCCACCCGTACGCGGCGGCCGACGTTCAGCGCCTGGCGGAAGAGCCGGTCGAGGAACGGCCCCGTCGCTCCGGCCTCGTAGGCCGAGCGCACCTGCCCGAGGATCTCGCCTTCGCCCGGCACGAGTGAGTCGAGCCCTCCCGCGACGCGGAACAGATGCAGCGCCGCGCCCTCGTCGCCGAGCCGGTAGAGCGCGGGCCGGAGCTCCGCCGCCCGGCCGCCGGCGAGCTCGTCGAGCGTCGAGGTCGCGAGCTCCTCGGCGCTGTCCTCCCGGACGAGGTAGAGCTCCGTGCGGTTGCAGGTGGAGAGGACGACCGACTCGGGGCCGAGCCTGTGCGCGAGCGCCGCTGCCGCAGCCGGCTCGAGGGCCACGCGCTCCCGGAGCTCGATCGGCGCGCTGTGGTGCGAGACTCCGACGAGCGTGAGCTTCATCCGGCGAAATGGGTGAGGGGGAGGACGACGGCGACGAGCGCGAAGCCGGTGAGATTGAGCAGCGCCGCGCGGCGGCCGCGCCAGCCCTCGTGGCGGAGCACGAGGAGGGCTGCGTACACGCCCACGATCGCGAGCGTCACCGCCATCGCAGCGTCGAAGTCGCCGCGCTCGAACGTGGACGCGCCGACCCCGATGCCGAGCGCGAGCAGCACGAGCGACACGAGGACGGTGCGGGCCGCGAGCCCGTCGAGCGCGGCCAGCGGCGGGACCCGCACGCGGAGGACACGCCGCTCGTGGCGCTTCAGGCGTCGCTCCTGCCAGACGTAGAGCGCCGCCATCCCGGCCGCCAGGGTCAGGCCGGCGAAGGCGGCCAGCATCAGCCCCGCGTGGGCGGCGAGGACGAGACCGGAGTCACCGGCCTCCGTCACGCCCGTGCCGCCGCCGGCCCAGGCGAGCGCGAGCAGCAGCGCTGCCGGCGGCATCACCGCGAGGCCGAGCAGGCGGTACCGAGGGCTGCAGCCCCAGATCAGGTACGCGCCGACGACCAGCCAGACGAAGAGGTTGAGCGATCCCGCCCAGGTACCCCAGGGGAAGCCCTCGGCCGAGACGGCCTGCCCGACGAGGAGCGCGGTCTGCGCGATCCAGCCGAGGCGAACGCCCCAAGTCGCGAGACGGCCCGCGAGGCCCGGGCCGCGCAGCTCGCCCGCGTAGGCGACCGCGGCCTCGCCGTAGGCCAGGAGCGCCGGGACGACGAGCAGCTCAGCCACCGGCGTCACGCCGCCGCGCGAGCTCGGCGAGCTCGGCGGTCTCGCGCTCCAGCCGCGCCAGCTTCGCCGCGATGATCGCGACGTAGACGAGCACCGCCACGAAGACGACGCCGTACGCCGCCGCGACGTACTTCTCGCCGGCACTCATGAGGTCAGCGCCTCCCGGAGCTCGCGCAGGTTCGCGTCGAGGCGCTTCCCCAGCAGCTCGACGCGGTAGAGCGCATAGGCGAGGACGGACATCGCGAGCCACGCGATGCAGAACGTGAGGAACATCGTCCCGGTCATCTGCGGCC
>DASUOK010000026.1:0-3615 GCA_036276675.1 Gaiellaceae bacterium | reverse complement strand
CGTGATCCTGAATCTGGGGCCCGGCCGGTACGCGAGCCCGGCGAAGTCCTCGAAGTCGCAGCCATTCGCGATCGTGACGACGCGGCCGCGCGGCTCGAGCGCGCGCACCTCGTCGGCGATCGCCTCGGAGACGCACGTGATCGCGTCCGCCGAGCGGGCGACGAGCCGTGCCACGCCCTGGTGCGCCCTCTGCTTCGCGCGCGCTCCCGGCGAGTCGGAACGGCGGTGGGGATGGGCGGCGAGCGAGTCGCGCAGGTCGGCCACCCACTTCGCGCCGGTGGCCTTCCGCACGGCCGCGCCGACGAGGTGGATCGAGCCGGGAGGGGACGTCGTGAGGACGGCGTCGATCCCGTGCTCGCGCGCGATGCGGAGCGCGGCCGGAATCGAGGTCAGGTTCCAGCTGACGTTCTCGTCGGGCACGAGCAGGCGCCGCGAGGCGAGCCGCGCCTGAACCAGGGCGCGCTCGACGCCCTCCTTCCCGTGCAGCTCCTCCGCGGGCTTGCGCCCCTTCGGCCCGATGAAGCGGGCTCGATGCACCCACGCCTGCGTCGGGACGCGGAGCTCCGTGTCCTGGTGGATCCACTTCGAGTCGTCCGGCGCCAGGACGTGCGTCTCGATCCCGAGCGCGGGCAGGTACTGGGCGAACTTCAGCGGCCGCTGCACGCCGCCACCGCCGGAGGGCGGGAAGTAGAGCGTGACGAGCAGGAGCTTCACTGGGGGCGATCGTACTGCGCGCCCGCCTCACCTCAGGGTGGCTGCGACCCCGATCCCTTCGCTGTCTGCGGTCAGCGCCAACTCGACATCTCGTTGGTCGTCCAGCGTCCTCTCGACGGCGGCGGTGAGCAGCTCGAGCTGGCGGTCGAGGACCGCCACCCGCTCCGGCGGCGCGATCGACCTCAGATCCGTCAGCGCGGCCTTCAGCCGGCGTGTGACCGGCGGCGACCCCGCACCGGCCAGGCGGATCTCCTCGAAGGCGAGCAGGACGTACGCCTCCCAGCTCATCGAACGCACCGTGAGCCTGAGCTCGCCCGCCTCGTCGTAGCGGCGTCCGTCGGGGAACGGCCGGCGCACGAGCTGCCGCAGCAGGTCGTGCAGCCGGTCGATCGCCTGCACTGCCGTCGACGGATCCTGGAGCGGCGAGTCCGCGAGCGAGCGCTCGGCGATGTCGACGAGGAGCCGGATCCCGTAGGCGACGTCCTGGTCGAGCGTCCGTTCGAGCTCGAGCACGAGCGCGTCGTGCAGGCAGTCCTCGTCCAGCCCGACCGGCTCCCCGTGGACGCGGTACAGGGGCGAGTCCGCGGGAACGAACTCACCCAGCGCCGGGACGAGCTCCAGGGTGCAATCGGTGCGGTGCGCCTCCGCCACGAGCTGGTCGTAGCCGATCCCGGTGACGACGCCGGACTTCCTCGCTCGGAGCACCCGCAGTCCGCCCGGCTCCTCGTCGAGCTCCGGGCCCTTGTCCGGGTAGACGCGGTCGAGCAGTCCGCGCGTGTCCTTGCCGACGAGCTCGATCAGGGCGGACACGCGGAGCGCCTGGCCGATGTGGTGCACGTACACCACGAGGACGGCGATGCTCACGAGGACGAGCAGGAACGCCGTCAGGACGGCGATCCCCGGCACCTGCCCGGTGCCGTCGCCGTTGTTCGTCACCTCCCGCACGGCGAGGATCGCGTGCACGAACGTCGCGACGAAGAGGCCGATCGCGAACTGGCTCGGCTTGTCCTGGAGGATCCGCTGCACGATCCGCGGGGAGAACTGGCCCATCGCGAGCTGGACGACGACCATCGTGATCGTCAGGACGAGGGCCGTCAGGCTGACCATCGACGCCGCGACGGTCGACAGGATCGCCGTCGCTGCGTCGGGGCCGCCGACGAGACTCGTGGGGATCGCCTCGTAGTCGAACCAGCGATCGAGGGCGATCGTGCCGAACGAGAGCGCGGCACCGGCGAGCACGCACAGCACCGGCACGAACCACAGGCTCCCAGTGAGGTGGATGAGCAGCTTCGAGAGCTTCACGAGCTTCGGCTTCTCTACCCTCGGGACCGGTCGGCGAACCTGGCGACAGTGGCCGCGGCGCTAGACGATCCGGTAGAGCGTGAAGCGCTCGTCGCGGTAGACCTCGGGCAAATCCAGAGCGACGTCGAAGCGACGCCGGTCGACGACGAGCCACTGCGCGCCGTACCGGCGGGGGATGCCGAGGTCGCCCGTGCGGAAGAAGCGGATGTTCGCGCGGCGGCGCTCGCGGGGGCGGTTCGGCCGGGTGTCGGCGACGTGCGACGGCGGCGCCGCCGCGATGTAGACCGGCGCGTAGGCGGCGATGCGGTAGCTCGTCTCCAGGTCGGAGTAGACGACGTCCTCCTCCGGCACCTGGGCGCGCAGCGCCTCGACGAGCCCGGGCGTCAGGTGGCTCGGCCGCCGCGCGTCGGAGGGGCTCCAGTTCGCGGCCGCGTGGAGCGCCACCGGGAGGACGAAGAGCGCGGCGGCGATCGCCACCAGGCGGCCGGTGCGGCGAGCTTGTGTTGGAACAACACTTTCGCCGTCGGCCACCCCCTCGACCCGCTCGGGGCGGTCGCCGCGGGAACGCTTGTGTTGTTCCAACACAAGCCCGCCGACGAGCGCGGCGCTGCCGCCGACGAGCGCGTACCAGGTCGCGAGCGCCGGCCCGCCGTCGACGAGGCGGTAGCCGAAGTCGCCCGGCCAGAGCAGCTGGAGCGCGATCCCGGACGCGAGCGCGAGCGGCAGGACCCAGACCCCGAGCAGCCGTGCGAGCACGGTGAGACCGCCCGCGAAGGCGAAGGCGAACGGGAGGAAGCCGGACGCGCGTCGCGCCTGCGACAGGGAGACGAGGTCCGAGAAAGGCACGAAGAGCAGCGGCACGAGCATCACCACGAGCACCGCGAGCGAGCCTCCGAGCACGTAGGCCGCCCAGCGGCGGCGCAGGGCGAGACCGGCGAGCGGGATCGCGAGCAGCGCGGCGACGGCGACGGAGCCGCTGCGGCCGAACACGTCGGGCGCAAGCCGGTAGCTGGTCTCCGAGAGGACGTCGAGCTGGCCCTCGTACTGCCGCAGCCCGCGCGCCAGCTCGACCTCGTCCGGACGCACCGACTCGGTCGAGCGGACGACCGGCACGAGCGCGACGAGGAACGCCGCCGAGGGCAGGACGAGCGCGGCGAGGGCGGCCGCGAGCGCGCGGAGCTCGTCCCACGCGACGATGCTCCGGACGACGAGGAACCCCGCGAACGGGAGCCAGAGGAAGATCGCGTAGGTCGGGTGCACGACCGCCAGCACGAAGCCCGCTGCCGCCGCCGACAGCAGCAGCCCGCGCGCGGGCGCCCGGGCTGCGGCCAGCGCGAGCGCGAGCGCAGCCGGCACGAGCAGCTGACGGGACGCGGTCGCCGGCAGCCCGAGCGCGGTGTAGGCCCCGCCGCCGTTCGGCGCCAGCGCCGTGAGCGCGACCTGCGCCAGCACGACGGCGACCGCCGGCCCGACCCGCCGGAAGAGGGCCCAGCCGGCCTCGTACGCGACGAGCAGCGCGATCGGCGCCAGCACGGAGGCCTGGTGCAGCACCACGTCGGCGGGGTCGAGGAAGGCGATGCGCGCGACGAGCGCCAGGAA
>DASUOK010000025.1:0-5340 GCA_036276675.1 Gaiellaceae bacterium | reverse complement strand
CATGACGGGGGACCAGCATTACGATGCTGCCAGCGCCCTCATCAAAAGCCTCCGCGGCAGCGATGCCGACGCCGCCTTGTACTGGCTTGCATACATGATCGAGGGCGGCGAGGATCCGCGCTTCATCGCGCGGCGGATGATCATCTTCGCGTCGGAGGACGTCGGCAACGCCGACCCGCGGGCGCTCGAGGTGGCCGTCGCGGCCGCGCAGGCCCTCGAGCACGTCGGCCTGCCGGAGGCGCAGCTGAACCTCTCCCAGGCCGCCCTCTACCTGTCCCGCGCGCCCAAGTCGAAGGCGAGCGCGCGCGCGATCTGGGACGCGCGCGAGGACGTGCGGAAGGGCGGCAACCTGCGGCCGCCGGCGATGCTCCGCGACGCGCACTACCGCAGCGCGAAGGAGCTGGGGCACGGCGAGGGGTACATCGACCCGCACACGGATCCCCGCGGCTCCGAGCTCGACTACCTCCCGGAGCCGCTCAGGGGGCGGCGTTACTATCGCCCGAGCGGGAACGGCGAGGAGGAGTCGCATGACGATCGGGACGGGAGCGCAGGCGCCTGAGTTCGACCTCGAGGTCGACGGCGACGAGCGCGTGCGCCTCTCCGACTTCCGCGACCGCCGCAACGTCCTGCTCGTCTTCCACCCCTTCGCCTTCACCCCCGTCTGCGAGGAGGAGGCGCGCGACCTGCAGGAGAACCTCGAGGCGTTCGAGCACGCGGACACCGAGGTGGTGCTCGTCTCCTGCGACTCGTCGGCGGCGCGGCAGGCGTGGAAGCGCGAGCTCGGCCTCACCTACACGGTCGCCTCGGACTTCTGGCCGCACGGCGAGGCTGCCCGGGCATACGGCGTCTTCGACGAGGAGCGCGGCGCCCCGATTCGCGGCACGTTCCTGATCGACAAGGGCGGGACCGTCGTCTGGACGCTCGTCCACGACGCCGACACGCGGCGCGGCGAGCTCGCGAGCGCCCCGCTCGACGTCGCCCCGGCTTGACGCTCCGGCTGCGGCGGTGGGGCGACGCGGAGCTGCCGGCGCTCGTCTGCCTGCACGGCGTCACGAGCCACGCGCGCCACTTCGAGCGTCTGGCGCTGCGGCTCCAGGATCGCTTCAAGGTCGTCGCGCTCGATCTGCGCGGGCACGCCGACTCGGGGTGGGAGCCGCCGTGGCACCTCGAGCAGCACGTCGAGGACGTGCTCGAGAGCGCCCCCGAGGCCCCCGGGGCGTGGCTCGGCCACTCCTTCGGCGCGCGGGTCGCGTTCGAGGTCGCCGCCGCGGCGCCCGAGCGCGTGGAGCGGCTCGTGCTACTCGACCCGGCCATCCACATCCACCCCGCGGTCGGCCTGCATGCGGCCGAGAACGCCCGCCGCGACCGCTCGTACGCGAGCTTCTCCGAGGCGATCGACCGCCGCTACGAGGAGAGCGTCCTGACGCGGGCGCCGCGCGAGCTGCTCGAGACCGAGCTCCGCGAGCATCTCGTCGAGGATGGCGACGGCCGCTGGCGGTACCGCTACTCGCAGAGCGCGGTCGTCGCCGCGTACGGCGAGATGAGCCGGCGGCCGCCGGCGTTCGAGCGCGTCCTCGTGCCGACGCTGCTCGTGCTCGGCGAGGAGTCGTATCTCCCCTACGACCACCTGCTCGACGCCCACCGGGCCGCGCTCGGCGAGGAGTTGCGGGTCGAGCGGGTCCCGGGCGGCCACACCGTGCTGTGGGACGCGCTCGACGAGACGGCCGCGGCCGTCGAGGCCTTCCTGGCCTGACTAGGCGGCGGCCGCGACGCGCTCGTCGACCGCGGCGGCGAGCGCATCGACGACGCTGCCGAGCTCGTCGAAGAGCGCTTCGCCACGGCCGACCGCGAGTCGCTCGTGCGCCTTCGGCACCGTCGCGGCGGCGTCGAGCGTGCGGGCGCCGATGGCGCCGAGCACCTTCTTCAGCTCCGCCTGCGCCCAGACGCCTCCGAACATACCGGTGCTCGAGCTGATCACCGCGACGGGCGTGTTCCGCAGCGGCGACTCGAGCAGCGGGCGTGAGACCCAGTCGAGGGCGTTCTTGAGCGCGCCGGGGATGGACGAGTTGTACTCCGGCGTGGCGAAGAGGACGGCGTCCGACTCCGCGATGGCGTCGCGCAGGCGCGTCACTGGCTCGGGCCGCGGCTCGACGTCGTCGTCGGCGTCGTACGGCGGCACCTCCTTCAGGCCGTCGTAGAGCTCGACCTCCACGCCCTCGGGCGCGGCCGCGGCGGCCAGCCGCAGCAGCTCCGTGTTGTGGGAGCCGCTGCGGAGGCTGCCGCTGATCGCGAGGATCCGCATCGTCCTACGCCTGCACCAGGCCGAGGTGCGCCGTGACGGTGACGTCGTCGGCGAGGGCCGGGCTGCCGCCGGGCAGCTCCATGTTCCAGCTGATGCCGAAGTCGTGCCGGTTCACGACCGTCTCGAGGTCGAACCCGATCCGCTCGTTGCCGTAGCCGTCGGTGACGGGGCCGGAGACGCTGCCCAGGAGCTCGACGGGCTTCGTCACGCCCTTCATCGTCAGCTCTCCGACGGCCGTGAGGCGGTCGCCGTCGAGCCGCAGGTCGGCCGACGAGAAGCGCAGCTCCGGATGGCGCTCGGCGTCGAAGAAGTCGGGCGTCTGCAGATGGGCGGCGAGGTTGGGGTCGTCGACCTCGATGCTGCCGACACGGGCGCTGCCCTCGAGGCGGCCCTCGGCGAGCGCCGCGTCGAAGTCGCCGAACTCGCCCTTGAAGGTGATGGTGCCGGTGTAGCGAACGGCGAAGCCGACGCTCGAGTGAACCGGGTCGACCGTCCACGTGCCGGACGGGATCGAAGTCTGGCCTTGTTCGATGGTCGTCATTGCGTGATCCTCCTCGTGGTGCGTGCTAGTATTTTGCGTGCGCAACTAACGTAGCAGGAGAAAGATGATGTCGCAAGTATTGACAGATCAAGGAACTGTGGCCCTCACGGCCTGGGTGCGCCTGTTGCGGGCGCACGCCGCGATGGCCCGCACCTTCAACGCCCAACTGCAGGCGGAGCACGGCATGACGATCAACGACTTCGAGGCGCTCCTGCTCCTCTCGCGCGCCCCCGACCAGCAGCTGAAGCGGGTCGAGCTCTCGGAGCGGATCCAGCTGACGCCCTCCGGGGTGACCCGGCTGCTCGATGGCCTCCTGGAGGCGGGCTGGGTGGCGAAGGGCGAGTGCGCCTCCGACGCGCGCGTGAGCTACGCCGTGCTGACGGACGCCGGCCGCGACAAGCTCGCGCAGGCGTCGCGCACCCACACCGCCGCCGTGGCGCAGCTCTTCACCGAGCGTTTCGACGACACCGAGCTCGAGGCGCTGGCGCTGCTGCTCGGCCGGCTCCCCGGTGCCGCCGAGGCCGACGCGGGCAACTGCGAGGTCGGCGCCGCCGACTAGGGATCAGCCGGCGAACTCGTCGGCGATCGCCAGCACCTCGTCGAGCACGGCGAGGCCCTCGTCGAGCTCCTCGCGGGTGATCGTGAGGGGCGGGCAGATCATCACGACGTTCCAGTGCGTCATCAGGTAGAGACCGCGCTCGAGCGCGGACTTGCCGAGCCGGGCCATGGGCGCCGCCGCCTCGCCGGTCGCGTTGAACGGCACCAGCATCTCCCTCGTGCCGCGGTCCTTGACGAGCTCGAGCCCCCAGAAGAGCCCCAGCCCCCGCACGTCGCCGACGGATGGATGCCGAGCGGCGAGCTCGGGGAGTGCCGTCGCGAGGTACGCGCCCTGCTCGGCGGCGTTCTCGACGATCCCCTCCTCGCGGAAGGCCTCGATCGACGCGACCGCCGACGCACACGCGAGCGGATGCCCCGAGTACGTGAGCCCGCCGGCCAGGTAGCGGTCGCGTAGCCACTCGGAGATCGGCTCCGACACGGTCATGGCGCCCAGCGGCACGTAGCCCGAGTTGATCCCCTTCGCCAGCGTGAGGATGTCGGGCACGACATCCCAGTTGTCGCAGGCGAACC
The DNA here is from genome assembly GCA_036276675.1 of Gaiellaceae bacterium. Classification (GTDB taxonomy): domain Bacteria; phylum Actinomycetota; class Thermoleophilia; order Gaiellales; family Gaiellaceae; genus Gaiellasilicea. Next base: position 1,369 of record DASUOK010000025.1, on the reverse strand, counting down.
ACCTGCCGGTGCGGCCGAAGCCGGCCATCACCTCGTCGAGGATCAGCAGGATGCCGTGGCGGTCGCACGTCTCCCGGATCGACCTGAGGTAGCCGTCGGGCGGGGGGATGATCCCGTTCGTCCCGGTGACCGTCTCCAGGATCACGGCGGCGACGGTGTCGGGCCCCTCGTACTGGAGCAGCTCCTCGAGGTGGGGGCCGCCGGTGCAGACCGGGCAGGGGTCGGGGTGGCCGGCCGGGCAGCGATACGTGTACGGGTCGAGCATGCGCACGACGCCGGGGATGCCGGGCTCGGCGTGCCAGCGGCGCGGGTCGCCCGTGAGCGTGATCGCCGCCGCCGTCGCGCCGTGATAGGAGCGGTAGCGGGCGATCACCTTGTGCCGCCCCGTGTACCAGCGCGCCAGCTTGATCGCGTTCTCGTTCGCCTCGGCGCCGCCGTTCGTGAAGAACGACATCTTCAGGTCGCCCGGCGTGACCTCTGCGAGCAGGCGCCCGAGCTCCGAGCGGGGCTCCGTCGCCATCGGCGGGCCGATCGTGCAGAGCCGCTCGGCCTGCTCCTTGATCGCCGCCACGATCCTCGGGTGCTGGTGGCCGATCGAGACGTTGACGAGCTGCGAGGCGAAGTCGAGGTATCGCTTGCCGTCGTAGTCCCAGAAGTAGCGGCCTTCGGCGCCGGCGACGGGGAGCGGGTCGATCGCGCTCTGCACCGACCAGGAGTGGAGCACGAACTCCTTCGCGTCGGCCTTGACCTGCGCCCCGAGCTGCGGGTTGGTCTCGATCGTCGCCATCGCGCGAAGCCTAGCGCGCTACGCTCCGGACATCACCCCGAGGAGGTCGAGATGACGGAGCTGGCGAGCCCACCGAAGGAGCGCGGCGAGGAGATCGCGCGCATCAACCACTGGATCGGCGGGAGGGCCGTCACGGGCGAGTCCGGGCGCAGCGGCCCCGTCTACAACCCCGCCACCGGCGAGCAGACCGGCGCCGTCGACTTCGCCTCGGTCGAGGAGGTCGGGCACGCGGTCGCCGCCGCGAAGGAGGCGTTCCCCGCCTGGCGCGCGACCTCGCTCTCCCGCAAGTCCGAGATCCTGTTCCGCATCCGCCGGCTCGTCGACGAGCACCGCGAGGACCTGGCGCGCTTCCTGACGCTCGAGCACGGCAAGGTGCTCTCGGACGCGCTGGGCGAGGTGGCACGGGGGCTCGAGGTGGTGGAGTTCGCGTGCGGGATCCCGCATCTGCTCAAGGGCGGGTTCTCCGAGCAGGCCTCGACCGGGATCGACGTCTACTCGATCCGCCAGCCGCTGGGCGTCGTCGGCGGCATCACCCCGTTCAACTTCCCGGCGATGGTGCCCATGTGGATGTGGGCGCCCGCG
>DASUOK010000024.1:0-8143 GCA_036276675.1 Gaiellaceae bacterium | reverse complement strand
CGTGCTCGACCTCGTCGAGGAGCGAGGCCCCGACGCGGTTGGCGAGCTCGAGCCCGAGCGCGTCGAGCTCGTCGGCAAGCTCGGCGAGAACATCGTCGTCACCGGCGCCGAGCGCTACGACGCGGCGCCCGGCGAGGTGCTCGGCGCCTATACGCACCCGCCCGCCAACAAGATCGGCGTCGTCGTCAAGCTCGAAGGCGGCACGCCAGAGCTCGCCCGGCAGCTCGCGATGCACATCTCCTTCGCCGCACCCGCCTGGGCGACGAAGGACGACGTGCCGGGCGAGGCGGTCGAGGCGGAGCGCCAGATCTACCTCAACTCGGACGAGCTCGCCGGCAAGCCGGAGGCGGCGAAGGACAAGATCGTCGCGGGGATGCTCGCGAAGCGCTTCTACGCGGCGCAGCCCGGCGGCGTCCTCACGGAGCAGCCGTGGATCCACGAGGCCTCGCAGACGGTCGGGCAGGCGCTCGCCTCCGGCGACGCGCGTGTGGTGGCGTTCAGGCGCCTCTCTGTTTCAGAATGAGCGGATGACCGTCCAGGACGAGGAGACGGCCCCTGCGGACACCGGCGCTCCCGCCTTCGGCCGCGTCCTCCTGAAGCTCTCGGGCGAGGCCTTGATGGGCGCGCAGCCGTACGGGCTCGACCCGCCCACGGTGGAGGCGATCGCGCGCGAGCTCGTCGACGTCCAGACCGAGGGGGTCGAGCTCGCGGTCGTGGTCGGCGGCGGCAACATCTACCGGGGCCTCGCCGGCGCCGCCGACGGGATGGACCGCGCCACCGGCGACTACGCCGGCATGCTCGCGACCGTCCTGAACGCGCTCGCCCTCCAGGACGCGCTGGAACGGCAAGGCGCCGTCACCCGCGTCCTCTCGGCGCTCGAGGTCTCCGAGGTGGCGGAGCCGTACATCCGCCGGCGCGCGATGCGCCACCTCGAGAAGGGACGGCTCGTCATCTTCGCCGCCGGGACCGGCAACCCGTTCTTCACCACCGACACGGCCGCGGCGCTCCGCGCGCTCGAGATCGGCGCCGAGGCGCTCCTGATGGGCAAGAACGGCACGAAGGGCGTCTACGACGGCGACCCGCGGACCGACGCGAACGCGACCTTCATCCCCGCGATCTCGCACCTGGAGGCGATCGAGCGCGGCTTGCGCGTGATGGACACGACGGCGCTCTCGCTCTGCATGGAGAACGAGCTGCCGATCCACGTCTTCGAGCTCGTCCCCGGCAACATCGCCCGCGTCGCCGGCGGCGAGCGTGTCGGCACCCTGATCTCGACCCCCACGAACGAGGAGAGCTGATGGCGACCATCGAGGAGTTCCTCCAGGACGCGCAACGCCGGATGGACCGGTCGATCGAGACGACGCGCACCGAGTTCAACGGCGTGCGCACGGGCCGCGCCTCCGCGGCGTTGCTCGACCGCATCACCCTCGACTACTACGGCACGCCGACGCCGCTGAAGAACATGGCGACGATCGGCGCTCCGGAGCCGCGTCTGCTGACGGTGCAGCCGTTCGACCCGACGCAGATCAAGGCGATCGAGAAGGCGGTGCAGGAGTCCGACCTCGGCCTCACGCCCTCGAACGACGGCAAGCTGATCCGGCTGCCGATCCCGCAGCTGACCGAGGAGCGCCGCAAGGAGCTCGTGAAGGTCGTCCGCCGCTACGGCGAGGAGGGGAAGGTCGCGATCCGCAACGTCCGCCGGGACGTGATGAAGCACCTCGAGGAGCTCGTCCGCAACGGCGAGGTCGGCGACGACGAGGAGCGGCGCGCCGAGGCCCAGGTGCAGAAGCTGACCGACGAGCACACGAAGGCGATCGACGACCTGATGAAGCACAAAGAGTCCGAGATCATGGAAGTGTGACCGAGGTCGCCACCGACGTCACAGCGACCGAGCTGGCCCGCAGCGTCGCGATCATCATGGACGGCAACGGCCGCTGGGCGGAGCGACGCGGCCTTCCCGTCGCCGACGGGCACCGCGCCGGCACACGCGCGCTTCGCCGCACGGTCGAGGCGGCGATCGACCTCGGCGTGCGTTCGCTCGCCGTCTACGCGTTCTCGACGGAGAACTGGACCCGACCGGCCGACGAGGTCGAGGCGCTGATGGAGATCTTCGGCGAGACGATCGAGCGCGAGCTCCCCGATCTCGCCAAGCAGGGCGTGCGCACGCGCTTCATGGGCCGTCGCGATCGCGCCCCGTCGTGGCTGCAGGAGCGGATGGCCGCGCTCGAGGCGGAGACGGCGGCCAACGACCGGCTCGCGCTCTGGATCGCGTTCGACTACGGCGGCCGCGCCGAGCTCGTCGAGGCGGCGCGGCGCCTGCTCCGCTCGGGGATCGCGCCGGACGACGTGGACGAGAACGCGCTCGCGGCGCACCTGTACGCGCCCGAGCTGCCCGACCCCGATCTCCTGATCCGGACGTCCGGTGAGGTGCGGCTCTCCAACTTCCTGCTCTGGCAGCTCGCGTACGCGGAGCTCGTCTTCGTCGAGACGCTGTGGCCGGACTTCGGCGAGGCGGACCTGCGGGCGGCGGTCGGCGAGTACGCGCGCCGGCAGCGGCGGTTCGGCGCCCGGTGAGGCGCCCCGCGTGAGCCGCCGCCCGTGAGCCAGTTCGTCTCGCGCCTGGTCGTCACGGTCGTGGCGCTGCCGGCGGTGCTGTGGCTCGTGTGGCTCGGCGGCGGCTGGCTCCTCGGCCTCGCAGTCGTCGCGGCGCTGATCGCGCTCCACGAGCTCTACGCGATGGCCCGCAGCCTGCGCCCGCTCGTGCTCGCGGGCTATGCGGGAGCGCTCGCCGCCCTGCTCGGCGCCTACCTGGGCGGTCCGGAGTGGATGATCGGCGGCTTCGCCCTCACGCTCCTGCTGGCGTTCCTGCTCTACGGCATCGCCGAGACGCGGCAGACCGGGACGATCACGATCGGCTCGACGGTGCTGGGCGTGGCCTGGATCGGGCTCGGCCTCGGCCATCTGGTGCTCCTGCGCGAGCTCCCCGAGCACGGGCGGCTCGCGCTCTTCACCGTCCTGCTCGCCGTCTTCGCCGACGACACGGCCGCCTACCTCGTCGGCCGCCTGGTCGGGCGACACAAGCTCGCGCCGTCGCTCTCGCCGGCCAAGACGTGGGAGGGCTTCCTCGCCGGCACGGCGGCGGCGGTCGCCGTCGCCTTCTTCGCCCTCTACGAGCAGGGGTTCCTCACCATTCCGCAATCGCTCGTGCTCGGCGGCGTCATCGCGATCGCAGGGGCGGCGGGCGACCTCTTCGAGTCCGCGATCAAGCGGGACCTGCAGGTGAAGGACTCGGGCCGCCTGCTGGGCGGCCACGGCGGCATGCTCGACCGCATCGACGCGCTGCTGTTCGCGGCGGTCGCGGCGTACTACGTCGTGCTCGCGTTCGGGTACAGCTAGCCCGGTCCCTACACTGAGCGCGTGCGGCGTGTTGCCCTCCTCGGCGCTACGGGCTCGATCGGCCGTCAGGCGATCGAGGTGGTGGAGCGGAACCCGGAGCTCGAGCTCTGCGGGCTCGCCTCGGGCTCGACCCCGCTCGAGCGGATCGCAGCCGAGCACGGGGTCGAGCACTTCCAGGTCGGCGGTGACCTGACCGAGCTGCTCGAAGCGGCCGAGCCGGACGTCGTCCTCAACGCGGTCGTCGGCTTCGCCGGCATTCGCGCCACCCTCTGGGCGCTCGAGCACGGCGTCACGCTCGCGCTCGCGAACAAGGAGAGCCTCGTCGCGGCCGGCGAGCTCGCGCTGCGCGCGCACGAGCGCGGCGGCGGGCTGCTGCTGCCCGTCGACTCGGAGCACTCGGCCGTGTTCCAGTGTCTCGAGGGACGCCGGCGCGAGACGGTCGAGTCGCTCGTCCTCACGGCCTCCGGCGGGCCGTTCCGAGGCCGCACCCGCGACGAGCTCGGTGCGGTCACCGTCGCGGACGCGCTCGCGCATCCGACCTGGGCGATGGGCCCGAAGATCACCGTCGACTCCGCGACTCTCGCGAACAAGGGCCTCGAGCTGCTCGAGGCGCACGTCCTCTTCGGGGTCCCGTACGAGCGGATCGAGGTCGTGGTGCATCCGGCCTCGCTCGTGCACTCGCTCGTCCGCTTCCGCGACGGGGCGATGCTGGCCCACGTCGGGCATCCCGACATGACGGTGCCGATCTCGTTCGCGCTGACGTACCCCGAGCGCGCCGCGACGGAGGTGCCGCAGCTCGATCTCGCCGCCGGGCTGACGCTGGAGTTCTCCGCCCCCGATCTCGAGACGTTCCCGGCGCTGGCGCTCGCGCGGCGGGCGGGGGAAGCGGGCGGCACGTTCCCCTGCGCGTTCAATGCCGCGAACGAGGTCGCGGTCGACGCGTTCCTGCACGCCGGCCTGCCGTTCCTCGCGATCGGCGAGACGATCGAGGCGGCACTCGGCGCGGTCGACGGCGCTCCCGCCCACGACCTGGACGAGCTCCTCGAGGCCGACGCTGACGCCCGGCGCGCGGCGCGGGCGGCGCTCGCCGAGCGCGGCGTGGTGCTCGCATGAACGTCTTCGTCTCCATCCTCGGGCTCGGCTTCCTGATCCTCGTGCACGAGGCCGGTCACTTCTTCGTCGCGCGCGCCGTGGGGATGAACCCGCGCAAGTTCTACCTCGGCTTCCCGCCAGCGATCGCGAAGACACGTCGCAACGGGATCGAGTACGGCATCGGCGCGATCCCGCTCGGCGGCTACGTGAAGATCCCCGGCATGCACCGGCCCGCGGCCGGCGACCTCGACTTCCACCTCGGCCGCGCCGTTGCGGAGGCGCCGGCGCTCACCTCGGCGGTGGAGGAGCTCCGGCGCCGCCTGGACGACGGCGACCATCCGCGCGCGCGCGTAGCCGTGGCTGCTGTGCGGAGCGAGGTCGAGGCGACGCAGCTGTCTCCGGGTGCGGCCAAGGCCGCCGAGCGCGGCCTGACGGACATCGAGGACGCGCTCGGGCCGGACGCCTACTGGCGCGCACGTACGTGGAAGCGCGTCGCTGTCATCTTCGCCGGCCCCGGTGCCAACCTGCTGCTCGCAGTCGTTCTCTTCGCCGGCCTCTTCATCGCCACGAGCGGAGCGCTGCGCCTCGGCTTCGTCCTGGGCGCGGACGACCAGGGGGCGCCGACGCGCCTCGTCCAGGAGGTCGCGGCCGACACGCCGGCCGAGTCCGCCGGCCTGCGCGCCGGCGACAGCATCGTGGCGATCGACGGGCGCCCGCTCGCCGCGGACGAGATCCGGGACGCGATCGCAGGCTCCGAGGGACGGACGCTCACCGTCACCGTCGAGCGCGACGGCGAGCGCGTCGAGCTCCGGCCGGTGCGCCCGGAGCAGACGGGCGACTACGGTCCGGCCGAGTCGGTCTGGCAGGCGGTGCGCATCACCGGGCTCGTGACGAAGGAGATCGGCGCCACGGTCGGCCGCCTCGTCACCGGCGACGGGCGCGACGAGATCGCGAGCCCCGTCGGCATCGTCCAGGGATCCTCGCAAGCCGCCGAGCAGGGCGCGGACAACTACCTCTGGGTGCTGGGGCTGATCAGCCTCTCGCTGGCGCTCCTGAACCTGCTGCCGCTGCTGCCGCTCGACGGCGGCCACATCGCCTTCTCGCTGATCGAGGGCGTCCGCCGCAAGGCGGTCGCCCGGGAGGTGTACGAGCGCGTCTCCGTGGTGGGGATCGCGCTGGTGCTGCTGCTCTTCTTCATCGGCCTCTCGAACGACATCGGCCGGCTCGGCTCCTAGGCCGCACGACCTCGCCCGATACCCTGTGGGCGTGGGCTCGCCCGTGCAGATCAGGGTCGGCGGCGTCGCGATCGGCGGCGGCGCGCCCGTCGTCGTGCAGTCGATGACGCTGACGCCGACGCGCGACGTCGAGGCGACCACGGCACAGATTGCGGCACTCGCCTCGGCCGGCTGCGAGGTCGTCCGCTGCGCCGTCCCGAAGAGCGAGGACGCGGCCGCGCTCGCGCGGATCGTGCGCCTCTCGCCGCTTCCGGTGATCGCCGACATCCACTTCAACGCCAGCCTCGCGCTGAAGGCGATCGACGCCGGCGTCGCGGCGGTGCGCATCAACCCAGGCAACATCGGCGGCCCCGAGAAGGTCGAGCAGGTCGTGACGGCCGCGAAGCGTGCCGGGATCCCAATGCGGATCGGCGCGAACTCGGGCTCGCTGCCCCGGCACCTGCACGAGCTCGCCCAGGCCGACCAGGCGGAGGCGCTCGTGGCCGCCGCCCTCGAGGAGGTGGAGCTGCTCGAGAGGCTGGACTACCGCGACTTCAAGATCTCCGTCAAGTCGACGCACGTCCCGACGATGATCCGCGCCTACCGGATGCTCGCCGCCAAGGTGCCGTACCCGCTCCACCTCGGCGTCACCGAGGCGGGGACGCCGTTCGCCGGCTCGATCAAGAGCGCGGTCGGCATGGGTGCCCTCCTCGCCGACGGCATCGGCGACACGCTGCGCGTCAGCCTCACGGCCGACCCGGTGAGGGAGGTCGAGACCGCGTTCGAGATCCTGAAGGCGCTCGGGCTGCGCGAGCGCGGCCCGGTGATGATCTCCTGCCCCTCGTGCGGCCGGGACAACGTCGGCGTCGAGAGCCTCGCGGTCGTCGTCGAGCAGCGCCTGCGGAGCTATCCGCAGGCGTTCGAGGTCGCCGTGATGGGCTGCGCCGTCAACGGCCCCGGCGAGGCGGGCGACGCCGACTTCGGCATTGCCGGCGGCCGCGACGTCGGTTTCATCTACGCGCACGGGCGCGTGCTCAAGAAGGTCTCGGCGGAGCTCCTGATCGACGAGCTCTTCCACGAGATCGACCGCTGGATCGAGGACGGCATGCACCGCCCCACGCGGCTGAAGATGGCGAAGCCGGCAGCGCTGGCGATGGCGGAAGCCTCGCTGATCCCCCTCGACTGAGTCTGCTGCAGCGGGTCGAAGCCGCCGAGGACGGCTTCGGCGGCCGGCGTTTCACTAACCTCTGCGGATGCTCCACCGCGCCTCACAGCTGTTCCTGCCGACCCTGCGCGACGCGCCCGCGGACGCGGAGGCGCGCTCGCACAAGCTGCTCGTGCGCGGCGGCTACATCCGCCAGATGAGCGTCGGCCTCTGGACGTACCTGCCGCTCGGCTGGAAGGTGCATCAGCATGCGGTCCGCGTCGTGCGCGAGGAGATGGACGCGATCGGCGGCCAGGAGATGTCGGCCCCGGTGCTCACGCCGGCCGAGCTGTGGCAGACGACCGGCCGCTACGAGATCCCGGAGCTCTTCAAGCTGACCGACCGGAGTGGCCGTGAGTTCGTGCTCCCGCTGACCCACGAGGAGTCGTTCACCTTCCACGCCCGGGAGCTGCAGTCGTACCGGCAGCTGCCGCAGCTGCTCTACCACTTCCAGACGAAGGAGCGGGACGAGCCCCGCCCGCGGGGCGGCCTGCTGCGCGTGCGCGAGTTCGTGATGAAGGACGCCTACTCGTTCGACGTCGACGAGGAAGGGCTCGCCCGCAGCTTCGAGCTGCAGCGGGGCGCCTACCACCGCATCTTCGAGCGCTGCGAGCTCGAGGTGCACGCGGTCCAGGCGGAGAGCGGCATGATGGGCGGCAGCGAGAGCATCGACTTCCTGGCGCCGTCCGGGTCGGGCGAGAACACGCTCGTGCTCTGCGAGCGCGGCGACTACGCCGCCGACCTCGAGATCGCCCGCGGGACGCCGCGGCCCGCCACCTTCCCCGAGCGTCTCTCGGCGCCGGAGGAGATCGCGACGCCCGGCCTGTCCACGATCGACGAGCTGGCCGGGCTGCTCGGGATCGATCCCGCGGCCACCTCGAAGGCGATGCCGGTGACCCGGGAGGACGGCACCGTCGTGCTGGCGCTCCTCCGCGGCGACGACCGGCTCTCGGAGGAGAAGCTGGGCCACGCGGTCGGCAACAGCCGGCTCGCGACCGAGGACGAGATCAGCGCGGCGTTCGGCGCCGACCCCGGCTCGCTCGGCCCCGTCGGCTTCGCCGGCGAGATCGTCGCCGACGAGGCGCTGCGCGAGGGACAGTTCGTCGCCGGCGCGAACCGCACGGGCTTCCACCTGCGCGGCGTCGAGCACGGCCGCGACTTCGAGGCGCGCTTCGCCGACCTCCGCGAGGCCGTGGAGGGGGACTCCTGCCCGCAGTGCGGCGGCGCGCTGCGCTTC
>DASUOK010000023.1:0-4024 GCA_036276675.1 Gaiellaceae bacterium | reverse complement strand
CGCTCGACCGGCGGCTTCACCTACGACGAGCAGCCGCCGCGTCCCGCCGGAGCTCCACCGCTGGCCTACTTCGTCGCGCAGGGCAAGCGTGGCTACTGCCAGCACTTCGCGGGCTCGATGGCACTGATGCTCCGCTTCCTGGGCATCCCGGCGCGCGTCGCGACCGGGTTCACGAGCGGGGACTACCGCGACGGCGTCTGGAACGTGACCGATCACAACGCGCACGCCTGGGTCGAGGTGTGGTTCCCCGAGTACGGCTGGCTCTCGTTCGATCCCACCCCCGGGCGCGGCGAGCTCGCGGGCGCCTACAGCGCGTCCTCCCAGACCTTCAACGCCGGCGACGCCGCCACCGCCTTCGACCCCCAGCCCGTCAGCGGGCGCGGCCTCGACCCGAGCACCGGCGGCCTCGGCGCGCTGATCCAGCTCCAGGAGGGCCGGGCGCAGAGCCGGCCGGTCACGGTGGAGGAGGGGATCGGGGCCTTCTGGATCGTCGTCGGCTTCCTCGCGGCCGTCGGCACCGCGATCGGGCTCGGCAAGCTCGTCCGGCGCCGGCTCCGGTACGTCACCGACGACCCGCGCCGGATCGCCGCGGCCGCGCGGCGGGAGCTCGCCGACTTCCTCGTCGACCAGGGCATGGCCGTGGATGCGACGGCGACGCCCGACGAGCTGCACGGACTCGTGCGCTCGGAGCTCGGCATCGACGGCCGGCCCTTCGCCAATGCTCTTGCGGCGGCGCGCTTCGGCCCACTGGACGCGAGCGCGGGCGCCGCCGAGGCGGCACGACGCGAGCTGAAGAAGCTGCTCCACGCGATCCGCGGCAGTCTCGGCCGCCCGCAGCGGCTGCGCGGCTTCGTCGCCCTCCGCTCCCTCCGCGCCCGCGCCTAGATGCCTGAGGCCGTCGTGATGGCTGCCGGCCTCGGCACGCGGCTGCGGCCGCTCACCGAGCGGTGGGCGAAGCCCGTGCTGCCGGTGGACGGCGAGCCCGTCCTCGTCCTCCTGCTACGCGAGCTGGCGGCTGCCGGCTGCACAGATGTGACGGTCGTGGTCGGGCACCTCGGGGGCCAGGTGCGGCGCCTCTGCGGCGACGGCTCCGACGTCGGCCTGCGGCTGCGCTACGCCGTGCAGGCACGGCCCGACGGCTCGGCGGGCGCAGTCGCAGTCGCCGCGGCGGAGCCGCCGTATCTCGTGGTCGGGGCGGACACGGTCTTCACGCCCGGCGACGTCGCCGCCTTCGCCGCGGCCTGGTCGGCCGCCGGCGCCGGAGGCGCGCTCGCCCTGCGGCCGCTCGAGGACGGGGCGTCGCGGCGCAACGGCGTGCGGGCAGCCGGCGTCGTCGTCGAGCGGCTGCGCAGCCCGGAGCCCACCCACGTCGGTGCGCCGCTCTGGGCCGTGGGGCCGGAGCTCGCCTCGCGCGTCGCCGATCTCCGCGGCGAGCCGCCCTACGAGCTCGCGGCGGCGTTTCAGGGCGCGATCGACGCGGGAACGCGAATCGCAGGGATCGAGATCGGGCCGACGCGCGACTTGACGACGCCTGCCGACCTGCTGCTCGAGAACTTCCCCTACCTGAGGGACCTGTGAGCGACGCCTACGATCTCTTCCAGAAGGGCCGCGCCCATCTCCAGCGGGGCATGTCCGCACAGGCGACCGTCGCGCTCGAGAAGGCGAAGCGGCTCGAGCCGGACAAGGCGTCGATCCGCGAGGCCCTCGGAATCGCGTACTTCCGCATCCAGCGGTGGCGCGAGGCGGAGGCGGAGTTCCGCGCCGTGCTCGAGCTCTCGCCCACCGACGACTACGCGCACTACGCGCTCGGCCGCTCGCTCGAGAAGCAGGGCCGGGACGCGGAGGCGAACGGGCACTACAAGCTCGCGAGCTCGCTGCGACCGGGCAGCGAGCGCTACGCCGACCGGATCATGGATCTCGAGCCGCCCGGCGAGGACGAGCAGGCCGGTTGAGAGCCGTCGTCCAGCGCGTGACGCGGGCGTCGGTTCGGGTCGACGAGGACGTCGTCGGCGAGATCGGCGCGGGCGTGCTCGTCCTGCTCGGGGTCGCGGCGGGGGACACGGTGGAGCACGCGAACGCCCTGGCCGGGAAGGTCGCGCGCCTGCGGATCTTCGAGGACGACGGCGGGCGCTTCGACCGCTCGCTGCTCGACACCGGCGGCGCCGCCCTGGTCGTCAGCCAGTTCACGCTCCTCGCGGACACGCGCAAGGGGAACAGGCCGGGCTTCACGACGGCCGCCGCACCCGGTGACGCCGAGCCGCTCGTCGAGCGCTTCTGCGTCACGCTGGCCGCGCTCGGAGTCCCGGTCGCGACGGGCAGGTTCGGCGCGCGGATGGGGGTCGAGCTGGTGAACGACGGGCCGGTGACGATCGTCCTCGACGGATGACGGCAGGTGCTCGAGGGTGCGTCCAAGGAGCTGAGACGCGTGCTTCCTCCGGCCGAGATTCCGCGTCTCCTCGTCGGCGAGGCGGCTGGGTCCGGAGCGGTCGCGCGGTGGGCCGAACGGCCCAGTGCTTGCTACACTTCCGACACCACATTTCAGGCAGGTCGAAATGGGCGCGCGGCGCCCATTTTTCGTGAAGGGGACGAACGATGACGACGACACACGAGAAGGAACGAACGCTCCAGCGTCAGATCGCACGCGAGGTCGAGGCCGCGGTGGCCGGCGTCGAGGTGCTCGCGGTCGAGTTGTCGTCCCCCGACCGCTTCACCGTCTTCATCGACCATCCGCAGGGCGTCGACCACGCGCTCTGCGTGCGCGTCACCGACGTCCTCCGCGACTACCTGCAGGAGTACGCGATCGACGTGTCCTCGCCCGGCCTCGAGCGCCCCCTGCGCAAGCCGGAGCACTTCCGCAACGCCGTCGGCCGCACCGTCTCCCTGCGCACCGAGCGCCGCCGCAAGCGCCTCCGCGCCGAGGTGGTCGGCGCCGACGATGCCGCCGTCGTCGTCCGCACAGGGGACGACACCATCGAGATCCCGTACGACGAGATCGTCCGGGGCAACCTGACGCACGAAGGGTAGGAGAGATGTCCCAGGAGATCATCGAAGCCGTCCGCACGATCGAGCGCGAGAAGGGAATCGAGAGCGACACGCTCGTCACCGCGCTGGAGGACGCGCTGCTCGCCGCGTACAAGAAGACCCCCGGGGCCGCACGCCACGCGGTCGTCGAGCTCGACGACGAGGGGGAGTTCCGCGTCTACTCGATCGAGATCCCGGGCGACCTGGAGGAGCGGCTGATCGAGGAGGCGATGGAGGCGAAGATCGACGAGCTCGAGCGCCTCGAGGAGGAGACGGGCGAGCGCCAGCACACGCTGATCGACGAGGGCGATCTCGAGCTCGACTGGTCGCAGGTGCCGGAGGAGCAGATCGCGCGGGCCGACGTCACCCCCGACAACTTCGGCCGCATCGCGGCGCAGACGGCCAAGCAGGTGATCCAGCAGCGGATCCGCGAGGCCGAGCGCGCGATGATGTACGAGGAGTACATCGACCGCCAGGGCGAGGTGGTGACGGGCATCGTCCAGCAGGCCGGCGACCGGAACAACGTGCTGGTCGACCTCGGCAAGGTCGAGGCGCTCCTGCCGCGCTCCGAGCAGGTCGACGGCGAGCGCTACGAGCAGGGCTCGCGCATCAAGGCCGTGATCACCGAGGTGCGCTCCGGCACGAAGGGACCGCAGGTGATCCTCTCGCGCCGCGACCCCGAGCTGATCAAGACGCTCTTCGAGCTCGAGGTGCCGGAGATCGCCGACGGCCTCGTCGAGATCCGCGGCGTCGCGCGAGAGCCCGGCTACCGCTCGAAGATCGCCGTCGAGTCGCACGCTCAGGGGGTCGACCCGGTCGGCGCCTGCGTCGGCCCGCGCGGCTCGCGCGTGCGCATGGTCGTCTCCGAGCTGCGCGGCGAGAAGATCGACATCATCCCGTGGAACACGGAGCCGGCCCGGTTCGTCGCGAAGGCGCTGTCGCCCGCGCGCGTGCGCGAGGTCTACATCGACGACGACACGCGCGAGGCGACCGTCGTCGTGCC
>DASUOK010000022.1:0-3523 GCA_036276675.1 Gaiellaceae bacterium | reverse complement strand
GTCGAGTCGCGCGCGGGCGTAGTGGGGCTCCGCCGCGGACGCGCCGCCGGGGCTGTCGTGGCGGCGGGCCGCGCCGTTCGTTCGCGCGGAGGCTGCGGCGAGGGCGCGACGACCGGCTGCCGCACCGTCGCTGCGGTCGTGCTCGGCGTCGCCGGGCGGGTGGGCGCGCGAGATGCCGCCGCCGGCGAGGCCGACCGCGCCGCCGCCACGGCGGCCGCGGCGGCGAGCGGCTCGACGGGGACGGGCTCGAGCGCCGGCGGCGGCGACGGCTCGCGCAACACGGTGGGCGCGGCGGGCCTGGGCGGATCGGAAGGGGGCGGATCCGACGGGAGCGGATCGGCAGGGGGCGGTTCGACGGCCGCCGACCCCGCGGGCAGGGCGGCGACGACGACCGCTTGCGGCTCCGCTGACGCCGGCTCGGCCGCCGCCGGCACGGCTGCAGACGGCACGGTTGCAGGCGGCACGGGCTCCGCCGGTGCGGCCGGTAAGAGCTCGAGCGGATCGACGTAGCCGTCCTCGACGGCGGTCAGACGGATGCCGAGGTGGACGTGCGACTGCGCCATGAGCGGATCGGCGCTCGGCCCGCTGCGGGCGACGACGTCGCCCTCCGCGACCGCCGCACCGCGCTCGACGAGGGTCTCCGCCAGCTGGAGCAGCGTCACGGAGTAGCCGTCCGCGGTCTGGATCGTGAGCGCACGGCCCCCCTGCGGCAGCGAGCCGACGAACGACACCGTCCCCGCGGCGGGGGCTCGCACCTCGGTGCCGGGCGCGGCGCCGACGTCGACCCCCCGGTGCTGACCGGCGGGATACGGCTCCGTCGCGACCGTGAAGGAGTACGGCCGCAACACCGGTCCCTGCACAGGCCAGGTCCAACCGAGCGCAGCCGGCGCGACGGCGAGCGTCGCGAGCACGACCGCGGCAGACAGCACTCGTCGCATCTGCGCGCCTCCGTTCGCGTGGATGACAACCCATGGCCACCGTAGCGGGGTGCGTCAGCCGCTTTGCAACGATTCTCGGTACAGAGTGTTGCGGGAGGTGCGCGTCAGCCGGCCGACGACGTCGGCAGCTTGTCGTCGTGGGACACCTGCGGCCACGAGCTCCGTCACCGCCGCGAGCGCGGCCGCCGCGTCCGGCCCCGCGGCGGCACGAGCGGCCGCACCGACGACCAGGGTGATCTCCCCGCGCGGGGGCTCCGAGAATCGCACGGCCACCTCCGCGGCGGGGCCGCGGACGACCTCCTCGAACCGCTTCGTCAGCTCCCGGCACACGGCGACCGGACGCTCGGGATCCGCGTCCGCGAGCGAGCGCAGCGTCGCCGGCAGCCGCTGCGGGGACTCGAACGCGACGGCGGGGTGCGGCCACGCCGCGAGCTCGCGCCACAGCTCGCGGAGAGCCTGCGCGCCGCGCGGCAGGTAACCGAGGAACTGGTAGCGCTCTCCCACGAGCCCGCTGGCGACGAGCGCGGTCTCCACCGCCGACGCACCCGGGAGCACGGTCACGGTGACGCCCGCCTCGAGGGCGGCCACGATCAGACGCGCGCCCGGGTCGTTGACGCCCGGCAGCCCGGCGTCGCTCACGAGCGCGATCCGCTCTCCGGCGAGGAGGCGCGGCAGGAGCTCCTCCGTTCGCTTCGCCTCGTTGTGTCGGTGGTAGCTCTGGAGCCGCGCCTCGAGGCCGTGACGCGCGAGCAGCCCACGCGTGTGGCGTGTGTCCTCGCAGAGAACGACGTCGGCCTCGGCCAGCTCGCGCAGGACGCGGAGCGTCACGTCCTCGAGGTTGCCGATCGGCGTCGCGCAGACCGCCAGCACGGCTCAGCGCCTGCCGTCGAGCGCCTCGAAGGCCACGAGCCCGGCACCCACGAGCCCCGCGTCGGAGCCGAGCTCCGCAGGCACGATGCGCAGGCCCGCACGTGCAGGGCCGAGCGCCTCGCGGCGAGCGACCTCGAGCGCGGCGGGGAAGAGGAACTCCGCTGCGGCCGTGCCGAAGCCCCCGCCGACCACGACCAGCTCGGCTCCGAAGACGTTCACGAGCGAGCCGATCCCGGCGCCGAGCAGACGCCCCATCACCGTCAGCGCGTCCCTGGCGGCGGCGTCGCCGGCGTGAGCCCGCTCGACCAGCTGCTCCGCCGTCCCCTCCGGCCCCCACAGCTCGATCGCGGCCCGGTCGGCGGCCGACCCCGACGCGACCGCCTCCAGGTGGCCGCGGCCGGTGCAGGTTCCCTGGCAGGGCGGGCCGTCGAGGATCACGACGATGTGCCCGAGCTCGGCCCAGCCGCGGTAGAGCTCGCCGCCGGTGACGACGCCGCCCCCGACGCCCGTGCCCAGCGTCAGCAGCAGGAGATCGTCGACGCCCGCGCCTGCCCCGAGCCGCCATTCGGCGAGCGTCGCCGCGTTGGCGTCATTCTCCACACCCACGGGCACGCCGAAGGACGCCAGCCGCTCCCCGAGCGAGACGCCCTCGAGCGGGATGTTGACCGAGCCGAGCGCACGTCCGGTCGCCCGGTCGAGGACCGACGGGACGCCGCAGCCGATCGCTGCGACCGAGTCGGAGACGAGCCCGGCGACGGCGGCCTCGACACCTTCCAGCAGCTCCTCCTGCGACGCGGTGGGGGTCGGCACCTCCCGCTGCTCGAGGACGTGTCCCCCCCGGTCGAGCCGCCCCGCCAGGATCTTCGTGCCCCCGAGATCGACGCCGATGACGTGCTGGGATCCCACGGGCCGCGGCTACCATACCCGGCCGGATGGCCGAGGGAGACAAGCCCTACCGGGTCTACAAGGGTGGACGGACGAAGGGCAAGGTGCCGGTGGCGACGCGGCCGGGCCGTAGCCGCGACGGCGCTCGAGTCGACCGGCAGCCCCGGACACGACGGCCGCACTGGGGCCGACGCATCGGGCTCGCGGTCCTCCTGCTGGTCGTGCTCTCAGTCGTCTGGCTGGTCGCGAGCTACCTCGCCTTCCGCAGCGGCGTCGCGGAGGCGAACGACCGCCTGCCGGCCGACGTGGAGGCGGGGCTCGCCGCGCAGGACGGCCTCGTGCTCACCAACCCGTCGCTGATCGTGCTCCTCGGCACCGACGGCGACGCGACCGAGGCCCGGGCGGACGCTCGCCGCTCGGACTCGATCCTGCTCGTGCGCACCGACCCGGCCCGCCACCGGATCGCCTATCTCTCGATCCCGCGCGACCTGCGGGTGGAGATCCCGGGGTACGGCTCGAACAAGATCAACGCCGCCTTCCAGTTGGGCGGGCCCGGGCTCGCGATGCGCACGATCCGCAACCTCACCGGGTTGCAGGCGAACCACGTCGCGCTCGTCGACTTCGACGACTTCCGCAGCGTCATCGACACGCTCGGCGGGATCACGATCGACGTGCCGGAGCCGATCCTCTCGAACCGCTTCGACTGCCCCTACGCGACCGAGGCGCGCTGCCAGCAGTGGCCCGGCTGGCGCTTCGAGGCGGGGGAGCACGAGCTGGACGGCCAGCGCGCGCTCATCTACTCGCGCATCCGCGAGAACCAGCTCGACCCG
>DASUOK010000021.1:0-2075 GCA_036276675.1 Gaiellaceae bacterium | reverse complement strand
CGGGCCTTCTCGACGTTCGGGATCCGCAGCTCGACGTCGGCGTAGTGGAGCGGCTGGAAGACGATCTCCACCGGTGCCTCCGTCAGCCGCCGCACGCGCTGGGCGAGGTCGTAGATCGTCACCGTCGAGCGCGCGTTGCCGATGTTGAAGCTCTGGCCGACCGCGTCGGGGTGCTCGAGGCACAGGAGGGTGCCCTCGACCATGTCGTCGACGTAACACCAGGCGCGGATCTGCGAGCCGTCGCCGTGGATCGTCAGGTCGCGGCCGGCGAGCGCGGCCTCGATGAACGCGCGGATGGCGCCGCCGCCGATCTGCCCCGGCCCGTAGACGTTGAACGGGTGCACCGTCACCGCCGGCAGGCCGAGCTCGTCGTGGTAGGCGTGTGACATGTGCTCGCCGGCGAGCTTGGAGACCGCGTACGTCCAGCGCGCCTCGCCGACGGAGCCGATCGTCGAGACCTGCCCCTCCTGGACACGGAAGGCGTGCGTGCCGAAGACCTCGCTCGTCGAGAAGTCGACGAAGCGCTCGACCGTGTCGAGGGTGGCGATCGCCGCCTCGAGCACGTTGTAGGTGCCGACGACGTTGACGCGCATCACGCGCACGGGGCTCTTCAGCACGTCGTCGACGCCCGCGATCGCGGCGCAGTGGACGACGTGGGTCGAGCCGCGGGCGAGCTCGCGCACGCGCTCGGCGTCGAGCACGTCGCCCTGCTCGAGCGTGAAGTTCGGGTGCTCGGCGAGCTCGGTGCCGCTGAGCGCGTCGCGGTGGAGGTTGTCCATGGCCACGACCTCGTTCTCGTCGACGAGCCGCCGCGCGAGGGTCGTGCCGATGAAGCCCGCGCCGCCCGTGATGAAGATGCGCTTGCCGGTCAGGGCCACGCGGGCGAGTCTATCCCGCGCTACCGTTGCTCCCGTGCTCGCCGTCGTCGCAGCCGGCCTGCTCGCGTTCACCGGCCCCGGCGCGGCCGGGAGCACGACCGACCTGCGGATCGAGGTCTGGAGCGAGGGCCGCAGCGGCAGCCCGACGCGCACGTTCACGCTGCGGTGCGACCCACCCCGAGGGAGCCTGCGCGATCCGGCCGCGGCCTGCCGGCGCCTCGCCGCGAT
This sequence comes from Gaiellaceae bacterium, assembly GCA_036276675.1. Taxonomy (GTDB): domain Bacteria; phylum Actinomycetota; class Thermoleophilia; order Gaiellales; family Gaiellaceae; genus Gaiellasilicea. Next base: position 969 of record DASUOK010000021.1, on the reverse strand, counting down.
GCGCAACCCGTTCGCGCCGCTGCCGAGCGACATCGCCTGCACGCAGATCTACGGCGGCCCGCAGGAGGCGCTGGTCAGCGGCCGCTACCGGGGCCGGACCGTGCGCACGGAGCTGAGCCTGCGCGACGGCTGCGAGATCGAGCGCTGGCGCCGGCTCGCCTTCCTGACGCCGGGCTTCGGCAGCGGCTCCCGCGGGCCGAGCTAGCCGCGTCGGCGCGCGAGATAGCATCGCGCGGTGCCCACCGTGCTCTTCGTCGGCGCCGGACGCCACCAGCGCCGAGCGATCCTCCGCGTCCGTGAGCTGGGAGGTCGCGTCGTCGCCGTCGACCGCAACCCGGACGCGCCCGGGCTCGCCGAGGCCGACGTCGCCGAGCCGGTCGACTTCACCGACGTCGCCGGCGTCACCGAGGTGGCTCGGCGTCACGAGGTCGACGGCGTCCTCACGGTCTCCGCCGATCGTGCCGTCCCCGTCGTCGCCGCCGTGGCGGAGGCGCTCGGGCTGCCGGGGATCGGCACCCACACCGCGCACCTGATGACCCACAAGATCGCGATGCGGCGCACCCTCGCCGACGCGGGGGTGCCGCAGCCGCGCTTCGCCGCGGCGCGCGACCTGGCGAGCGCCCGCGCGGCGGTCGACGCGGTCGGGCTGCCGGCCGTGCTCAAGCCGGCCGACTCGGGCGGCCAGCGCGGCATCTTCTACATCGACTCCCCGGACGACGTCGACGCGCACCTGCACGCCGCATTCGCCGAGTCGCCGACCGGGGAGGCGATCCTCGAGGGCTTCCACGACGGGCTCGAGCTGAACGGGATCGTGATCGCGCGCGACGGTGAGGCCGTGCTGCTGACGCTCTCCGACCGCCTGCGGCCGCCCGGGATCGGCTTCGGCGTCGGCTGGACGCACGTCTACCCCGCCTCGATCTACGGCGACACGCAGGTCGAGGCGGAACGGGTCGCGGTGCACGCCGTCCA
>DASUOK010000020.1:0-7709 GCA_036276675.1 Gaiellaceae bacterium | reverse complement strand
CCGGGCCTGGAGGGGCGGATGCGCACGCCGCCGTTCGCGACGAGGAAGCGGGCGTTGGTGGCGCGCTTGCGCCACGGGCGCAGCGCCGGCCGGACGGCCGCCGCGAGCCGCTCCTTGTCGAAGGTGACGACGAAGTGGTCGCGCCGCGGTACGAAGCGGACGAGGCGCGCCAGCCGTCTCGGCGCGAGCGAGCCGATCCGGCGGCCGCGGTAGGCGAGCTCGACGGGTGCTGCGACGAGCGCGCGCGCAGTCTCGAGAGCCTCCTCGGCCGCGGCGGTCGTGCGCTCGGGCTGCACGCGGCGGAGCGGCGCCCGCAGCGAATCCCGGCCGCGGAGCAGCGCGTCCTCCAGCACGCCGAAGAACGCCTCGCGGTCGATCTCGTCACCGGGCCGCGACGGCTGGACGCCGGCCAGCGAGACGCGCGCCGGCACCGGCTTCCGCAGGCGGCGCTCGGCCCGCTCGACGAACGCGGCCAGGCCTCCTTCGCGCACGAGAACCGGGTCGACCGCGAGCTCGGGCGGCGACGGGTCGGCGAGCGCGCGGAGCCGGGTCAGGAACGAGTCCCGGCCGCGCTCACGGGCTCTCGCGGCGGTCGCGGCCTCGTCGACGCGCAGCACCGTCCGGGGCCGGAGCCCGTGACGCGCCGCGCCGACGCGCACCTCGATCGGCTCGTCGAGCGCGACCTCCCGCACCGTCACGCCCGGCAGCGGGCGGTCCCGGTGGACTGCGTCGCGCGCGGCGAGCGCACCCGCGGCCACGACGGCCAGGCTGGCGAGGGTTGCTGCGACGATGACGGTGCGGCGCTTCATGCCTGCAAAGTAACCGCTTCCGCGGCTCTACACTCACTTTGTGAGGCTGCGCGATCTTCCTTCCGTGGACGAGCTCGCCCGCGGCGTCGACGATCCGCTCGCGGTCACCGCCGCGCGGACGGTGCTCGAGCTCGCGCGGGAGGAGATCCGCGCCGGGGCCGACCCCGGCGACCTGCGCGCCCGCGTCGAGGAGGCGGTCGCGGCGGCCCGGAGGCCGTCGCTGCGGCGCGTGCTCAACGCGACCGGCGTGCTCGTGCACACGAACCTCGGTCGCGCGCCGCTCGCTCCCGCCGCGCTCGAGCGGGTCGCGGCCGTGGGCAGCGGCTACTCGAACCTCGAGTACGACCTCTCCGACGGCGGGCGCGGCTCGCGCCAGGACCACCTCGCCCCGCTGCTGCGCCGGCTCACGGGGGCCGAGGGGGCGCTCGTCGTCAACAACAACGCCGCCGCGGTGCTGCTCGCGCTCGCCGCCCTGGGCGAGGGGCGCGAGGTGCTCGTCTCCCGCGGCGAGCTGATCGAGATCGGCGACGGCTTCCGGATCCCGGAGGTGCTCGCACGCTCGGGGGCGCGGCTGGTCGAGGTGGGGACGACGAACCGGACGCGCGCGGCCGACTACGAGCACGCGATCGGGCCGGACACGGCCCTGCTGCTGCGCGTCCACCAGTCGAACTTCCGCGTCGTCGGCTTCTCGGAGCAGCCGCGCGTCGCCGAGCTCGCGGCCGTCGCCGCTCGGCACGGCCTGCCGCTGGTCGACGATCTCGGCTCGGGCGCGCTCATGGACGTCGAGGGCGAGCCGACACCGGCAGCGTCGCTCGCCGCCGGTGCCGACCTCGTCTGCTTCTCCGGCGACAAGCTCCTCGGCGGCCCCCAGGCGGGCGTCGTCGCCGGGCGCGCCGAGTTGGTCGAGCGCCTGCGCCGCCACCCGCTCCAGCGGGCGCTCCGGGCGGACAAGCTCTCGCTCGCGGCGCTCGAGGGGACGCTCGCGCTGTACCTCGACCGGCCGCACGAGATCCCGGTGCTGCGGATGCTCCGCGAGCCCGCCGACGCCGTCCGGGCCCGGGCGGAGCGACTCGCCGACGCCGTCGGCGGCGCCGTCGAGGCGACGGTCGCGCGCGTCGGTGGGGGCGCGCTCCCGCTGGCGGAGCTGCCGAGCTTCGCGTGCGCCGTCGAGGAGGAGCTCGCGTCGGCGCTCCGCGCGGGAGAGCCGCCGGTCGTCGCGGTGGTCCGCGACGGCCACACGCTCCTCGACTGCCGCACCCTGACCGACACCGAGGCGGAGGAGGTCGCCGCCGCGGTCGCCGCGGCCCGCGCGTGAGCGACGGCTCGAGCGTGTCCCGATGCCGCTGACCGTCGGCACGGCCGGTCACGTCGACCACGGCAAGACGTGGCTCGTCCGGGCACTGACCGGAAAGGACACCGACCGGCTGCCGGAGGAGCGGGCGCGCGGCATCTCCATCGACCTCGGCTACGCGCCGCTCGAGCTCCCCGACGGCCGCCGACTCTCGCTCGTGGACGTGCCCGGGCACGAGCGCTTCGTGCGCACGATGGTCGCCGGCGCGACGGGAATCGACCTCTTCCTGCTCGTCGTCGACGCCGGCGAGGGCGCGCGGCCGCAGACGCACGAGCACCTGGCGATCCTGCGGCTGCTCGGCGTCGAGCAGGGAGTCGTCGCCGTCACGAAGGCGGACGCCGTCGATCCCGAGCTGGTCGAGCTCGTCGCCGAGGAGGCGCGCGAGCTCGTGCCCGGCGCGGACGTCGTCCCGGTGAGCGCGAAGACTGGGGCCGGCCTCGGTGCGTTGCGCGAGGCCCTGGGGCGCGCGGCGGAGCTGGCGGCGCCGGAGCACGACGAGGGCGGTGCGGCGCGACTCCACGTCGATCGGGTCTTCACGCTCCGTGGGATCGGCACCGTCGCGACCGGGACGCTCTGGTCGGGCTCGCTCGGCGAGGGCGACGTGCTGCGCGCGGAGCCCGCCGGCCGCGAGGTGCGCGTCCGCTCGGTGCAGGTTCACGACGAGGCAGTGGAGCGCGCCACGGCGGGACAGCGTGTGGCGGTCGCACTGCCGGGCGTCGAACGGGCGGAGCTGCGGCGCGGCGACATCCTCGTCGGACCGGGCGCGTTTCGCCCGAGCTACCGCCTCGACGTGACGCTCGACCTGCTCGCCGAGGTCGCGGACGGTACGCGTCTCCTCGTGCATCACGGCACCTCGTCCGTTCTCGCCCGAGTCGTCCGTGCCGGCGAGCGCTTCGCGCAGCTCCGGCTCGCGCAGCCGGTCGTCGCCGCCCGCGGCGACCGGGTCGTGCTGCGCGGCGGGACGACCCTCGGTGGCGGCATCGTCCTCGATCCGAATCCACCCCGCCACGTCGACGAGGCGCGCTTCGAGCGCGCGGAGCGCGGCGAGCGCCCGCTCGGCGCGCCGGCGCTCGTCGACGGCGAGTGGCGGTTCTCCGACGCGTGGCTCGGGCAGCTCCGCCTCGAGCTGGAGCGCGAGCTGGCGGCCGCGGACCCGCTCGACCCGGGGACGACTGCGCCCGACGAGCCGTGGGCGCGTGCCGTGCTCGCGCGGCTCCCGTTCGAGCGCCGGGGCTCGCGGCTGTACCGGCCCGGGGCGGTCGGGAAGCTCGGCGAGCGGGAGAGCGCGGCCACGGAGCTGGAGCGGCAGCTCGAGGCGGCCGCGCCCGGCGCTGCCAAGCCGGACGACGCCGAGCTCGCCCGCTTCCTCGAGCGGGAAGGACGGCTCGTCCGGCTCGGCGGCGGGTACGCCGTGACCCCCGCGGTGCACGAGCGCGCACGGGAGCTCGTCGTCGCCGAGTGCACGGCGGCCGGCGGCATCTCGCTGGCACGGTTCCGCGACCTCGCCGGGTGCGGACGTCGCGATGCGCAGCTCCTGCTCGAGCGGCTCGACGCAGACGGCGTCACGCGTCGTGCCGGTGACGTACGCGTGCTGCGACGGCGCGCCACGGCGGCGGGCTAGGCCCTGCCACACTGTGGACGTGCGCCTCCGCTACCTCGTCGCCGCTGCCGTGCTCGGCGCCGTGCTCGTCGCCGGCGCGGCCGCGGCCTTCCTCGACGCTCCCTCCCGGGCGCCGGGGCTGCCCCAGGGCACCGCGGTGATCGACACCGGCGCCGCCGAGGTCGTCGTACATGTCGAGATCGCGAGCACGGGGCCGCAACGGGAGCGCGGGCTGATGCACCGGACGTCGCTTCCGCCGGACGCGGGCATGGTCTTTCGCTTCCCGGAGGCCACGAGCGGCGGCTTCTGGATGAAGAGCACGCTGATCCCGCTCGACATCGCGTTCTACGATGCGGGCGGAACGATTCTACGAATCATGCAGATGAAGCCGTGCGCCGCGGACCCGTGCGCCGTCTACGCGCCCGGGGTGCAGTATCGGGGCGCGCTCGAGGTGAACGCCGGCTCCTTCCGGCGCTGGGGCGTCGCGGTCGGCGATCGCATCGTCGTGCGGTCGTCGTAGGCGCCGGACGATGGAGGCAGCCGAGGTCGAGCGAACGATCGAGCGCTACAACGCCGCGTGGAACGCGCACGACCTCGATGCGATCGTCGCGCTGCACGCGCCCGGGATGGTCTTCCACAACCACACCGCCGGCGAGCGGGCGGAGGGCGAGGCCGTTCGCGGCCACATCGCGGCGATCCTCGAGAGCTGGCCCGATCTGCGCTTCGCCACGACACGCCTCTATGCGCGAGACGACCTCGGTGTCTGCGAGTGGGTCGCGACGGCCACCCACCGCGACGGCCGGCGGCTGGAATGGGACGGAGTCGACGTCTTTCCGTTCGTCGGCGGGTTGATCGCGCGCAAGGACGTCTATTCGTCGTCGCACGCGCCGCGCGTGCTGGGCGGTCAGGCTCAGTCCGATCAGGCCCAGTCCGATCAGGTTCAGTCCGATCAAGCCCAGTCCGGCGGCTCGTAGCCGCTCGTCCGCGGCGCCGAGACGATCAGGATCGTCGCAGGCGCGTCGCTCTCGTTCACGACCGTCCGCAGCGGCTCGGGGTCGAGGCGCGCGTAGGTGCCGGCCGGCGCCTGGTGGCTCTCGCCGTCGATCACGAGCGTCGGCTCGCCGGCGAGCGTGACGAACACCTCCTCCTGGTCGCGCGGGAGCTCGGTGTGCTCCGGGATCGACTCGCCGGGCGCGAGCTCGACGACGTTCATGCCGAACGACGCGATCCCGAGCGACCTGCGCGCGAGCGCCCACTTCGGGAACGGGCGCTCGAAGTCGTCGACGTGCACGATCGTGAAGCGCGGCACGACTACCTCCCCACCCAGTCGGGCTCGGGGTCGATTCCGACCCCTTCCGCGACGCGGTTGATGTAGTTGAAGTACGCGATCACCTGGATCGCGTCGTGAATCGCCTCGTCGCCGAAGCCGTGCTCGCGCAGGGCGTCCACGTCCCCGCGGCCGACGTCAGCGGGTCGCATGGTGAGCAGCACCGCGAAGTCGCAGAGCGCGCGCAGCGGCGGCGCCAGCCCGGCGGCGCGGTAGTCGTGCTCGGCGTGCCGAGCCAGGTCGTCGTCGGCGCCCTCGGCACGGAGGTCGTCGGCATGCGCACGCGTTCAGTAGAAGCACTCGTTCGCGTGCGAGACGACCGTCGCGAGCAGCTCGCGCTCCCGGCGGGAGAGGGCGCTCTCTCCGAACATGATCTCGCGGTAGAGGCCCATCGAGCTGCGCAGCACGGTCGGCCGCAGGCTCATCGCCTTGACGATGTTGAACACCTTGCCCGCCCGGGCGACCGCCGCGTCGTACTCCTCCGCGAGCAGCCCGGTCGCCTCGGCCTCGTCGATCAGACGCAGGTGCGGCATGCACCGGATCCTCTCACGCGGGGCCGACTAGGCTGGCGGGCGGAGCGGCACGGGCCCGGTGGCCCAGCCGGTCTTCAAAATCGGCCCGGTCGTGCAACCCACGGCTTGCTCGGTTCGACTCCGGGGCCGCTCCGTCCGCACCTCCGTCGCCGGCGCGACGACCTGCCCGAAGGCGTAGTGACGACCGATCCCAAGGAGTGGGACGCGGCACCCGCCGGCGCCTATGAGGAGTGGGGGATCGCACTGCGGTCGCGATCCCCCTTCAGCCCCGGCACCGGCGCTGCCACCCTCGCCTTCACCGCGGCTTAACGCACATGGGGTTGACCGGGCGGTTGCTCGTCGGCAGCATCGTTGTATAGCACAGCTATACCGCTGTTCGCCCCTGCGACTCAAAGGATGCCGATGAAACGGATCACCTCGACCCTGGCGCTGCTCGCGCTCGCGCTGCTGCTCGCCGCCGGCTGCGGCGGCGACGACGGCGAGACGGCCGCGACCGGTGCGACCACGGGCGGCGACACGTCCGCCGGGCAGGCCGCCGACCAGACGATCACGGTCAACTGGGGCGCGGAGCCGCCCTCGCTCGACCCCGGGCTCGCCACGGACACGACCTCGTCCGGGATCCTGCTCAGCATCATGGATCCGCTCGTCAAGCTCGGGCCGGAGCTCGAGCCGGTCGCCATGCTCGCCGAGAGCTGGGAGACCTCCGAGGACGGCATGACGGTCACCTTCCATCTCCGGGACGACGGCCGCTGGTCGAACGGGGACCCGGTCACCGCGGAGGACTTCGAATGGTCGTGGAAGCGCACGATCTCGCCCGAGCTCGCGGCCGACTACGCCTACCAGTTCTACGGCATCGTCGGGGCCGCCGAGTACAACGGCTGCGAGGAGAACTGCGAGGCGTTGCGCGACGCGGTCGGCGTCAACGCGATCGACGAGCGCACGCTCGAGGTGAAGCTGACGACGCCGCAGCCGTGGTTCGTGCAGCAGGCGGCGCACCACTCCTTCCTCGCCGTCCACCGGCCCACGATCGAGCTGCACGGCGAGAAGTGGACCGAGGCCGCGAACATCGTCTCCAACGGCCCCTTCCTGCTCGACACCTGGGAGCACAACTCCCGCATCGACATCGTCAAGAACGAGGAGTGGCGCGACGCCGACAGCGTCACGCTCACCCGGGTCGACGGGCGCATGATCACGGACGGGATCACCGCGGTGCAGGCCTTCGAGGCCGGCGAGCTCGACGCCCACGTGGGTGGGCTGCCGCCCGAGGAGATCCCGCGCCTGAAGGAGACCGAGGATTACCAGCAGTACCCGGGCCTCGGCACCTACACCTACGGCTTCAACGTCGAGACGATCACCGACGTGAAGCAGCGGCGGGCGATGTCGCTCGCGATCAATCGACGCGAGATCATCGACAACATCGCGCAGGCCGACCAGCTGCCGAGCACGGGCTGGACGCCGCAGGGCATGCCCGGCTTCGACGCGATCAACCCGGACTCACCGTGGCTGCCGGAGAACGGCGACCTCGAGCAGGCGAAGCAGCTGATGTCCGAGGTCGCGGAGCCGAAGCGCGACATCACGTTGCTCCTGAACGACTCGCCGGGTCACCGCGAGATCGCGGTCGCCGTCCAGGCGGCGTGGTCGGAGCTCGGCCTCGACGTGGAGATCCGGCAGCAGGAGTGGGCCCAGTTCCTCGAGTTCACCGGCCCGCCGATCGACCCGTCGATCGACGTCTACCGGTACGGCTGGATCGGTGACTACGTCGACGCGATCAACTTCCTCGAGCTCTGGACGTGCGAGTCGGGGAACAACTCGACCAACTACTGCGACCCGGCCTACGACGAGCTGCTGGAGCAGGCTCGGCAGACGGCGGACGACGACGAGCGGTACGAGCTGTACGGGCAGATGGAGGATCTGCTCCTCGGTGCGGACGGAGCGGTCCCGGTGACGCCGCTCTACTGGTACACGTACGTGCAGCTCGAGCGGCCGTCGATCCAGGACACGTTCAACGTCAACCTGCTCTCGCAGACCGACCTGACGGAGGTCGTCGTCACGGAGGAGTAGGCCGCGGAGGGAGTCGGCGCGACCGTGC
>DASUOK010000019.1:0-7134 GCA_036276675.1 Gaiellaceae bacterium | reverse complement strand
AGATGCCGATTACGTCGTGAAGCACCTTGCCTCGCGCGAAGCCGAGAGCCTGTCGAAGGCGGGCAGGACGCGCCGTTCGGCGAAGGCGGGGATTGCGGCATGAACGCCATCGCGGCTGAGCTCGCCGAACTCGAGGGCGGCGGCGCCGACCCGCTCTCTGCGGATCTGAACGGTCTGAGTGCGCGTCTCGAGTGCCCGCCCTCGCCCGAGGACGACGATGGTTGGGACGACTCCGTCGTCGTTTGGAACGGCATGGTCGCCCGGTGCCCTCGGACCACACGGAGCGCGGTCAGCTGACGTGAGCGGGAAACGACTTCTCGTCGTTGGGGCCGGCGTCGCCGGGCTCGCAGCCGCCCGAAAGCTCACGAGCGCCGGTTTCTCGGCTGAAGTTGTCGAGCGGCACCCTGCGTGGGACGAGGCGGGGACGGGTATCTACCTACCCGGAAACGCCTTCCGCGCGCTCCGCGCGCTGGGCCTCGATCAAGCAGTGTCGGAGAGAGCGGTCGTGATCCCCCGGCAGCGCGTCAGCGACCACCGCGGCCGGCTGCTGTTCGAGGTCGAGCTCGCGGAGATTTGGGACGGCGTTGGGCCCTGCCTTGCGCTCGCGCGGGCGGACCTCCATGCCGTGCTGCTCGACGGGGCGCGCGACGTGCCGCTCCGGTTCGGCGCCGACGTTCGCGGGCTGCGCGACCTCGATGAGGTTGTCTCGGTCGAGTTCGGCGACGGAACCGTCGGCGAATACGACCTCGTGATCGGCGCGGACGGGATTCACAGCACGGTGCGCCGGCTCGCCTTCGGCAGTGATGCGACCGCCAGCCCCGTGGGACAGGTGGGGTGGCGCTTCGTCTCCGCCTGCCCGCCCGAGATCACGACCTGGTCGGTGATGCTGGGCCACCGCACGGCCTTCCTCATGATCCCGATCGGGAACGGCCGCGTGTACTGCTACTGCGACGTGGTGTCACCGGCCGGCGAGGTCTGGCACGAGGGTCCCGGCCGGCTCTTCTCCGGCTATGCGGGGCCCGTGCCTCAACTCAGCGATGCGGTCGCGGAGCCGGGGCTCGCGCACCGTTCGACGATCGAGGAGGTCTCGCTCGAGTCCTGGGTGCGCGGGCGGGTGGTGCTGATCGGGGACGCAGCGCACGCGACCTCACCCAACATGGCCGAGGGCGCTGCGATGGCGCTGGAAGACGCGCTGGTTCTCGCCGAGTGTCTGCACCGGCATGAGGCGATGCCCGCCGCGCTGACGCACTTCGAGGCCCGGCGCCGTCCGCGAACGGACTGGGTGCGCGCCCAGACACATCGCCGCGACCGCACTCGCCATTCCCCGACGGTCGTCCGAAACCTGGTCTTGCGCGCCTTCGGCCGAAGGATCTTCCGCTCGAACTACCGACCACTTTTCGACGAGGCGTAGGGCTCCGGCCGAGTTCGCCGACCACGGAGCCGAAATCTCTGCGGTCGTTGTCGCTTGGCGCCCCAGTAGGCTGGGCGTGGTGGAGGTCGGCATCCACTTCTTCAACCAGACGCTCTCGGGTGGCCCAGGCGCGCTGCGGGCGCACCTGCGCGACACGGCGGAGGCGGCGGAAGGCGCCGGCTGCGCGATGTTCACGTGCATGGACCACTACTTCCAGATGGAGCGGTTCACCCGCGCCGAGGATCCGATGCTCGAGGGCTACACGACTCTCGGCTATGTCGCGGGCCGCACAGAGACGATGTCGCTCGGCCTTCTGGTCACGGGCGTCAGCTACCGCTACCCCGGCCTCCTCGCGAAGATCGTGACGACGCTCGACGTTCTCTCCGGCGGGCGGGCGATGCTGGGCCTCGGCGCAGCCTGGTACGAGCGCGAGCACCTAGCCCTGGGCGTTCCGTTCTACCCGATCGCCGAGCGGCTCGAGCGGCTCGAGGAGACGCTCCAGATCTGCCTGCAGATGTGGAGCGACGACGACGGCCCGTACGAGGGAAAGCACTATCGGCTCGCGGAGACGCTGAACGTGCCACCGTCGATCCGGCAGCCGCGTCCGCCGATCATGATCGGGGGCGGCGGCGAACGGAAGCTACTCCGGCTCGTCGCGAAGTACGCGGACGCAAACAACCTCTTCCCCACCTCACCGGAGCAGGTGCGACACAAGCTCGACGTGCTCGCACGCCACTGCGACGACGTCGGCCGCGACCGGTCGGAGATCCGCAACACCACGATCGCCCGCGTCGGCTCCGACACCGATGTCGACACGTTCGTCGCCGAGCTGGCGCACTACGCGACGCTCGGCTTCGAGCACGTACAACTCGGCCTCCTCGGCACCGAGCCCGCGCAGCTCGTCGAGCGCGTGGTGTCGAAGATCGTGCCGCGCCTCGCGGAGCTCTAGCCACTTCAGGCGGCGTGGTTCCGACTGCTTCCGCGTGGACGCGCGTACCGGGGCTGGTGTTCCCTCAGTGTTCCCCCGATCCAACCGCGGGAACCTTTGCGGCTGAGATCCAATCCGGTACGACATTGCCGGCGCGTAGGGTGGATGCGTTGACGCCAGGGAGGGCGGGGCGTGGGAATGGTGGAGTTTGCCGTGGGCGACATGCGGGTGTCAGCGTCGGCTGGCGCCCAGGCACAGGCCCGGCGGATCGCGACGATGGTGGGACGGGCACGGGACTGGTCGGCCTCCATCCTCGGCATGACGCCGGCCTTCAGCCTGCACGTCGCCGGCTCGGTCGACTGGCCCGCAGTTGCGGCCGCGCCGGAGCTGACCTACGGGTTGCCGCACACGTCCGACGAGGGCGACCGACTCATCGTGGGGGCTGAGCCTGCCGACTTCTTCGCCGCATCTGCCCGTAGCTACCTGCCGCACGTGGACCGCCGGACGCGGCAGGCGCTCGTGGGCGCCTACGGCGATGACCTCGACCTCGGCGCATTCGTCGATGCGATCGTCGTGCACGAGCTCGGGCACCTCTACCACCAGCAGATCCCCTTCGAATTTCCCCGCCTGTGGCTGATGGAGCTGTTCGCCAACCTCGTGATGGTGGGATATGCCCACGACATCGAGCCCGCCCTTGTCCCCGGGATCGAAGCGTACGCCTCAGCCGCCGTGCAGTCCTCGGACGCGCTCTATCCCGGCAGCGAGCTCGACGACATGACCGCTCCGCCTGACGTGAGTGCAGAGACGTATGTCTGGTACCAGATGGTCCTCATCGCCGGCGGTTGCGCGCTGTGGCGGGCCGCCGGTGCCGACGGGCTCCGGAAGCTGCACACCCGATTCCGCGACCCCGACCTCGACCTGTCCACGATCCACACGCGGCTCGCCGACATCGACCCCCGAGCGACCCGGATTCTCGACGACTGGCCCCACCTCGGCACGGCGACGTGACGGCATTGGGGCCGCTTCTCGGCCTCGAGCAGGCCGGCCGCGGTCCAGCGCTCGGTCATCATTCCGTCGCGCCTGCGCTTGACTCGCCTCGACGTCGCCGACCGTTCAAGGCCGGCGGAGTAGTCTCCGCCGCTGCCGTGGAGCGCAGCCAGGCGGCAGCCCCGGCCAATCGAAGATGATCTCGCCGTGCCGGTCAGACCTCTGAGCGACGTGCGAGCGATCGCTGCCACCGCGGCGGGGCTCCTGCTGGTGTCGGTCGTGGCGCTGGCAAGCGGCGGGTCACCCTGGCACGCCGGCGGCCGGCAGGACGTCCCGGTCGGCGTCGTCAATGCGGTCGCCGCGGCCTCGGGCGCGCTCGTCGTCGGGTCGCTGCTCCTCGTCTGGATCGGGACGCACTCGGTGGAAAAGCGCCGCCGGCGGCGGCGACGGCTCGACGCGAGAGACGTCGAGGGGCTGGGGGCGTCGCTGTCGTCGGCCGGGAAGGCCGCTGCGATCGTCGGTGGAGCGATCGCCTTGTTCCTGCTCCTCACGCTGCCCTTCCTCGTTCCCAACGCGACCACACCGCCCGCCGCCACGCCCGGGGACGCCGCGCCGAGCGGTCAGACGAGCACGTCCGCGCCGGCCGAACACGCGACGTCGTCCGCGCTGACATGGCTCGTCGCCGGCTCGGCGGCGGCATTGCTCCTGCTCGCGCCGGCGGCAGTCGTCGTCCGTCGTCGGCGCGCGCGGCGCGCACGTCAGGCGGTGGTTCACGATGCGGCGGCGCGGGTCGGCTCCGGCCTCAGGCGGTCGCTCGCAGACCTGGAGTCCGAGCGGGACCCGCGGCTTGCCGTCCAGCGCGCCTATGCGCGCATGGAGGAGTCGCTCGGCGCGGTCGAGCTCTCGCGAGCGCAAGACGAGACCCCGACCGAGTTCACGGCCCGCGTCCTCCGAGTGCTCGGCGCGAGCGCTGCAGCAGCGTCCGACCTCACCGGCCTCTTCGAGATCGCCCGGTTCAGCGACCACCCGATGGACGAGGACGACCGCCGGCACGCGATCGCGTCGGTGCGGCGGATCGAGACGGAGGTGGCGCCGCCGTGACCGTCCGCCGGCCACTAGTCCTCGTCGCCGCTGGTTGCATCGCGGCGACCACCTTCGGTGTCGTCTTCGGGCACGGCAGGACGGTCGCGCTCGCGTCCGCGCTGGCGCTCGCCGCCGCGGTCGCCGCCGCGACCCTGCTGCAGCTCCGACCCGCGCGGAGGCAACAGCCACCGCCGCGCGCGCGCGACGACGACATGCCGTTGAGGCTGCGCCAGATCGCCGACGACCTTCGGGACAGCGAGCAATCGGAGCTCGGCGTCGACCGGTCGCTCCGACCGCTGCTCGTCCCGATCGTCGCCGCACGCCTCGGCCGCCGCGGCGTCGACATGGCGCTCGCGCCACGGCGCGCGCAGGAGCTGCTCGGTGACCGGCTGTGGGAGATCGTCCGTCCCGACCGTCCGCCGGCCGCGAACCGCGTCGGCCGGGGTCTCGCCGGCGACGACCTGCGAGCAGCGATCGAGCGGCTGGAGCAGCTGTGACCGAGGAGGAGCCGGGGGCAGGCGTGGACGTCCAGGAGCTGGCGACCGCGGTGGCCGACGCCGTCGAGCAGGCGATCATCGGCAAGCGAGAGGCGGTGGAGCTGGTGTTGTTCGCCCTGCTCGCGGACGGCCACGTGCTGATCGAGGATCTCCCAGGCCTGGGCAAGACGCTGCTCGCCCGCTCCTTCGCGCAGGTGTGCGCGATGGACTTCGCCCGGATCCAGTTCACCCCGGACCTGATCCCGAGCGACATCACCGGGGCGTCGATCTACGACCGCTCCAGCGGCGGCTTCACCTTCGAGCGCGGGCCGATCTTCACGAACATCCTGCTCGCCGACGAGATCAACCGCGCGCCGGGCAAGACCCAGGCCGCGTTGCTCGAGGCGATGGAGGAGCGGCAGGTGACGCTCGAGAACACGACGCGGCGGCTCGAGTCCCCATTTCTCGTCCTCGCCACGCAGAACCCGATCGAATATGAGGGGACGTACCCGCTGCCGGAGGCGCAGCTCGACCGCTTCCTCGTCCGTATCGCGATCGGCTACCCGTCGGAGGACGCGGAGCGCGACATCCTCCTCGAACGCTCCCGTCGACGGCGCGAGCGGATCGAGCTCGAGCCCGTCTGCGACCGGCAGGCGCTGCGGGCGATGCAGGCGGCGATCGAGGAGGTGCACGTTGCCCCGGCGCTCGCGGAGTACGCGGTCGCGATCGCGCGCGCCACGAGGGACTCGCCGCAGCTGGCCGTCGGGGCCTCGCCGAGGGGGTCGCTGGCGCTGATGAAGCTGGCCCGCGCCCGCGCCGCGTACCTCGGCCGCGACTTCGTCACGCCGGACGACATCAAGGCAGTGTCGATCCCCGCTCTCGCGCACAGGCTCACGCTGGCGCCGGAGCTCTGGGTGCAGCGGATCGATCCGGCCGAGGCGGTGCGGGCCGCCGTCGCGTCGGTTCCGGTGCCGGTCCTGGACGACTCGTCGTGACGTTCGAGCCGCGCGCCGTCGTCTGGTTCGTCGTCGCCTCGGCTGGGCTCCTCGCCGGCCTCGCCACCGCGCAGCCGGCGCTGGTCGCGGTCGGCGCCGGTTTCCTGGTCCCGCTGCTCTTCGGACTCGCCGTGCGGCCGCCTCGTCTGCCCGCAGCGACCGTCCGGGTCTCGGCCGATCGCGTGATCGAGGGCGGGCGGGTCGAGCTCGAGCTGACGCTCGTCGCGTCGGACGCGTGCCCCTGGCTCGACGTCGAGCTGCGGCTGCCGGAGCGCCTCGATCCGGACGGAGCGCCCACGCGGCGTGTGCTCGCGCTCGGTGCGGGCGAGGCGCGGACGCTCGAGTACTCGATCGACTGCCCTCGGTGGGGGGCCTTCCGCATCGCCTCGATCGGGCTCTCGGCGCGCGGTCAGCTTCACCTTCGTCGCGCCGAGCTCGTCGTCGAGCCGACCACGACGCTGCGGGTCTACCCGTCGGTCGAGAGGCTGCGACGGCTCGCCGGCCCGCGCGCGACACGCCCGGTGACCGGCAGCCGTCCGGCTGCGGTCGCGGGCGAAGGCATCGAGTTCGCGGAGCTCCGGTTCCTCGCCCCCGGCGAGCGCGCCCGGAGGATCAACTGGCGTGCGACCGCCGCCCGCGGCCGGCTGCTCGTCAACGATCGACTGCCCGAGCGGAGCTCGGACGTCGTCATCTTCCTCGACGCGCTCGGAGCCGCCGGCACGACCGCGGCGAGCACGCTCGACCACGCCGTGCGCGCGGCGACGTCGCTGAGCGAGGCCTATCTCCGCCGGCGCGACCGCGTCGGGCTGCTCCGCTTCGGCGGCGACATCGAGTGGATCATCCCCGGCTCAGGCCTGCGCCAGCAGTATCGGATCGCGGACGCCTTGCTCGAGAGCGAGGTCGCGCGAACGTACCGCTGGCGCGACACGAGCCTCATCCCGCGCCGGATCCTCCCACCCCAGTCGCTGATCGTCGCGCTGACGCCGCGGCTCGACTGGCGCGTCACGCGCGCGCTCCTCAATCTCCGCCGCCGGGGCTTCCAGGTCTCGATCGTCGAGATCGATCCGCTCCCGTACTTCGCTGACGCCGAGGCTGCCGCCGGGCCGCTCGCCTGGCGAACCTGGTTGCTCGAGCGGGACGCCGTCCGAACGCGGCTCGCCGGTGCGGGGATCGCGCTCGCGTCGTGGGCGCCGGACGAGCCGGTGGCCGTCCCCGTCGAAGCCCTCGCCGCGGCACGATGAGCGGGAGACGATT
>DASUOK010000018.1:0-7738 GCA_036276675.1 Gaiellaceae bacterium | reverse complement strand
ATCGAGAGCCTGCGCGAGCGGGTCGACACGCTGATCGTGATCGAGAACGACCGGCTGCTGCAGGTGGTCGAGAAGCGCACGCCCGTCACCGAGGCGTTCCGGATCGCCGACGACATCCTCCGCCAGGGCGTGCAGGGCATCACCGACCTGATCACGGTGCCCGGCCTCGTGAACCTCGACTTCGCGGACGTGCGGACGATCATGCGCGACGCGGGCTCGGCGCTGATGGGCATCGGCGCCGCCTCGGGCGAGAACCGCGCCGCGGAAGCGGCGCGCACGGCGGTCTCCTCGCCGCTGCTCGAGCAGTCGGTCGACGGTGCCACCGGCATCCTGCTCAACATCACCGGCGGCACCGAGCTCGGCCTCTTCGAGGTGAACGAGGCCGCCGAGGTGGTGACGGGCGCCGCGGATGCGAATGCGAACGTGATCTTCGGCGCCGTCATCGACGAGACGCTCGGCGACGAGGTGCGGGTGACGGTGATCGCGACCGGCTTCGGTGGGCGTCCCCGCCGCCGCCGCGCCGAGGCGCCGGTGGCGCAGGTCGCGTCGGGCGAGGCGCCGCCGCCGCCGGAGCGGCGGCCGGAGCCGTCGGACGCCGAGCTCGAGATCCCCTCCTTCCTACGCGAGGACTGATTCAGCCCGACGAGGTTTGAGCATCCGTGGACGCGGTATCACGCGACCATGCCCTCTTGGCTCGCTGCCCGGCGAGTCTAGGAGACCCGGTCCGACGCCCCGGCTTGCCGGGGCGTCGTGCTTTGCGAGCCGAGGGCTCAGCAGTCGTTACAGTCCGACGCGTGCCCGAGACGCTCTTGCGGACGCCGCTCCACGCGCGCCACGTCGCCGCCGGGGCGCGTCTCGTGCCCTTCGCCGGCTGGGAGATGCCCGTGCAGTACGAGGGCGTCATCCCCGAGCACCGCGCCGTCCGCGGGGACAGCGGCGTCTTCGACGTCTCGCACATGGGCGAGCTGCACGTCGAGGGCCCCAACGCGACCGAGCTGCTCCAGTCGTTGCTGTCGAACGACCTCGGCAAGATCGGCGACGGCGAGGCGCAGTACACGCTGCTGACGAACGAGCGCGGCGGCATCGTCGACGACCTGATCGCCTACCGCATCAGTCGCTTCCACTACCTGCTCGTCGTCAACGCGGGGAATCGCGCGGCCGCGTACGGCTGGGTGAAGGAGCGCGAGATCCGCGGCTCCGAGGTGCGGGACGCCTCCGACGACTACGCGCTCCTCGCCGTCCAGGGGCCGCGGTCGCTCGAGCGGCTCGGCCTCCCCGGGGCGAAGCCGTTCACGCACACGATGACCGAGCTGGCCGGCGTCGAGGTGATGGTGAACCGCACCGGCTACACGGGTGAGGCCGGCTGCGAGCTGATGTGCATGGCCGAGGACGCCGAGGCGCTCTGGGACTGGGTGCTCGAGCGTGGTGCCGTCCCCTGCGGCCTCGGTGCGCGAGACACACTGCGACTCGAGGTCTGCTACCCGCTGCACGGAAACGACATCACGCCGGACGTCGACCCGATCTCGGCCGGGCTCGCGTGGACGTGCGCACTCGACAAGGAGTTCACCGGCGTCGAGGAGCTCCGCCGGATCGCCGAGGCGGGGCCGGCGCAGAAGCTCGTCGCCTTCGTGATGGAGGAGAAGGCGGTGCCGCGGCAGGGGATGCCGATCGAGGGCGGGGGCACCGTCACCTCGGGAACACACTCGCCGATGCTCGACCGCGGCATCGGGATGGGCTTCGTGCCGATCGCGCTCGCGGAGCCCGGCACGCTGCTGACGATCGACGTGCGCGGCAGGGGCCGCAGCGCGACGGTCGTCCCGAAACCGATCTACAAGCGAGAGGAGTAACCGCACGTGGCGGCAGCCGAGAGCTATCCGGAGGGGTTGAAGTACCACGCGGAGCACGACTGGGCGCGGATCGAGGGCGACGAGGCCGTGCTCGGCATCACCTGGTTCGCGCAGGACGCGCTCGGGGAGCTCGTCCACTTCGAGGCGCCCGAGGTCGGCTCGCTGATCACGAAGGACTCGTCCTACGGCGAGGTGGAGTCGGTGAAGGCGGTCTCCGACGTGATCGCGCCGCTCTCGGGCGAGATCCTCGAGGTGAACGCGAAGGTCGTCGAGGCGCCCGAGACCGTCAACGACGACCCGTACGGCGAGGGGTGGCTCATCCGTATCCGGCTCTCCGACTCGTCCGAGGTCGACCAGCTGCTCGACCTCCACGCGTACGAGCAGGTGCTCGCCGACTCGTGAGCGGCGCGCGTCCCCGGCCGCGAGCGGCGCCCGCCGGGCGGAGCCCGGCTCCGCCGTCGTGCGCGCTGCCATGAACCTCGGCCAGCTCTCGCTCACGGACGGCGACAGGGAGGCGATGCTCGAGGCGATCGGCGTCGCGTCGGTGGACGAGCTCTTCCGCGACATCCCCGCCGGCGTCCGCCTGGGCCGGGAGCTCGATCTGGAGCCGGCGCTGTCCGAGCCCGAGCTCGTCCGCCACCTCGAGGCGCTCGCGGCGCGCAACGTCGACACGACGAGGGAGCTCTCGTTCCTCGGCGCCGGGATCTACGACCACTACGTGCCGGCGGTCGTCGACGCCGTCCTCCAGCGCGGCGAGCTGCTCACCGCGTACACGCCCTACCAGCCCGAGATGAGCCAGGGCGTCCTGCAGGCGATCTTCGAGTACCAGACGGCGATCTGCGAGCTCACGGGCATGGACGTGTCGAACGCGTCCGGCTACGACGGCACGACGGTGGCGGCCGACGCGTGCTTCGTCGCGAAGCACGTCACCGGCCGCTCGAAGGTGGTGCTGGCGGAGACGCTGAGCCCGCAGGTGCGGCAGGTCGTGAAGACCTACGCCGTCGGCTTCGGGCTCGACGTCGTCGAGGTGCCGCACGACGGTGGCACCACCGACCCCGCCCGCCTCGCCGAGGCCGCCGAGGATGCCGCGGCGGTGCTCTTCGCGCAGCCGAACTTCTTCGGCTGCCTCGAGCCGGCACCGGAGCTCGCCGCGGCCGCCGGCGACGCCGGGGCACTGGCGATCGCGCACGTCGACCCGATCTCCCTCGGCGTGCTGGAGGCACCCGGCAACTACGGCTGCGCGCTCGCGATCGGCGAAGGGCAGAGCGCGGGCAACTACCAGTCCTACGCCGGTCCGCACTACGGCTTCCTCGCCGCCAAGGACGAGTACGTGCGCCGGCTGCCGGGCCGCATCATCGGCGAGACGACCGACCTCGACGGCGACCGGGGCTACGTGCTGACGCTGCAGACGCGCGAGCAGCACATCCGCCGGGAGAAGGCGACGTCGAACATCACCACGAACCAGACGCTGCTCGCGCTCGCCGGGCTCGTGCACCTCTCGTGGCTCGGCCCGCAGGGGCTGCGCGAGCTGGGGGAGACGTGCATGAGCCTAGGCGCCTACGCGAAGGAGCGACTCGGGCTGCCGCTCGCCTTCCCCGACCGGGCGACTTTCAAGGAGCTCGCGGTGCGGGTCGACCGGCCGGCGCGGGACGTGATCGCCGCGGCGCGCGAACGCGGCGTCCATCCCGGCTATGCACTCGGTCGTGACTACGAGGGCCTGGACGACGTGCTGCTGGTCGCGGTCACCGAGAAGCGCACCCCGGCCGACGTCGACCGGCTGGCGCAGGTGCTCGCGGAGGTCTGCCGCTGATGGAGCTGATCTTCGAGAAGAGCCGCCGCGGCCGCCGCGCGGCGACGCTGCCGCGCCACGACCTCCCGCCCGCGGAGGTGCCGGCGGAGCTGCGGCGGGCCGAGCCCCCGCGGTTGCCCGAGCTCGCCGAGCCCGAGCTGGTTCGCCACTTCACCGAGCTCTCGACGCGCAACTTCGGCATCGACAACGGCTTCTATCCGCTCGGCTCCTGCACGATGAAGCACAACCCGCGCGTGAACGAGCGGCTGGCGATGCTGCCCGGGTTCAGGGACCTGCACCCGCACCAGGACGAGGATGGCGCGCAGGGCGCGCTGGAGCTGATGTGGCGGCTCCAGGAGATCCTGCAGGAGATCTCCGGCCTCCAGGCGTGCTCGCTCCAGCCCGCGGCGGGCTCGCAGGGCGAGCTGACGGGGCTGATGCTGATGCGCGCCTACTTCGAGGATCGCGGCGAGGGCGGGCAACGGGACACGATCGTCACCGCCGACACGGCGCACGGCACGAACCCGGCGAGCGTGACGATGGCCGGCTACAAGCTGGCCAAAGTCGCGACCGATGTGCGCGGGAACCTCGACCTCGACGATCTGCGCACGAAGGTGGACGAGCACACGGCCGGGCTGATGCTGACCAATCCGTCGACGCTCGGGCTGTTCGACGAGAACATCGAGGAGGTCTCGCGGATCTTCCACGAGGCCGGCTCGCTCCTCTACTACGACGGCGCGAACCTGAACGCGGTGTGCGGGATCTCGCGGCCGGGCGACATGGGCTTCGACATCGTCCACATCAACCTGCACAAGACGTTCTCGCAGCCGCACGGCGGCGGCGGCCCGGGCGGCGGCCCGATCGTCGTCCGCGACACGCTCGAGCCGTACCTGCCGGTTCCCGCCGTCGTGCGCGACGGCGAGCGCTTCCGGCTCGACCACGACCGGCCGCAGTCGATCGGCAAGGTGCGTGGCTTCACCGGGCCGTTCGGCGTCTTCGTTCGCTCGTACGCGTACATCCGGATGTACGGGCCGGCGCTCAGGCAGATGTCCGAGGTGGCCGTGCTGAACGCCAACTACCTGCTCGCGCGACTGCGCGACGCGTACGACCTGCCGTACGACCGGCTCTGCATGCACGAGTTCGTCCTCAGCGCGCGAACCCTCAAGCGCGAGCACGGCGTCACGGCACTCGACGTGGCCAAGCGGCTGATGGACTACGGCTTCCACCCGCCGACGATCTACTTCCCGCTCGTCGTCCCCGAGGCGCTGATGATCGAGCCCACGGAGACGGAGCCGAAGGAGCGGCTCGACGCCTTCGCCGACGCGATGCTCGCGATCGCCCGCGAGGCGGCGGAGAGCCCCGAGCTGCTGAAGGAGGCGCCGGTCTCGCGCCCGGTGCGCCGGCTGGACGAGGTGAAGGCGGCGAAGCGCGCGGTCGTGAAGTACGGGTTCGAGGAGCATCCGGACCTCGCCGGCGAGGCCGGCGAGGCACGGCAGCTCGAGGCGCAGAAGGGCGCATGAGCCGCAGCGAGCTGGAGCGGCGCGTCGACGAGCTCGCCGCCCGATACGAGGGTGCGGAGTTCGCCGACGCCGTGCGGCGGCTCTCCGACGAGCTGGACGAGGACGACCGCGAGGTGCTGAAGGCGATCCTGCTCACGAAGGCGCGCGCGTTCGAGGATGCGATGGACGAGCGCTTCGAGGCGAAGGGCTGGATCCGGCGGCAGCTCGGCCGCCTCGGCGACCCTCGCGACGGCGGCCCGCCCCGCCGATAGGACGTCCGTGAAGCTCGCGCTCGTGCTGCTCGTCCCGCTCGTGCTCTTCGCGGCGTGGCAGTACATCCGCAGGGAGCAGAACGAGAACCGGCTGGCGGTGATCGCGAGTGAGGTCGCGCTCCGCGACGTCGGCGTCAGCTGCCCCGGGTTCTTCGCGCGGCTCGTCGAGATCACGCCGAATGCGGGCTGGGTCGAGTTCGACGAGCACGGCCTGCCCGCGGACGAGACGAGCCTCTCCGCCGCCACCTGTCGCAGCCTGGAGCGGGTCTGGCGCGGCAAGCAGGGCTCCTTCGGGTGTCTCCTCGAGGGTGGTTGCGACCGGGAGACGCTCGCTGCCGTGAGCGGGATCGTCACGCTGGCGCACGAGTCGTGGCACCTGCGTGGGATCACGAACGAGGCGCAGACGCAGTGTTACGCCGTGCAGACGACGGAGACCGTCGCGCTCGGGCTCGGGATCGGGCCGGTCGACGCCCGCGCGATCGCGACCCGGGTCGCCCTCGACGACTCGCGGGCACCGGCGGGCGAGTACCACTCCACCGAGTGCCGCCCCGGCGGCCCCTGGGACCTTCGCCCCGAGACCGGCGACTGGCCGGGCTAGCGCCGCCGCCGACCGGGCAGGCGGCGGCGCCGTCGCGTCAAGCGGGGGCCGTGGCGGCACCTCGCGCCCAGCTGCGGACGGCCAGGAAGGCGAGGACGATGAAGCCGATCCCGGCGAGGAGCAGCGCCACGCCGACGACGATGCCGAAGAGCGCCATCTGCTCGGCCATGTAGCTCATGTTGAGCGCGGTCGAGAGCGCCGTCGCGGTCACCCAGGTGTTGCGCGCCGAGTTCGAGACGGGCGCCCCGTTCTCGTCCTTCAGCGCCGCGTCCTCGTCGCTCGTGCCGGCCGCGCTCTCGGGATCGTCGGCGGAGATGAACCGCCCCATCTGCGAGTAGGTGAGGCCGTCCGCGCCCTCGAGCGCGTGCTCGTGGATGATCTGGGCGAAGGCGCGTGCCTGGTCGCCGGTCTGCACCTGCTCCTCCGCCCACTGCGGCGCGAACTCGGCCACGGCCGGGTCGTCCGCTGCGCCGAAGGTGATCTGCTCGTCCTCGAGGCTGTCGCGGACGGTCGCGCGGCCGTCGATGCCCATGTAGATCGCCGCCACGCCGAACGCGATCAGGACGGCACCGGCGACATAGCCGGCGTACTCGAATGCCTTACGGGGATTCACGGCTCCTCCTTCGTCTCCGTTGGTGCCGCCGCCGAGCTCGTGGCGACGGCGAGCCGCCTGCGAGCATACGCCGCGCCGGGGAGCGCTGCGTCTAGACGCCGATGCGCGCGGCCGCCAGTTGCCCGCAGGCCGCGGCGATGTCACGGCCGCGCGTGAGGCGCACCGTCGCAGGCACGCGCGCGCGGTCGAGCACGTGCTTGAACGCCGCGATCGTGTCGCGCGACGAGGCGTCGTACCGCCCGGTCGGGTTGTACGGGATCAGGTTCACCTTGAAGACCTTCGGCTCCAGGAGCGCCGCCAGCTCGCGGGCGTGCTCGGGAGAGTCGTTCACGCCGCCGAGGAGCACGTACTCCACGAACACCTTGCGGTGCCGGAGCTCGAAGTAGCGACGGCACTCGGCGAGCACGTCCGGGAGGGGAAAGCGGTCGTTGACGGGCATGAGCCGCGAGCGCAGCCTGGGGTCCGCGGCATGCAGTGAGAGCGCCAGTCGGATCGGCTCCTCGACCTCGTCGACGAAGCGCCGGAGCGCGGGCAGCCAGCCCACGGTGGAGATCGTCGTGCGGCGGTGCGTGATCCCGAGCTCCGGCAGCAGCCGCGCGGCGGCGAGCACGTGGTCGACGTTGAGCAGCGGCTCGCCCATGCCCATGAAGACCAGGTGGTCGACCGGCTCGAGCCGGCGGAAGTGCAGGACCTGGTCGAGGATCTCCCACGGCTTCAGGTTGCGACCGAACTGCATCGCGCCGGTGGCGCAGAACGTGCACGTCAGCGGGCAGCCCGACTGCGACGAGACGCAGACCGACCGCCGGCCGTCGCGATAGCGCATGAGCACCGCCTCGACCGGGCGGCCGTCGGCGGTGTGGAAGAGCGTCTTGACCGTGCTGTCGCGCGAGACCGCCTGGTCGGAGACGGTGAGCGTCGAGAACGGCACCTCGGCGGCGAGCGCGTCGCGGAGCGCCGCGGGCACGTTCGTCATCGCCTCGTACCCGGCCACCCCGCGCGCCGTCCACTCCCACACCTGGCGGGCGCGGAAGGCGGGCTCGCCGCGGCGGGCGAGGGTCTGCTCGAGCAGCTCGAGGTTCACACGGGCAGGGTAGCCCCGCGCCTGCGCAGGACCGTGGCG
>DASUOK010000017.1:0-5881 GCA_036276675.1 Gaiellaceae bacterium | reverse complement strand
TGCCGGCTCGGCCTCTTCTTCCCCGAGATCTACGAGATGCAGGTGCGCGCGATCGTCCGGGCCGCGCTCGCGGTGCGCGAGCGCGGCGGGTCGGCGCCGCTCGTCGAGATCATGCACCCGCTCGTCGGCTTCGGCGAGGAGCTGCGCCGGCTCCGCGAGCTGACGGAGCGCGTGGCCGCGCAGGAGGGCGAGGTCGCCTACCTCTGCGGGACGATGATCGAGCTGCCGCGCGCGTGCATCCGCGCGGACGAGATCGCGGCGCACGCAGACTTCTTCTCCTTCGGGACGAATGACCTGACGCAGACGGCGCTCGGGATCTCGCGCGACGACGGCGGCCGTTTTCTCGGGTTCTACCTCGAGCAGGGCGTGCTCGAGCGCGACCCGTTCGAGACGATCGACCAGGAGGGCGTCGGCGAGCTGATGCGGATCGCGGTGGAGCGCGGCCGCGGCGTCCGCGAGGGCATCAAGCTCGGCATCTGCGGCGAGCACGGGGGCGAGCCGCGGTCGGTCGCGTTCTGCCACGACCTCGGGCTCGACTACGTCTCCTGCTCGCCGTACCGCGTGCCGCTCGCCCGCCTCGCCGCCGCGCAGGCCGCGCTCTCGGAGCGCGGCGTCGTCGCGGTCGCGAGCGGCGGCTGACCGGCGCTCTCGAGCCGCCCTCGCTCGGGCCCGACCGGCCGTCCGCCGGCCGATGAGAGACATCTCATTGTCCCCTCACCCACCCTTCATCGCGGGCGGGAACCATCACCGTGCCAGCGACGAACGAAAGGAGACAGGACATGAAGTTCACCGCCATGGTTCCCGCGCGGATGCGAATCTCCGCCGGCTCCTCGTCGAGCGACGGCCCAGGCCGGCGTCGCCGCCGCCGGCGCCGGGTCCGGCGCCGCCGCCGCTTCATCCGGCGCAGCCGTTCGAGCAACACCTAGCCGCAGCTTCGCCCAGGAGCCCGCCGGCGGAGGCCTCGCATGCCGCGGGGCCTCCGTCGTGCCCGAGGAGACGATGACCCTTCGCCACCACATCCGCCGACTCGTCGCCCCGCCGCCACTGGCGGAGACGAGGCTCGTCGCCGCCGCGCCGGCCGTGGCCGTGCGCGAGCTCGCACGGCGCTTCTGGCCCGATCTGCGGCCCGATCGCGTGCGCCTGCTCCTGCTCCTGCCGCTGCTCGCGGCCGTCCCGGCGGTCGAGGCGACGGAGGTCTGGCTCTTCAAGCACATCGTCGACGACGCCCTCGTCCCCGGCGAGCTGGAGCCGCTCCTGTGGCTCGGCCTCGCGGCCGCGGGGCTCGCGCTGCTGGGCGGGCTGCTCGGGTTCGTCGACGAGCTGCTGTCGACCTCGATCGGCGAGCGCTTCCTGCTGCGGGTGCGCGGCCGCCTCTACGACCACCTCCACCGCGAGAGCGGCGACGGGCTCGACCGGCGGCGCCTCGGCGACGTGCTCGCGCGCCTCACGAGCGACGTGCAGGCGATCGAGAGCTTCCTGCTCGGCGGCATCACCGAGGCGATCTCGGCGGTCTTGCGGATCCTCATCTTCACGGTCGCGCTGTTCCTCATCAGCTGGGATCTCGCGCTCGTCTCGCTCGTCGTCGCGCCGCTGTTCTGGCTGGCGGCACGGCGGTTCTCGCGGCTGATCCGGGTCGTCTCGCGGGAGAAGCGGCGGCGCAGCGGCTCGCTCGGCGCCGTGGCCGAGGAGGGGCTCTCGAACGCAGCGCTCGTCCGTGCCTACGGGCGCGAGCGCGAGGAGACGGAGCGCTTCACCCGCGAGAGCGAGGGCATCGTGTCGGCCGAGCTCGCGGCCGCCCGGCTGCGGGCGCTGTTCGCACCGCTCGTCGACCTGATCGAGCTCGGCGGCGTCCTGCTCGTCCTCGGCTGGGGCACCTGGGCGATCGCCGAGGGACGGCTCACGATCGGCGGCCTGCTCGCGTTCGTCGCCTACCTCGGCCTGCTCTACCGGCCGATCCGGGATCTGGGCGATCTGAGCACGACGATCTTCTCGGCCGCGGCCGCCGCCGAGCGCGTGCTCGAGCTCCTGGATGCGGAGCCCGCCGTCCGCGAGCGGCCCGACGCGCGCGAGCCCGGCCGCGTCCAGGGCCTGATCGAGCTCGACGGTGTCACGGTGCACTACCCGGGTCGCGACGTCCCCGCGCTCGACCGCGTCTCGCTCCGCATCGAGCCGGGTGAGACCGTTCTGCTCGTCGGCGCCAGCGGGTCGGGGAAGTCGACGCTCGTCAAGCTCCTGCTGCGGTTCATCGACCCCGACTCCGGCCGGATCCTCCTGGACGGCCACGACCTCCGCGAGCTGCGCCTCCGCCCGCTGCGCGACAAGCTCGCCGTCCTGCTCCAGGAGACGCTCGTCCTCCACGGCACGATCCGCGGGAACATCGCCTACGGCCGCCCCGCGGCCGCCGAAGGGGAGATCGTGGCGGCGGCGCGCGCAGCCGGCGCGCACGGCTTCGTCTCGGCGCTCCCGGACGGCTACGAGACGGTCGTCGGCGAGCGCGGTCGCTCGCTCTCGGGCGGACAGCGCCGCCGGATCGCACTCGCGCGGGCGCTGCTGCGCGACGCGCCGGTGCTCGTCCTCGACGAGCCGACGGCGGGGCTCGACACGAAGTCGACGGCCGAGCTCGCCGACGCGCTACCGGCCCTGTCCGCCGGGAGAACGACGATCGTCGTCTCGCACGATCTTTCGCTCGCACGGGCGGTGGACACGGTCGTCGTCCTCGAAGGAGGTCGTGTCGTCGAGCACGGCCGGCCCGAGACGCTGCGGCTCGACGAGGGCCCCTACGCCGGCTTGCTCGCGGCCGTCGGCGGCGCGGCGTGAGCCGCGCCGGCGGGCCGATCGTGCGTCGCGGCCGCGACGTCGTGCCCGGCTATCGCGTTGTCGGCCTGCTCAGCCGCGGGCGCACGCTGGACGTCTACGACGTCTGGAGCGAGGAGCGCAGCTGCCGCTGCGTCGTCAAGACGCTCCGGCCCGACCGCCTCGACGACGCCCGGGCCCGGAACCGCCTGCTGCGTGAGGGACGCCTGCTGCGCCGCCTCGCGCATCCCCATCTCGTGCGGGCCTACGAGGTGATCGTGGAGCCGCGCCCGGCCGCAGTGCTCGAGACCCTCACGGGCGAGACCCTCGCCCACCTGGTCGACCGGCGCAGCCGCGCGCTCGGCGGCGCCGAGCTCGGCATCCTCGGGCTCCAGCTCGCCTCCGCGCTCGGGTACCTCCACGGCCAGGGCGTCCTCCACCTCGACCTCAAGCCGTCGAACGTCGTCGCGGAGGGAGGACGCGCGAAGATCATCGACCTCAGCGTGGCCCGTGCCCCGGGGCGCATCCCGCCGGGCGTCGGCACCTGGTGCTACCTCGCGCCCGAGCAGGCCCGGGGCGAGGTCGTCGGGCCGGAAGCGGACGTCTGGGGGCTTGGCGCGACGCTCTGGGAGGCGGCGACGGGCGACGCGCCCTTCGACGACGGCGACGACGGCCCCGAGTACCCGCAGCTCGTTCGCGACCCCGAGCCGCTCGCGCGGCGCCGGCCCCGGCTCCCCCGGCAGCTCTCGGACACGATCGACGCCTGCCTCCGAGCCGAGCCGGCGCGGCGGCCGTCGCTGGCGGGCGTGGTGCGGCGGCTCGCCCGCGTCGAGGGCGTCCCGGACCTCTCCCGGATCCGCTGACCGGCTAGCCGAGCGTCGTGATCAGGCGCCGGTAGGCGGCGCGGGAGCGCGGCTTCGAGGCGAGGTCCCACGTCGAGCCCGGCTTCGAGTCGAAGTAGGCGATCAGCTCCACACGCGGGTGGCTGCGCACGAACCGCGCCATCCGCTCGACGAAGGCGGGGTCGTCGACGCCCCACAGCCCCCACTCCGGGAAGGCGTACGGCTTGGAGGGGTGGGCGCGGTAGAGCGCCTCGGCCGCGTCCCACTCGGCCTTGAAGCTCTGGTCGTAGAGGTCGTTGCCGACGACGTCGACGTAGGCGTCGCCGGGGTAGTACGCCTGGGCGGAGTTGGCCGGGATGTTCGGGGCGCCGTACCCCTGCGGGTTCCAGATCACGCGCAGCTCGGGCGCAGCGGGCAGCTCGGCCGAGACGCCCGGCAGGCCCAGCCGGCGAAGCGCCGCCGGCACGCCCGGGCCGCCGTGGACGATCACGTAGATCCGGGCGAACGCCTTCCGGAAGGTCGCGGTCGAGTACGCGGGCCCACGGGATGAGCCGTTCTGGTTGAAGGCGGAGTAGACGTTCCAGTGGCCGTTCATCTCGGCGAGCGGGCGCAGGTAGACGCGCCCGCCGAAGCCGGCGATGGCACGGTTGAGCGCGATCAGGTAGGCGTCGCCCTTGCCGGCCGCGATCCCGGCGGGGGTGATCGCCTCACGCGGGCTCGGCCAGCCCTTCCTCGTCCCGAGCCCGAGCATCGGCACGGGCCGCAGCGTGCTGAGGAGCTGCGGCAGCCGCTTGCCCCACGTGTGGCCCTGGTCCCAGCCGAGGATCGCGTGCCGGACGGTGGAGCGCTGTCCGGTCAGCTGCTGGAAGCGCGCGGCGTCGCCGAACACCCCGAGCAGCGGCCGCGCCTCCGGCCGCGGGGCGGCGGCCGCGGCGGCGTGGGCCAGCGCGAGCGTGCAGAGCAGCAGGAGGACGAGGCCCCGGCGCACCGGGCCTAAGCGTAGCCCCGAACTTTCCAGTAGGCGAGCGCGACGCTGACGATGCCGATGGCCACGAGGCCGATGTACCCGAGCAGGTCCTCGCGTGCGTAGACCACCTTCTTCTGGCCGAAGCGCGAGAGCACGAGGATCGCGAGCGCACCACCCACGAAGCCGCCGATATGCCCACCCTTCGAGATCCCGGGGATGAAGAGCGTGAAGGCGAAGTTGATCACGAGCAGCGGGATCACGCTGCCGCCGAAGACGTAGGTGCCCTGGCGCTCGAGCACGAGGATCGCACCGAAGACGCCGTAGATGGCGCCCGACGCCCCGACGGTGACGGCGTCGGGCGTCAGCAGGAGCGCGCCGGCCGAGCCCGCGAGGCCCGCCGCGAGGTAGAGGAGCAGGAAGCGCACCGAGCCGATCGCCGCCTCCAGCGCCGGCCCGAAGAGCCAGAGCGCGATCATGTTCATGGCCAGGTGGATCGGCCCGTAGTGGAGGAAGGCGGCCGTGAGCAGGCGCCACCAGTCGCCGTCGGCGACGGCGGGGCCGTAGAGGGCGCCGTTGACGAAGATCGAGCCCGCGTTCGCCTGCAGCGGCGCGCCCTGCGCCAGCTGGAGCAGGTAGATGCCGACGTTGAGCGCCACGAGCCCCTTCGCGACCCAGCCGACGTTCCGGGCCGTGCTCGTCTGCACGCGCTGCACCACCCGCGCCGGGCCCTGCGCCTCGCCGGCGTGCTCGGGGCAGCGGATGCCGACGGGCGCGAAGCGCATGCAGTCGGGGCAGAGACCGCGGCCGCACTCCGAGCAGGAGACGCCTGTTTCCCGGTCCGGGTGCCGGTAACACGTGAGCGTCTCCGCCATCGCGACTAGCGTACCGACCTGCCGTGCGCGTCCATGTCGCCTTCATCCCCGACGAAGCCGCCGCCGCGCCGACGGGGATCGTGATCGACGTCCTGCGGGCGACCTCGACGATCGCGCAGGCCCTCGCCGCCGGCTACGAGCGCGTGCTCTGCGTGCCGGAGCTGGACGATGCGCGCGCGCTGCGGGCGGAGCTCCCCGACAGCGTCGTCGGGGGCGAGCGCGATGCAACCCGCGTCGAGGGCTTCGACGTCGGCGCGTCGCCGCGCGAGTTCCTCGAGCCGCGCGCGCGGACGCTGATCCTCTCGACCACGAACGGCACGCGCTCGGTCGCCACCGCGGCCGAACGCTGCGACGTCGTGCTCCTCGGCAGCCTCCTCAACCTCGACGCCGTCGCCGCTGCCGCCCGC
>DASUOK010000016.1:0-9619 GCA_036276675.1 Gaiellaceae bacterium | reverse complement strand
CCGCCGTAGACGTCCGCGATCAGCACGACGCGGTCGCCGGGGTCGACGAGGTGCATCAGCGTCGACGTGGCGCCGATGCCGGACGAGAAGGCGATCCCGTGCGCCGCGTTCTCGAGCGAGGCGAGCGCCGTCTGCAGCGCCGTCCGGGTCGGGTTGCCGACGCGCGAGTAGTCGTAGCCCTTGTGGACGCCGACCGCCTCCTGCACGTAGGTCGACGTCTGGTAGATCGGGGTGATCGCCGCGCCGGTGGCGGGATCCGGCTCCTGGCCCTCGTGGATCGCGCGGGTCTCGAAGTTCACGCGTCGATCGTATCGGCGCCGAGCCACGCACCGAGGTCGGCGAGCGCCTCCCCGAGCCGGGAGGTGTCGCCCCAGGCGCCGAGGAGCTCCAGCGTGCGCGTCGCCCGGTCGAAGCGCGGCTCCGCGCGGCCGACGACGTGGTCGCCGACGAGGAGCGGCAGCACGTAGTAGCCGTACTCGCGCTTCCCGCGCGGCACGAACATCTCGAGGCGGTAGCGGAAGTCCCACAGCGCCTCCGCGCGGTCGCGGTCGTAAACGAGCCGGTCGAAGGGGGAGAGGAGGACGGCGCGGTCGGGGACGGGACCGTCGAGTGCCTCGGGATGTGCCTCCCACTCGCCCTTGACCAGGCGGACGCCGAGGCTGCGGAAGCGCCGCTCGGCCCGGATCCGCTCCGCGTCGCGGATCGAGACCGTCTCCGTCTCGGGCCACCAGCGCGCGGAGAGATCCCAGAGGCGATGGCCGCCGCGCCGCCCGACGACCGTCACCTCGCCGTACAGGTGCAGGGAGTCGAGCATCAGCCCGACGTACCGCGGGCCGTACCAGCGGGCGTCGCGCCTGGGCTCGCCGGAGCGATCCTCGAGCTCGCGGGCGAGAAGCGGGCCGCGCTGCTCCAGCTCGCGAAGCACGTAGCGGCGGAAGGCGCGCTTCTCGGTCAGGAACTCGCGGACCCAGCGCTGGGGGCGAGTCCGCCGCGAACGGCGGAAGTCGCGGATCCGGGCGCGCACGAGCGGCAGGTCCTCGATCGGGTAGATGAAGGCGTCGAACTCGAACAGCGCACGTTCCTCCCACAGCAGGCGGTCGAGCTCGGCGCGGTCGTAGCCCGGCCCGAGCCGGCTGAAGAGGACGAGGTGCTGCGGCCGCTCAACGGGCTGGACGACGTCGATCTGGAGCGAGCCGAGCCGCCGCACGGTCGAGAGGACGTCCGTCGCCGTGCCGTCGAGCCCCTGCGCCCGCACCGCGATCCGCCGCGCCTCCTCGCGCGAGACCTTCAGCGCCGCACCTCGTCCAGGCCGATCGAGCGCGCGAGCCGGTGGAGCGCCCGGTCGAGCGCGTCGTCGAGCGCTCCGGATGCACGCACGCCGTCCTCGCGGTGGAACGCCTTCACGACGAGCGCGCCCTCGCTCCGCTCGGACTTGAGGTCGGCGCGGCCGGCGATCCGGTCTCGCCAGAGGAACGGCAGCACGTAGTAGCCGTACTGCCGCTGCGGCTGCGGCTTGTAGACCTCGATCAGGTGGTCGAACCCGAGGATCCGCCGCGCGAACGGCCGGTCCCAGAGCAGGTTGTCGAAGGGGGACAGGAGCACCGCCGCCCGCGGCGCCGGCACGTCCAGGTCGACGTCCGCGGGCACGAGGACGGGCGCGCCGCCGTCCTCGACGCCGAGCCGCCGGAGCACGCCCTCCTCGACGAGCGCCGCGACGGCGCCGCGGACGCGGGCGACGCCGCCGCGCAGCCGCCAATGCTCGACGATCCCGCTCTCGGTCAGCACGCCCCGCGCGCGGACGGCCCGCACCGCGAGCTGCCGCAGGCGCTCCTCCTCCGACGGCGCGGGCGCCCCGAGCACCTGCGGGGGCAGCACGCGCTGCGGCAGCTCGTACAGCCGCTGGAAGCCGTCGCGCGCGCCGACCACCAGCTCGCCGCGGTTCCAGAGAAGCTCGAGCATCGCCTTGGCCGGCTTCCAGTTCCACATGCCGCCGCCGCCGGAGCCCTCGAAGTGACGCGACCCGAGCGGCCCGCGCGCCTCGATCTCGGCGAGGATCTCGGCCGCCAGGTGCGGGTGCGTGCGCTCCACCTCGCCGTACCAGCGCCGGCCGCCGTTCGCCATCGCCGGGCGGAAGAGGGGCCAGTCGGCGGCCGGGATCAGGCAGGCCTCGTGGGCCCAGTACTCGAAGATCCTTCCGGCGCGCAGCAGGTCGGACACGGCCGAGTGGGGATAGGCGCCGATCCGCGACGTGAGCACGATCCGGTGGCTGCGGTCGACGGTCGAGATCGAGTCGAGCTGCACGCATGAGAGCCGCTCGATCGCCCGCTCGACGTCGGCCGTCGTCGCCCGGCGGAAGCGGGCCGCGTAGCCCTGGGCGGTGATCGCCAGCCGGCGAACGGCTGCGGTGCTGACGGTGCCGGTGACGGTCACCCGACGATTCTCGCCGCCGCGGCCAGTAGCGTGCCGCCGATGCAGAGCTTCGAGAGCTTCGTCCGCGAGCGGCTCCCCGATCCGCCCGCGCGGGTGCTGGAGGTCGGCTGCGGTCGGGGCGAGCTGACGACCGCGCTCGCGGTCGCCGGCCACGACGCGCTCGGGATCGACCCCATCGCTCCCGACGGTCCGCTCTTCCGCCGCCTCACCCTCGACGACCTCGAGAACGACGCGCGCTACGACGCCGTCGTGGCGGCCTTCTCCCTGCACCACATCCGCGACCTCGACGCCGCGCTCCGGAAGATCGCGAGCCTCCTGGTTCCGGCGGGACTGCTGCTCGTCGACGAGTTCGCGTGGGACCGCCTCGACGAGCCGACGCTGGCCTGGCTCTGGGGCCAGCGGCGGGCTGCCGCCGCGGCGGCCGGGGAGGCGGGGCCGGCGTCACCCGCCGAGGTGCGCGCCGACTGGGAGGCCGAGCACGTCGGCCTGCACGGCCACGACGCCCTGCGCAGGTGCTTGGACGAGCACTTCGAGCAGGTCGCCTTCGTGCCGACCCCCCATCTCCACCGACTGCTCGGCGGCGTCTCGTCGGCCGTGCTGGAGCAGTCGCTCGTCGACGCCGGCACGATCGCCGCGATCGGCTTCCGCTACGCCGGTCGCCCCCGGCGGGCGCCGGGACGAACCGCTTAGGCGGGGGTCTCGCCGCGAAGGATCGTCGCGAGCCGCTCGGCGTCGATGTTGCCGCCGGAGACGATGCAGACGAGCTTGTCCCCCGGGACGCGGCCGGTGAGCGCCGCCGCGAGCGCGAGCGCGCCGGCTCCCTCCGCCACCACCCGGGCGCGCTCGGCGAGCAGCCGCACCGCGGCCGCGGTCTGGTCGAGGGTCACGGCGAACGAGCCGGCCAGCAGGGGGCGTGCCCGCTCCCACATCACGGGCAGCAGCGCGCGGCTGCCGGCGCCGTCCACGAACGAGGGCGTGTAGTCGACGTCCCGCGGTGCGCCCGCCGCGAGCGCGGCGTTCAGCGGCGCGCCGGTCTCCGGCTCGACGGCGTAGGCTGCGGTGGCGGGTGCCAGCGCGGCGAGCGCGCTCGCGATGCCCGTGAAGAGGCCGCCGCCGCCCCAGGGAACGAGCACCGCGTCGGCGTCGGCCGCGTCCTCGGCGAGCTCGAGCCCGATCGTCCCGTTGCCGGCCAGCACCGGCTCGTCCTGCACCGGATGCACGAAGAGACCGTCGACGCCGGCGAACCGCCCTTCGACGATCGCCTGCCACCACTGCTCGTGCGGCACCTCGACGACGGTGCCCCCGAGTCGCTCGATCGCGGCGAGCTTCGTCTGCGGCGCCCCGTGGGGGACGACGATCGTCGCGGGCACGCCGAGCTCGCGGGCCGCCCAGGCGACGCCCTGCGCCATGTTGCCGGCGCTCGCGGTGACGACGCCCGCAGCCGTGAGCTCGCGCGGCGCCTGCCTGATCGCGTTGACGGCGCCGCGGATCTTGAACGAGCCGATCGGTTGCAGGTTCTCGAGCTTGAGCCAGATCTCCGCCGGGGCGTCCACCTGGAGTCGCACGAGCGGGGTTCGCACCGCCGCGCCCCGGATCGTCTCGCGGGCACGCTCGATCGCCGCGAGCTCGATCAGAACGGCACCTCCACGCCCACCCCCTGCTCGCGGGCGCGGCGCACGACGAGCTCCGCCGCGGCGAGGTCCTCCACGGCGAGGCCGAGCGACTTGAACACGGTCAGCTCGTCGGCGGCGGTTCGCCCCGGGTGCGCGCCCGTCAGCACCTCGCCGAGCTCGGCCGCGATCGCATCCGCGCCGAGGCCCGGGATCAGCAGCTCGCCGGCCTCGTTCAGCGCCGACTCGCGCCGGTCGACGACGACGGTCGCCGCGCGCATCGTCTCCTCGTCGAGCTCGCGCGCGCTCGGCACGCTCGCGCCGACGGCGTTCACGTGCGTCCCCGGAGCGAGCCACTCGCGCCGCAGGACCGGCTCGCGCGAGGTCGTGCACGTGCAGACGACGTCGGCGCCGCGGACGACCTCCTCGGCGCTGCCGCCGCTGCTCCGGCTCCACTGCCGGATCTCGGGCTCGTCGAGCACGACTCGCATCGCCTCGGCGTGGGCCGCGCCCTGGACGCCGGTGCCGATGATCGCGACCGTGCGGGCTCCGGGCCGCGCCAGCGCCCGCGTCGCGACCGCCGAGACGGCCGCGGTCCGGATCGCGGTGATCGGGGAGGCGTTCAGGAGCGCCCGCAGCTCGCCCGTCTCGCCGTCGTGGAGGAGCACGCCGCCCTGGTGCGCGTCGAGACCGCGCTCCGGGTTCGAGGGCACGATCACGATCTCCTTGAGCGCGAACGCGGACCCCTCGCCCGCCCGGTGCGCCGGCATGAGCCCCATCAGCGCGCCTGCGTCAGGGGGGCGCGCGACGACGCGCAGCGGTTGGAAGAGCTCGCCACGCGTGAGCGCTGCCAGCACGTCGCTCATCGCCTCGATGCACTCCGGCATCGTCAGCAGCCGCTCGACGTCCTCCTCCGAGAGCACCAGCAGGGTCATGCGAAGAGCTCCGTGATCGTCTCGCGCTCGACCGGCGACAGCCGGAGCTCGAGCGCCTCGAGCGCCGGGGCGAGGTGCTCGGGGCGCCGGGGGCCGATCACGACCGCAGTGACGTGGGGGTGGGAGAGCACCCAGGCGAGCGCGAGCGCCGCGGGCGTCGTGCCGCGTCCGCGCGCGTGCTCCTCGAACGCCTCGAGGGCGGCGAACGTCCGGTCGTTCCGCAGGTGGGCGTAGGACTCCGGCCGCATCGTCATCCGCGAGCCGGCCGGCGACGGCTCGCCGCGCCGGTACTTGCCCGTCAACCACCCGCCGGCGAGCGGGCTGAAGGGGGTGTAGCCGATCGCCTCGCGGGCGCAGGCCTCGAGCACCCCAGTCTCGTCGCTGCGCTCGAGCAGCGAGTACGAGTTCTGGACGCACTCGACGCGGCCGTGCCGGAGCGCCTCGTCGAGCCAGGCGCGGTCGACGTTGCTGCCGCCGTACGCCTTGATCGTGCCCGCTCGCTGCAGCTCTGCGAAGGCGCCGATCGTCTCCTCGAGCGGGGTGTCCGGGTCCTGCTCGTGCGCCAGGTAGACGTCGACCGCCTCCACGCCGAGGCGAGAGAGGCTGCCTTCGATCTGCGTGCGGATGCGGTCGGGGGCGAGGCCGTGGTCGGCGCCTGCCGCCATCGGGTTGAACGTCTTCGTGGTCAGGACGAGCCGCTCGCGCACGTCCGCGCCCTTCGTCCGCAGCCAGCTGCCGATATAGCTCTCGCTGCGGCCGCCGCCGTACGCGTCGGCGGTGTCGAAGGCGGTGATCCCCGCCGTCCAGGCGGCGTCCATCAGGGCGTGCGCCTCGCCCTCCGACTCGCCCGAGCCGAAGAAGGCCGGCGAGGAGCCGATCCCGCCGAAGTTGCCGCAGCCGAGGACGATGCGCGAGAGCTCGATCCCGCTGCGCCCGAGCGCCCTGACCTCCATCGGGCGATCCTACGCGGCGGCTCCCGGCTCAGTCGCTCGCGACGGCGGAGCTCTGCCGGGCGGAGAGCGCCCGCTTCAGGTAGTCGAGCGCCTCCTGCGTGCGGCCCTCACGCTCGAGCAGGCGCCCCAGCTGCTCGTACACCTCCGGGAGGTACGGGTTGGCCTCGTTCTCGAGCAGGTCCGCCGCGAGCTCGTACAGCTCCTGCGCCCGCTCCACCTCCCCGACCTCGGCGAAGATGCGCGCGAGCAGGGCGTAGGAGCGGCCGGCGTCATGCGGGTCGGCGTCCGCGAGCAGGCCCGCGACGGCCATCGCCTCCGTCCGGGCCTGATCCGTCTCGCCCAGCGCGGCGAGCGCCCTCGCCTCCTCCAGCCGGAACTGCGCCTGCTCGATCGCGCCGGAGGAGCTGTCGAGGAGGCCGCGCCCGCGGCGGATCAGCTCGAGCGCCTCGGCCGGACGGCCGCGCTCGAGCTCGATGAACGCGAGCAGCTGGTGGGCATGCGCGACGTGACGGGTGTCCTCCGTCAGGTCGAGCAGCTCGAGGGTGCGGCGCGCGTACCGCGCGGCCGCGTCGTGGTTGCCCTTCACCGCATGGAGGCGCGACTGCGACCAGTAGAGCCGCGCCCGTGCCGCCGGATCGCCGGCGGTTCCCAGCTCCGCGAGCACGCCGCCGAGCAGCTCCTCGGCACGGCCGAAGCGGCCGCAGTCGATCAACGCGTTCGCGAGCAGGACGGCGAAGCGGCTGCGGGCGACCAGATCCTCGTTCTCCGTCGCCGCTGCGAGCGCGCGCTCGAAGAGGCCGACGGCCGACTCGAGCTCGCCGGCGGTGGCGTACGCGCGGCCGAGCGTCTCGACCAGGCCGGGCTCCGCGAGCTCGACGTCGCCGTCCAGCTCGAGTGCGTCCTCGAGTGACGTGATCGCCCCGCGCGTGTCGCCGCGGTCGTAGGCGATCCGGCCCAGTCCGAAGAGGGCGAGCGCACGCGTGCGGACGTCGCCGGCCTGGCCCAGCACCTGGTCGTACAGCGCGGCGGCGGTGTCGGGGTCCCCGAAGCGGAGGGCGATGTCGGCTTCCGTGAGCGCGGCCGGGCGCGCCCGCTCGGACGCGCTGCCGGTGGCGAGGTAGCTCTCGTCGACGCGCAGCTTCGCCGCCAGCTTGCGGAGCAGCTGCAGCGACGGGACGCGGTCACCCGCTTCGAGGCGAGAGATGTACGCCGCCGAGCAGCCCGGGAAGGCAAGTTGGCGCTGGCTGAGGCCGGCGTTGACGCGCGCAGCGCGCAGGCGCTCCCCGACGGCACGGGCGTCGTCGACGTGGGAGTGGAAGTGCGGTGCTGTCAGCTGTTCGTCTTCCGCAGTCGTAAGGCGACGCGCCTGCTCGAGCGATCTCCAGGCAATCGATCGAAGGGAGCAGTCGTGAAGTGGCGTGCTGTCGTCGTTGCCCTCGTCGGCTCGATCCTGGCGGCCTTCGCCGGCTCCGGGCCGATCTGGCCGTAGGTCGAGTCTAGTCCTCGTTCCGGCGGGAGGCCAGGGGTCCCGCCGGGACGAGGTCGAAGGCAATCCGGCTCAGCTCGGCTCGGGTGCGCGAGCGGCCCTACACGGAGCTGCGCTGCGCCGCCGCCGGTCCGTCGTCCCCCTCGCGCCCCGCCAGGTAGGCGGCGGCCCGCGACACCACCGCGACCAGGGGCACGGCGAGGAATGCGCCGGCGATGCCCCAGACGATCCCGCCGGCAGTGACGGCGAACACGATCGCCAGCGGGTGCAGCCGCACGGAGCTGCCGACGATCACCGGCTGCAGGACGTTGCCTTCGAGCTGCTGCACGAGCACGGTGGCGCCGATCACGAGCAGCGCGGCGAGCCAGCCCTCGAAGACGAGCGCGACCATCGCCGCGGCGAAGCCGGCGACGAACGCGCCGATGATCGGGAAGAAGCCGCCGATGAACGTCAGGGCGGCGAGCGGCAGCACGAGCGGGACGCCGATCAGCCAGATCGCGAGCCCGATGAAGACGGCGTCGAAGAGCGCGACCAGCGTGATCCCGCGGAGATAGCCGCCCGCCGTCTCCCAGCCGCGCTCGCCGATCGCCTCCACGTCGCCGCGGACGTGCCGCGGGAAGAGGGAGACGAGCCAGCGCCACAGCCGCTCTCCGTCCTTCAGGAAGAAGAACAGCGTCACGAGCATCAACACGAGCCCGGCGACGAGCTCGAGTGCCAGGTAGGCGCCGCCGAAGACGCCGCCTGCGATCCGGCTCGACTGCCCACGCAGCTGCTCGACGGCCGAGCTCTTCCAGTCCTCGAGCCGGCGTTCCGAGAGACCGAATTCGTCCGTGAGCCAAGCCGTCGCCTCGTCGACGCCGGCCTCGACGCTGACGTCGAGCTCGCTCCACTCGTCCGCGACGAGCGGCACGAGCGCGGCGATCGTGCCGCCGACGAGGGCAAGCGCCGCGATCAGCACGGCGAGCGCAGCCGCCGCGGGCGGGAGGCCGCGCTCCCGCAGCCAGCGGGCGGGCGGCACCAGGAAGGTGGAGAGGAGGACGGCTACCGCCACCGGGACGACGATCACGCGGAGCCGGGCCACGATGAGGGCGACCAGCGCCACGGCGGCTGCGATGACGAGCACGCGCCACGCGATCGCAGCCGCGAGCCGGAGGCTGCGGGGCACGGGCTCGTCGGTCCACGCCCGCGCTGATCCGCTCCGATCTCCCCGGTCCACGTCTGGCCCGTCCCCGCCACGCTCAGTCGCAAACGGTCGGGTCGAGCCGACGGTGCGCTCGTCGAGCCCCCGTGGGGCTACGCGTCGCCGCCGTCGCCCGGGACGCGCAGGAGCATCAGCGTTCCCTGCTCGCCCTCGCCGCCGCGCCTGAAGCCGCAGGCGGCGTAGAAGGCCTCGGCGCCGGCGTTGTCGGCGAGGACCCACGCCTCCGGGACGCGCGCGTCCCGCATCCAGCGGCGCATCTCGTCGAGGAGGGCACCCCCCACGCCTCGCCGGCGGTGGCTCGACCGGACGCCGATCGAGTAGAGCAGCAGCTCGCGACCCTCGTCGGAGGGCATGAGCAGCAGGTGGCAGAGGAGCTCGCCGACGACGACGTCGCCGTCCTCGGCGATCCAGTGCAGGACGTTCGGCTCGGCGAGATAGGCGGCGGCGTCGCCGGGAGCGAGCGGCCGCTCGGGCGTCGTCCGGCCGGCGAGATCGAAGTCGGGCGCGTCGGCAGCGATCAGCGCGATGACCTGCTCGTCGCCCGCCCCGAGCCGTCGAACCGTCACGCCCATGCGGTCGCAGCCTAAGCCCAGGGCGCTCTGCTCGTCGGTTGGTCGCGACGCGACGGGCTGACACACTCGCTCCATGCGTCCACCACGAGCATCCGGGAGCGACTCACAGTCCGGCCGAGCCGGGGGCGCGAAGACGGTGCTGGCGGTGGCGCTGACCGGAGCCTCCGTGCTCTTCGTCCTCGCCTACCGCCGTGTCCTCGGGGTGACGCAGCGGCCGAGTTGGCCGCCCCCCGGCGACGCAGTCACGCCCGCGGGCGCCCAGGCTGCGACGGAGGCGTTCGTGGCACGAGAGGCGTCTCGACCGCACGACGCAGCACTCTCGTTCGCGTGGTCGACCGCGGCGACGATCGAGCCGTGGGCGGAGGGCGTGAATTTCTTCCCGCGGATCTTCGCCGATGTCGAGGCCGCCCAGTCGAGCGTGCACATCCTGAT
>DASUOK010000015.1:0-5422 GCA_036276675.1 Gaiellaceae bacterium | reverse complement strand
TGCTCGTCGGCACGAGGCTCTACATCGATGTGAGCTCCACGAGCGGCGACGTCCGCTCGGAGCTCGACGTCGGCAACGAGCCGGCGAGCGACGGGCCGGAGGCCCAACTGCGGGTGAAGACGGTGAGCGGCGACATCGCGCTGGTGCGCACGGTCCGCCTCGGCGCCTCCTAGTCGCCGGCGAGGGCCTCCGCGAGGAGCGCGCAGGCGTACGCGTGCCAGGCCCCGTCGGGGTCGGCGCGGAGTCTCGCCAGCTCGCCGGCGACCTTCGGCAGCCCCTCCGCCTCGGCGGCGAGGCGCCCGAGCGCCGTCAGCAGTTGCGCCCGCGCGGGCGTCGAGTCGAGGTCCGCCGCGAGCGTGGCGACGGCGCGATCCTCGGGATCGAGCTCGCGGCGCGGGTCGCCGCCCGTGGCGAGGAGCAGCTCCGAGCGCCGCAGCGCGGCGTTCGCCTCGTCCCGGTCGAGCTCCACCTCCGCGCCCGCGAGGTAGGCGAGGGAGGTGGCCAGGTCGGCGCCGCTCCCCTCCAGCCGGTTCAGCAGCTCTCGCACCACGCTCGCGAGCCTACTGCTGCCGGTCGCGCTCCCTGCGCTCCTCGACGGAGCGTCTCTCCTGCGGCGCACCGCCCGGCCCGCTCATCGCGACGTCGCCCTCGCTCACGACGGAGCGCGGGTCGGCGTGCCGGTACTCGTCGGAGCCGGTGCCGCCGCGCGGGTCACCCTCGACCCGGAGCGCGTCGGGGTCGCCCTCCTGCTTGTTCGCTCGGTGCTCCTCGTCCTCGTCGGCCCACTCCCCGGGCCCTGCAGGTGCCCCGTCGTCCGTCATGCACGAGGTCTGACCGCGGTGGCGGCGCCGCAAACCGGCTAGGCGCCGACGGGGGCGGCAGTGCGCTCGAACCAGTCGGAGTAGCCGCCCTCGAAGGACAGCACCTCGCCGTCGCGCACCTCGACGATGCGATCGACGATCCGGTCGAGGAAGTAGCGGTCGTGCGAGATCACGGCGACGGTGCCGTCGAACTCCTCCAGCGCCGCCTCGAGCGCCTCGACCGACTCGATGTCGAGGTGGTTCGTCGGCTCGTCGAGGACGAGCAGGTTCGGTGCCGCCAGCATGAGCAGGAGCAGCTGCAGTCGTGTCCGCTCGCCGCCCGAGAGCAGCTCGTTCGGCCGCCGCACCTGCTCGTAGGGGAAGAGGAACTTCATCAGCAGCGAGACCGCCTCGCCCTCCGAGCAGCGGTGCGCGAGCCGCACCGTCTCGAGCGGGCTCTGGTGGGGATCGAGCGTCTCCTGATCCTGCGCGAGATAGCCGATCCGAATCGACGGGCCGACCCAGACCTCCCCTTCCGTCGGCGCGAGCTCGCCGACGACGGTCTTGAGCAGGACGCTCTTGCCGGCCCCGTTCGGCCCGACCAGGCCCACGCGCTCGCCGTGCACGACCGTGAGGTCGACGTCCGCCAGCACGACGTCCTCGCCGAACTGCACGCCGACGCTGCGCAACTCGAAGACGCGTTGGCCGCCGCGCGTGTGCGGGTGCAGCCGCAGCGCGATCCGGCGCCGCTCGAGCACCGGTCGCTCGACCTTCTCCATCCGGTCGATCTGCCGCTGTTTGTTGCGCGCCTGCTTGATGTGGCGCTCGTCGACGACGCGGTGCGCCCAGTCCTTGAAGCGGCGGATCGCCGCCTCCAGCCGCTCGATCTCCTTCTGCTGCGTCACGAAGGCCTGCTGCTGGCGCTGGAGCTCGAGCTCGC
This sequence comes from Gaiellaceae bacterium, assembly GCA_036276675.1. Classification (GTDB taxonomy): domain Bacteria; phylum Actinomycetota; class Thermoleophilia; order Gaiellales; family Gaiellaceae; genus Gaiellasilicea. The sequence continues at coordinate 3,682 of DASUOK010000015.1, read as the reverse complement.
GGGCGAGCGTGTAGGCCGAGTAGTTGCCCGGCCACAGGCGGGTGCGGCCGCGGTCGAGCGAGGCGATCTCGCCCACGGTCTCGTCCAGGAGGTAACGGTCGTGCGAGACGACGATCGCCGCGCCGTCGAAACCGGCGAGCAGCCGCTCGAGCAGCGAGCGGCCCACGGCGTCGAGGTGTGCCTCGGGCTCGTCGAGCAGGAGCACGTCCGGCTCCTGCGCGAGGCAGGCGGCGAGGGCGATCAGCTTGCGCTGGCCTCCCGAGAGCGCCGAGGTCGGCAGGACGAGGTCGTCCTCGGCGATCCCGACGTCCAGGAGCATCGCGCGGGCGCGACCGTCGAGGCTCGGCCCGCCGGCCGCCTCCCACTGCTCGACGAGCTCCTCCTGTCGGCGCAGGACGCGGGCCATCCGCTCCAGGTCGGCGGCGAGCTCGGGGGCGCCGAGCTGCGCCGCGACGCGGTGCAGCTCGCGGTCGAGCTCGGCGAGGTCGGGTCGCGCCGCGCGCACGGTCTCGAGCGGCGTCCGCTCGTCGCCGAGCGGGTGCTGCGGCAGGTAGGAGACCGTGATGCCGCGCCGGCGGACGGCCGTGCCGGCGTCGGGCTCCTCGATCCCGGCGAGCAGGCGCAACAGTGTGGACTTGCCGGAGCCGTTGGCGCCCACGATCCCCACCCGGGCGCGGGGCTCGACGAGGAAGTCGAGGCCGTCGAGCACGGTGCGGCTGCCGAACGACTTGCGGACGGCGTTGAGGCTGACGAGGGCCATCGCTAGCCGGAGCGGACGACGGAGAGGACGTAGTCCTCGCGGCCGTCACGGAGCTCGTCGGCCAGCCGGGTCGTCCCGGAGAGACCGGCGCGGCTCGTCAGGATCTCGTAGAGCCGGTCGTCGCTGACGCCGCGCCCGCGCGCCGCTGCGATCAGGCGCGGCAGCACCGCGCGCGGCTTGCCGTCGACGTCGAACTGCCAGGAGGGGTAGAGGTAGTCCTGCCCGCCGGGCCTGCGCACGCCGAGCAGCTCGCCGCCGCGGCGCATCGCGTCGAGCCGGTGCGTGCCGACGCCGAGCCGCGACGAGAGCCACGAGCCGGTCAGCGATTCCTCGAGCAGCCGCTTGTCCACGAGCCGGATCATGCCTCAAGCAGCGGGCGATCAGGCAGGCGCGAGGCGGCGGCGCGGATGCCGCGAGCCGGTGAGGGCCCAGCGGGCGCCCTGCACCGTCCACGCGCCGAGCGCGAGCAGCAGCACGGCCAGTGCGAGGAACGAGATGAGGAGCACGCGCTTCATGGACGGGAATCTACGCCCCCGTCCGGTCGGGTTCGTCGGCCGCAGCGCCGATCCGGCGTCATCCTCAGGGCGGATCTGCGTCTCGGTCGCGCGGACGACGCGCCGTGCTCACGCCGCCTCGAGCAGCGCCTCCCAGTCCGCCGCGGCGCCGCCGCCCTCGAACGAGTCGACGAGCTCGCCCTCGGCGTCGAAGAGGATCACGTGCGGCTGGTAGGTGGCGCCCAGCGAGCGCGCGAGGTCGCGCTCCGGATCGTGCAGCTGCGGCCACGTCCAGCCCTTCTCCGCCAGGAAGCGCCGGGCCTCATCAGGCGTGTCGGCGACGTTCACGCCGAGGAAGCCGACCTCCGGATGGGCCTTGGCGAACTCTGCGTAGGCGACCGCCTCGCTCTGGCACGTCGTTCACCACGACGACCAGACGTTGACGAGCAGGGGCCGGCCGCGGAACTCCGCGAACGAGATCGGCTCGCCGTCCAGATCGGTGCCCGTGATCGCGTCGCCGCCGCCGGCAGCGGCCTGCGCCGGTGGTGCCGCCTCGGGCTCCATCGCCTCGCTCGCAGAGCCGCAGCCGGCGAGCACGAGGGCGGCGAGTGCGAGCAGGGCGAGCCGGCGGGCCATCGCAGAGAGGGTAGCGGTCTATGCTGGCGCCATGCCCGGCATCGGCCACTGGGAGCTGATCGCGCTCGCGCTCGTCCTCGTGCTCCTGTTCGGCTCGAAGCAGCTGCCGACGCTCGCGCGCAACCTCGGGCGCGGCGTGCGGGAGGTTCGGCAGACGGTGGCCGACGTCGATCCGCGCTCCGAGCTCCGCGAGCTCGAGCCGCCGGCGGCCGACGAGTCGCCGCCCAAGCCCTCCTAGGCTCGCTCGCAGACGCCGAGGATCGTGTCCCTCAGCGTCTCGAACGCCGCGGACTTCGGCAGGAAGACGGACGCGCCCGACTCGAGCGCCGCCGTCTGCGAGAGCCGGTCGGTGTGGCCGCTGAGGGCGATCACCCGCGGGGCCGGCTCGAGCGCGAGCAGCCGCCGGGTGGCGGCGAGCCCGTCGAGCACCGGCATCGACATGTCCATCAGGACGACGTCGACCGCCGCGTGCTTCGCAGCGCGCACCGCCTCGCGCCCGGTCGCCGCCGTGCCGACCACCTCGAAGCGCTCGTCCTGCTCGAGCGTCGCTGTGAGCGCGTGCGTGAAGAGCTCGTGGTCGTCGACGATCAGGACCCGGATCGGCCCGGACTGGCTGGCGTCGCTGCCCCGTGGCAAGGCCGCAACTATGGCAAGAACGAGCGGGGTGGGTCGCAGTGGCAGGCTCGCCGTCAGGCGCCGACGACGCGGCCGTCGTCGAGCTCGACGGTGCGGTCGGCGACGTCGACGACGATGCGGTCGTGCGTCGTCACGACGGCGGTGAGGCCCCGCCTGTCGACGAGCTCGCGCAGGAGTGCCGCCACGGCTCCGCTGTTGGTCGAGTCGAGCTGCGAGGTCGGCTCGTCGGCGAGCACGAGCGGCGGCTCGGCCACGAGCGCGCGCGCGAGCGCGACCCGCTGCTGCTCGCCGCCGGAGAGCTGGTCGGGGAAGTGGCGCGCGCGCAGGCCGAGCCCGACGAGCTCGAGCGCCTCGTGCACGCGGTGGTCGCGCTCCTCGGCGGGAGCTCGGCGGAGCCGGAGCGGCACCTCGACGTTCTCGGCGGCGGTCAGCTCCTCGAGCAGCCCGAACGTCTGGAAGACGAAGCCGATGCGGTCCCGCCGCAGCGCGGCCAGCCGGTCGCGCGAGAGGGAGCCGAGCTCGAGGCCGTCGACCTGCACGCTGCCGGAGGTCGGCCGGTCGAGGCCGCCCAGGAGGTTCAGCAGGGTCGTCTTGCCGGCGCCCGAGCGGCCGAACACGACGACGAGCTCACCGGCGCGCACGTCGAGATCGACGCCGTCGAGCGCCAGGCGCTCGTGCCTGCCGTCGCGGAAACGGCGGGTGAGCTCGTGCGCGGCGACCGTGATCACGCGGCCGCTCCGCCGCGTCCGGACTCGGGGCGGACCTCGATCCGGCCGTCGTGGAGGACGAGGCGCACCCGGCTGCCGAGGCCGAGCGCCTCGACGTACTCGGGCGGCAGCTGCAGCCGGCCCGAGGCGTCGAGCACGGCGAAGTCCTCCGCCGTCGTGCCGGCGCCGCCGCGGCGGATCGTCTCGACGCTCGTCCTCCCGTCGCGGATCGTGATCGTGCGCTCGACGGAGGCGGAGACGAGCGGATCGTGGGTCGTCACCACGACCGTCACGCCCGACGCGCTGACGGTCTGGAGCGCCGCGAAGAGGCGACCCGAGCTCTCGCTGTCGAGCTCCGCCGTCGGCTCGTCGGCGAGCAGGACCGCCGGGGCGTTCGCCAGCGCGACGGCTACCGCCAGCAGCTGCTGCTCGCCGCTCGAGAGCGAGGA
>DASUOK010000014.1:0-4115 GCA_036276675.1 Gaiellaceae bacterium | reverse complement strand
CGACGCCGGCGTCTCGGTGGAGCTGATCCGGCGCCTCGGGCCGGAGGTGCCGACGCTCGGAGTCTGCCTCGGTCACCAGGCGATCGTCGAGGCCTTCGGCGGCGAGGTCGGGCAGGCGCGGGCGCTCCTGCACGGCAAGGCCTCGCCGGTCGAGCACGACGGCAGGGGCGTCTTCGCCGGGCTGCCGCAGGGGCTCCAGGCCGGGCGCTACCACTCGCTCGCGGCGACCCTGGTGCCCGAGGAGCTGGAGGTGTCGGCGCGCACGCCCGACGGCGAGGTGATGGGCGTCCGCCACCGCGAGCTGCCGATCGAGGGCGTCCAGTTCCACCCGGAGAGCGTGCTGACCCCGCTCGGCCGCGACCTGCTCGGGAACTTCCTGCGGTGATCCAGGCCGCGCTCGCCGACCTACTCGACGGCCGCTCGCTCTCGCGGCGGCGCGCGCGCGAGGTGATGGACGAGATCATGCGCGGCGCGGCGACCTCGGCCCAGATCGGTGGCTTCCTCGTGGCGCTGCGGCTGAAGGGCGAGACCGCGGACGAGATCGCCGGCTGCGCGGAGGCGATGCGAGAGCACGTCGTGCCGGTCCGGCCGGAGCGGGACGACCTCGTCGACACCGCGGGCACGGGCGGCGACGGGGCGAGCACGATCAACATCTCGACCGCGGCCGCGATCGTCGCGGCTGCGGCCGGCGCCGGCGTGGCGAAACACGGCAACCGCGCCGTGTCGTCCGAGAGCGGGTCGGCGGACGTGCTCGAGGCGCTCGGGTTCTCGCTCGAGCAGCCGCCGGAGCGGATTGCGCGCTCGATCGACGAGCTCGGCTTCGGCTTCATGTTCGCGCCGCTCCACCATCCCGCGATGGCGCACGCCGCCCCGGTGCGCAAGGAGCTCGCCGCTCGGACGGTCTTCAACGTGCTGGGCCCGCTCACGAACCCCGCCGGCGCCCGCGCGCAGGTGATCGGCGTCTACTCGGCCTCGCTCGTCCGCTCGCTCGCGGACGTGCTCGCGCAGCTCGGCGCGCGCCGCGCCTTCGTGGTGCACGGCGCCTTCGGCATCGACGAGCTCTCGCCAGCCGGGCCGAACCTCGTCTGCGAGGTGGCCGCCGGCGTCGTCCGCGAGCGCGAGCTCGATCCGAGCGCCGAGCTCGGCGTCGCGCGCTGCGACCCCGCCGAGTTGCGCGGCGGCTCCCCGCAGGAGAACGCGCAGGCGATCCGCGACGTCTTCGCCGGGGCCGACGGCGGCCGCCGCGACGCCGTCCTCCTGAACGCGGCCGGCGCGATCGCCGCCTCCGGTCACGCGGCCGACCTGCGCGAGGGGCTCGGGCTGGCGCGGGAGGCCGTCGACTCCGGCGCGGCGGGCGAGCGACTGGACGAGCTGGCGAGGTTCACGCGTGCGCTTTAGGGACGCGCTCGCCGGCCCGGGTCTCGGCGCCGTCGCCGAGATCAAGCGGCGCTCGCCCTCGCTCGGCGACATCCGGCCGGACGCCGACGCGGGGCGGCTCGCAGCCGCGTACGAGCGCGCGGGCGCCGCGGCCGTCTCGGTGCTCGTCGACGAGCGCTTCGGCGGCACGTGGGACGACCTGCGCGCGGCGCGCGCGGCCGCGCGGCTGCCGCTGCTCGCGAAGGGCTTCTTCTCGACCGAGGAGCACCTGCGCACGGCGCGTGAGGCGGGCGCCGACGCCGTGCTGCTCCTGCTGCGCGATCTCGACGACGACACCGCGGCACGCCTGCTGCGCTGCGCCGGCGACCTCGGGCTGGAGACGCTCGTCGAGGCGCACGACTGCGCCGAGCTCGAGCGGGCAGCCGGCCTGAGCGCGCCGGTGATCGGCATCAACGCGCGCGATCTCGCCACCTTCGCCATCGACCGCGCCGCGCAGCTCGACCTGGTCGCGCGGAGCTGCTCCCTCCCCCACGCGCCGGTCGTCGTCGCCGAGAGCGGCGTGCGGACGCGGGCGCAGGGGGCCGCCGCCGAGCTCGCCGGCGCCGACGCGATCCTCGTCGGCTCGGCGCTGATGCAGGCGCCGGACCCGGCGGCCAAGCTGCGGGAGCTGCTCTCGCGCCCGCTCGTGAAGGTCTGCGGGCTGACGCGCGAGGAGGACGTCGCCGCGGCGGCCGAAGCCGGTGCCGACCTGGCGGGCTTCATCCTCGCCCGCGAGAGCCCGCGCCGGGCGGCCGAGGTGCTGCCGGTTCCCGAGGGGATGCTCGCCGTCGCCGTCTGGGTCCACGACCGGCACGAGACGGACGCCGACCTCGACCAGCTCTACGGCCGCAGCGGCGGGCACCGCAGCCGGGACGCGGTGCTCCTGCGCGGCGGCCGGGAGGTCGGTCTCGTCGTCGACCTGCCCTGGCAGGACGAGGACCCGCTGCACCTGGCGCGGGCGGCCGCGGTCGAGGGTCGGGTCATGCTGGCGGGCGGGCTCTCGGCCGAGAACGTGCGGGAGGCGATCGAGGCCGTCCGGCCGTGGGCCGTCGACGCCAGCTCCCGACTCGAGCTCGCGCCGGGCGTGAAGGACCACGCGAAGGTGCGCGCCTACGTCGAGGCGGCGCGCGCCTCGTGACGACGTATGGCGCCTACGGCGGCCGCTACGTCCCGGAGACGCTGATCCCGGCGCTCGACGAGCTGACCGCGGCGTGGGACGACGCGCTCGCCGACGAGTCGTTCCGGGCCGAGCTGGACGAGCTCGGCTCGACGTACGCCGGCCGCCCGACCCCCCTCACCCGCGCCCGGCGCTTCGCGCCCGGGAAGCGGCTCTACCTGAAGCGGGAGGACCTGCTCCACACCGGCGCGCACAAGCTGAACAACGCGCTGGGCCAGTCCGTGCTCGCGCGACGGCTGGGCAAGCAGCGCGTCGTCGCCGAGACCGGTGCGGGCCAGCACGGCGTCGCGACCGCGACGGTCTGCGCGCGGTTCGGCCTCGACTGCATCGTCTACATGGGCGCAGAGGACATGCGCCGCCAGGGGCCGAACGTCGAGCGGATGGGCCTGCTCGGCGCCGAGGTGCGGCCGGTGGAGTTCGGCACGAAGACGCTCAAGGAGGCGACGAGCGAGGCGATCCGCGACTGGATCGCCAACGTGGAGACGACCCACTACCTGATCGGCTCGTGCGTCGGCCCGGCGCCGTACCCCGCGATCGTGCGCGAGCTCCAGGCCGTGATCGGCCGCGAGGCGCGGACGCAGGTGCTCGAAGTCGAGGGGCGGCTGCCCGACGCCGTCGTCGCGTGCGTGGGCGGCGGCTCGAACGCGATCGGGATGTTCGCCGGGTTCGTCGGCGACGACGACGTCGAGCTCGTGGGCGTCGAAGCCGCCGGCGCCGCGAGCCTCGGCAGCGGCCGCACCGGCGTCCTCCACGGCTCGCGCTCCTCCGTGCTCGCGGATGCGGACGGGCAGATCGTCGATGCGCACTCGATCTCGGCGGGGCTCGACTACCCGGGCGTCGGCCCCGAGCACGCGTTCCTGCGCGACTCGGGCCGCGCCAGGTACGTCGCCACGACGGACGCGGAGGCGCTCGACGCCTTTCGCCGGCTCACGCGCACGGAGGGGATCATCCCCGCGCTCGAGCCGGCGCACGCGCTCGCGCGCGTCGCCGAGCTCGACGCCGACCTCGTCGTCGTCTGCCTCTCGGGCCGCGGCGACAAGGACCTCGCCGAGGTGCTCGCGCGCTCGTGAGGAAGGCGCTCGTCGTCTACTTGATGGCGGGTCACGACACGCCCGCGCTCGCGGAGGCGGCGGTCGACGGCGGTGCCGACCTCGTCGAGCTCGGCTTCCCCTTCTCCGACCCCCTCGCCGACGGCCCGGTCATCCGGCAGGCGGCCGAGCGCGCCCTCGCCGAGGGGATGGGCACCGCCGCCTGCCTCAGCTGCCTCGCGCAGGTGCGGGAGCGGGTGCGCGTGCCGCTCGTCCCGATGACCTACTCGTCGCTGCTCGAGGCCTACGGCTGGGAGCGCTTCGCCGCCGACGCCCGCACCGCCGGCGCGAGCTCGCTGATCGTCGCCGACCTGCCGGTGGACGAGCGGCCCGAGCTGCGCCGCGTCCAGCTCGTGGCGCCCACCTCGACCGACGAGCGCATCCGCCTGGGTGCCGAGCGCACCGACGGTTGGCTGTACCTGGTCGCGGTCACG
>DASUOK010000013.1:0-8113 GCA_036276675.1 Gaiellaceae bacterium | reverse complement strand
GAACGCAGCCGAGAGCGGGACGTCGATGCTCCCGCTCGCGAGATGCGCCGAAAGTGCCACCGCACTCGTCAGCGCGATCACGAGCAGCGACGTCCCCACCGCCGCTGCCATAGGCAGGCCGAGCACGAGCGCGAGGGCCGGCACGATCACGAAGCCGCCGCCGACGCCGAAGAAACCGGTGAGGAGGCCGGTCGCCGCCCCTGCCGCCGCGACGCGTGGCCACGCCGCGCGCACGCCGGCGAACACCGGCACCCCGGTGGGTACGGCGCGGAGCATCGCGTACGCGGCGGCGAGCAGCAGGAGCCCGAAGCCGACCAGGATCGCGCGCGGGTCGACGAGACGGTTCAGCGCCGTGCCCGCGACCGCTGCGACGGCCCCGGCCGCCGCGAACGCGAGCGCGACGCGCACGTGGACGCGTCCGGCGCGCGCAGCCGCGACGGCGCCCACGAGTGCCGTCACGCCGACGATGAGCAGCGACTCGGTGGTCGCGCGCCGGACCGGCTCGCCGAGGACGTAGACGAGCACGGGCACCGCGAGGATCGAGCCGCCCCCGCCGACGACGCCGAGCAGCAGGCCGATCGCCACGCCGAACGGCACCGCCAGCAGCGCGTCGCGCACGGGTCAGGCGACGCGGCCGTCGGACGGCTCGAGCGGGAGCCCCGCCCGCGTCCACGCCTGGAGGCCGCCGTCCAGGTTCTCGGCCGGGAAGCCTGCGTCGCGCAGCGCGCGGGTGACGAGGGCGCTGCGGTTGCCGCTGCGGCAGACGGCGACGATCGTCGTCGCCCGCGGGAGCTCGTCGATCCGGGTTCCGAGCTCTCCCAGCGGCACGTGCCGCGATCCCGGCATCCGGCCCGCCTGCCACTCCCTCGGCTCGCGCACGTCGATCGCGACGCCCTCGCCGCGCTCGAGCAGCGCCGCCGCCTCGTGGACATCCATCAGTCGCCCTCGACCAGCTCGATGCCGTGCTCCGCGAGCTCGGCGACGCCGCCGTCGGCGACGTGGACGAGGTCGTCGACGCCGTGCCGCCGCAAGAGCGACACGGCCAGCGAGCTGCGGTTCCCCGCCGAGCACGCGACCGCGAGCGGCCTGCCGTCGCGACGCTCGAGCGCCTCCGGCGGCCCGTCGCGGAGCTCGTGGTAGGGCACGAACAGCGACGCGGGAACGTGGCCCTCGCGCCACTCGTCCGCCTCACGGACGTCGAGCAGGTCGACGTCGCCGGCCTCGAGCCTCGCCGCGAGGGTCGGGATGTCGATCGCGGCCGTCGTCGCGATCTCGCGGCCGGACTCGCGCCACGCGGCCACGCCGCCGGCGAGATAGCCGCGGAGGCTGCGGAAGCCGACGGCCTCGAGCAGCCGCAGCATCACCAGCGCGTCGGCGTCGCTCGCGGCGAGGACGACGACGTCGCTCTCCGGGTCGACGACCCACGCAGCGCGTGTGCCCACGGCCGCCTTGATCATCGTCGTGTTCAGCGAGCCCGGGATGTGCTCCGCGTCGAACTCGCGCGGCTCGCGTCCGTCCAGCACGGTCGCGCCGCCCGCGAGCAGCTCCTCGACGCGCCTGGGCGCGAGCGGTTCCAGCGGCGCTGCGTGGCGGAGCAGCCGGCCGCGGTTCAGCTCGACGATCCGCTCGAAGTTCGGCGGCTGCGCCTGCAGGTCGCCGGTCAGCTCCGTGACGAACTCCGCCTCGTCCTCGATCGCCAGGAGCCGGTTGAAGCGACGCTCGAAGCCGATCGTCGAGCCGGGGTTCTCGCTCATCCCGGCGCCGCCGCAGAGAGAGCCGCCGATGTGCCCGGGGTAGACCTCGACGAAGTCGTCGAGCGCGAGCAGCTTTCGGAGCGAGCGGTGCAGGTCGCGCGCGCCCTCCTCGGGCTCGACGGCGAGGTCGGGCCGCGCGAGGTCGCCGACGAACAGGGAGTCACCGGTGAGTACGAGCCACGGCGAGTCGCCGCGACTGAGGTCCTCCACGAGGTAGGCGACGTGCTCCGGCCGGTGGCCCGGCGTGGCGAGCGCCACGATCCGTGCCTCGCCGACCGCGACGACGCCGCCGTCGGCGACCGGCTCGCTCGCGAACTCGACCTCGTCGGCGTTGGGGACGTGGATGGTGGCGCCGGTCGCCTCGGCGAGGCGGCCGCGACCGGAGACGTGGTCGGCATGGTTGTGCGTCTCGAGGATGTGCGTGATCTCGAAGCCCTCCTGCTCGGCGAGGCGGAGGTACTCGTCGATCTCCCACTTCGGGTCGACGACGGCGGCCTCGCCGCCGTCGGCGATCACGTACGAGGCGCAGCCGAGGTCGCGATGGAGGATCTGGCGGAAGAGCACCTACGCCACCGCCCGCTCGACGACGGCTGCCAGCCGCCGCCGCACGTCGGCCGCGATCGGCGCCACGTCCTCGTTGCCGACGAGTGAGAGCATGCGCTCGGCGTCGACGGCCGAGATCGTCGTCTTCCCGCCGCGTTCGTGGACGACGACGTTGCAGGGGAGCAGGACGCCGAGCTCGGGCTCGGCCTCGAGCGCCCGGTGCGCGAGCGGCGGGTTGCAGGCGCCGAGGATCAGGTACGGCTCGATCTCGACGCCGAGCTTGTCCTGCAGCGTCTGCCGCACGTCGATCTCGCAGAGGACGCCGAAGCCCTCCGCCTGCAGCTCGGTGCGGACACGCTCGACGGCAGCCGTGAACGGCAGGTCGGTCGTGGCGGTGATGGTGTAGTCGGTCGTGAGCATGTGAGTCCTCCTAGTGGTGTCCGAAGCGGACGTCGGGCAAGATCCGGTCGAGCCAGCGCGGCAGCGCCCAGGCGCTGTCGCCGAAGGCGCGGAGCAGGGTGGGGACGAGGACGAGGCGGACGAGCATCGCGTCGAGGAGGACTGCGACGCCGAGGATGACGCCCATCTCCTTCGGCGGCAGCGGCCCCGACAGGGCGAAGGTGAAGAAGACGGCGACCATCACCGCCGCCGCGGCGAAGATGACGCGGCCGGAGTGGGCGAGGCCGCCGACGGCCGCCTCGTGCGCGTCGCCCGAGCGGTCGTAGTGCTCCTTCGCCGACGAGAGCAGGAACACGGTGTAGTCCATCGAGATCGCGAAGACCATCGCGAAGAAGAACACGGGCGCCCAGGCGTCCATGTAGCCCTGCGACTCGAAGCCGAGCAGGCCCGCGCCGTGACCGTCCTGGAAGATCAGGCGCCCGACGCCGAAGGCAGCGCCGGTGGCGAGCAGGTTCGTGAGGACGCCGAGGGCTGCGATCAGCGGCGCCTGCAGCGCGACGAGGAGGAGCAGGAAGCCGAGGACGAGCACGATCCCGATCACGAGCGGCGTCTTCGCCGCGAGGGCCGCCTCGAGGTCGTGGTTCTCGGCCGCCGCGCCGCCCACGAGCGCGCCGTCGGGCAGCGCCGAGCGCAGGCGGTCGATCGTGGCGCCGACCTCGTCGCTCGACGGGTCGGCGGCCGGCGTGGCTCCGACGAGCACGAGGCCGTTCTCCCCCTGCTGCGACGGCGCCACGGCCGCGATGCCGGCGTCGGCCGCCGCCACGGCTGCCGCAGCCTCGGCCTGCGCTGCGGGAGCGACGATCTGGAGCGTGCCCGGGGCGCCGGGGCCGAACGCCGCCTGCACCTGCTCGTAGCCGACGCGCGAGCCGTCGTCCTCGGGCACCACGGTGATCGACGGCATGCCCGTCTTCAACCCGAGCACCGGCAGGGCGAGCAGGACGAGCGCGAGCGTCGCCGCTGCGCCGTAGAGGAGCGGGCGGCGCCACAGCCGCTCGCCCCAGCGCGCGAAGCGAGGCGACCGGTGCTCGCCCGAGTGCACCCAGCGCAGCGCGAGGGCGTCGACCCGCGGCCCGAGCTTCGCGAGCAGGGCGGGGAGGAGCGTCAGCGTCGCCGCCAGCACGAACGCGACGCTGAGCATGATCCCGAGCGCCATCGAGCGGAAGGCCGGGCTCGGCACCAGCAGCACGGCCGACAGGGACACGAACACGGTGAGACCGGAGAAGAGCACCGCCTTCCCGGCCGTGTCCATCGTGACCGCGACGGCGTCTCGCGCAGAGAGCTTCGAGCCGAAGAAGGCGCCGCGGAAGCGGTGGACGACGAAGAGGGCGTAGTCGACCCCGAGCGCGAGCGCGAACATCAGCGCGAAGTTCATCGCCCAGATCGAGATGTCGAAGCCGTTCGTCAGCAGCGCCAGCAGGCCGGCGGAGGCGAGCAGGCCGAGGATCGTCAGCAGGAGCGGCAGGCCCGCCGCCACGAGCGAGCCGAAGGCGAGCACGAGGATCGCGAGCGTCACGGGCCACGAGAGGAGCTCCGACTTCAGCATCGCCGAGCGGTTCGCCTCGTTGAAGTCGCTCCACATGCCGGAGGCGCCGGTGAGGCTGACGGTCACGTCCCCGGTCGCGACGGCCTCGAGCTGCGGCTTCAGGTCGCCGGCCGCGGCGACCATCTCGGTCGGGTCGCCCGCGGCGCCGCCGACGACGAGCGCGGTGTGCCCGTCGGCCGAGATCGTCTCGCCGGCGCGAGGTGGCACGACCGCCGTGATGCGATCGTCGGAGCGGAGCACCCGCTCGACGCCCGCGACGGCGGCGCGGAACGCCGGCGCGTCCGCGGTCAGGGTGGGGGAGTGGAGCACGACGGTCGGGGCGGAGCTGGAGAGGCCGGCGAACTCGCGCTCGACGAGCGCGCGCACCTCCACCGACTCCGAGCCGTTCGCCTGCCAGCCGGCGCCCGAGAGCACGTGCTCGACGCTGGGGGCGAAGACCGCCAGTCCGGCGGCGACGAGCGCCCAGGCGACCGCGACGAGACGGAGGTGGTCTGCGGCCCAGCGGCCGAGGCGGCCGATCGGGCCGACGACGACCGGCCCGGGCTCCGGGATGGCGGGTGCTGCAGGTGCTTCGACGACGCTCACGTGCTGCTCCTTGGCTCGGCTTGCGGGGGATCCGACCTTCGACTACTATACAAACAAATCGTTGTAGAGGAGATGGAAAGACGATGCCCCTGCCGCACCCCCTGCCCGACGACCTCGCCGAGCTGATCGCCCGCCGCTTCCGCGCCATCGCGGAGCCGATGCGCGTCCGGCTGCTCGACCGGCTCCGTGACGGAGAGGCGAGCGTCGGTGACCTGGCGGCGCAGCTCGGCGGCTCGCAGCAGAACGTCTCCAAGCACCTCACCGTGCTGGCCGACGTCGGCATCCTCGGGCGCCGCAAGGACGGCAACCGGGTCCTCTACCGCATCGTCGACGAGGGCGTGCTCGGTCTCTGCGAGCAGGTCTGCGGCTCCGTGCAGGCACAGCTCGCCGTGCTCACCGCGCTCGTCGAAGGCACCGACCGCTGAAACCCCGAGAAAAGGAGAACCACGTGAACGTCACCACCGACACCTTCGAGCGCGACGTGATCGAGCGCTCGCGCGAGCTGCCCGTCGTCGTCGACTTCTGGGCCGCCTGGTGCGGGCCCTGCCGCACCCTCGGCCCTGCGATCGAGGCGGAGGTCGGCAAGCGCGAAGGCTCCGTCGAGCTCGCGAAGGTCGACGTCGACGCCGAGCAGGTGCTCGCCGCCCGCTTCGGCATCCAGAGCATCCCGACCGTCGCCGTCTTCGTCGACGGCCGGCCGGTGACCGGCTTCATCGGGGCGCACCCCGCAGCCGCGATCGGCAGGTTCCTCGACGGCGTCGTGGCCGGGCACGCGGAGGCCGTGGACGCGGAGGCCGTGGACGCGGCCTGACGTCCGGCGGCCCTCCGCATAGTCCGAGACGGACTACGGAGGGCCGCACCTCCCGCTCGGGAACGACCACGTAGCATGGCCGCCGTGGATCCGGCGACCGCCACGCCGACCGGAGAGCTGGAGCTCCGGCTGGAACAGCACCGCAGCGAGCTGACGGGGTACTGCTACCGCATGCTCGGCTCGGCCTTCGACGCCGAGGACGCGGTGCAGGAGACGCTCGTCCGCGCGTGGCGCGGCTTCGAGCGCTTCGAGGGCCGCGCCGCCGTGCGGTCGTGGCTCTACCGCATCGCGACGAACGTCTGCCTCGACCTGCTCGACGGGCGCAAGCGCCGGGCCATGCCGATGGACCTCGGCCCCAGCCGCGAGCCCGTCGCGGAGAACCTGCACACGCTGCCCGAGGTGACCTGGATCGAGCCGATCCCGGTCAGCCGCGTCGCAGCGGACGCGGATCCGGCCGACCTCGCCGTCGCGCGCGAGACCATCCGCCTGGCGTTCGTCGCCGCGCTCCAGCACCTGCCGCCGCGCCAGCGGGCCGTGCTCATCCTCTGCGAGGTGCTGAAGTGGAAGGCGAGCGAGGTGGCGGAGCTGCTCGAGACGAGCGTCGCCTCCGTGAACAGCGCGCTCCAGCGGGCCCGCGCCACGCTCGAGGCGAGCGAGGTGAGCGCCACGGCTGCGTCGCCGGCGCTGGACGAGGCCGATGCCGAGCTGCTCGACCGCTACGTCGCCGCCTTCGAGGCCTACGACATGGAGGCGCTCACGTCCCTGATCCGCGAGGACGCGATCCAGTCGATGCCGCCCTACGACCTCTGGCTTCGCGGCCGCGACGACATCCTCACCTGGTGGGTCGGCCCTGGAGCGGGCTGCCGCGGCTCCAGGGTCGTCCCGGCCCCTGCCGCGAACGGCTCGCCCGCGTTCGGGCAGTACAAGCCGAGCGCGACGGGCGCGGGCTACGAGCCCTGGGCCTTGCAGGTGCTCGAAGTCGAGGACGACCGGATCGTCGGCCTGACGTTCTTCCTCGACACGGAGCGGGTGTTCCCCCTCTTCGGGCTGCCGCCCGGGCTCGACGCGTAGCGCCTATTGCCCGAGCGCGCTAACGGGAGCCGGCCCGGGAACTCATCGGTCCGGCAGGACGTGGCTCAGGCCCATGAAGGCGACCAGGTCGAGCAGCTCGGGCGAGGCGCGGCGGAGCCGGACCTGACAGCCGCGCCGCCTGGCCGCGAGCTGGAGCCGGGCGAGCGCGTCGACCGTGACCGCGTCGGGCACCACACCGCCGACGTCGCAGACCGCGATGCCGGCGCGACTCCGTTCCAGCAGCATGCAGACGCGGTCGCAGAGCCCGGGCAGGTCGGCGCGGGCGATCGGGCCGTTGATCGCGAACGCGATCGGCAGCGCGGAGCCGGACATCCGAGACGAGACGCCGGACGGGCCGAAAACTCATCGGCGGCGGCGGCGATGAGTTCCGCCCGGTCCGCCCGTCTACCTCCCCGAATGCCGACGACGAGGAGGACACGATGACCGCGAACATGGACACCCGCACGCGCTGGCTCGCCCTGCTCGTGCTCTGCCTGGGCGACCTCCTGATCGTGCTCGACGTCTCGATCGTGAACGTCGCGCTGCCGTCGATCCGCGAGGATCTCGGCTTCTCCGAGGCGTCGCTGGCCTGGGTGGTGAACGCCTACACGCTCACGTTCGGCGGCCTGATGCTGCTGGCCGGCCGCCTCGGCGACCTCTACGGCCAGCGCCGCGTCTTCGTGCTCGGCGTGACCCTCTTCACGCTCGCCTCGCTCGCCTGCGGCCTCGCCACCTCGCAGGAGCTGCTCGTGGGCGCGCGCGCCGTGCAGGGCATCGGCGGCGCCGTCGTCGCGGCGGTCGCGCTCTCGCTGATCATGACCCTCTTCACCGAGCCGGCCGAGCGAGCGAAGGCGATGGGCGTGATCGGCTTCGTCGCCGCCGGCGGCGGCTCGATCGGTGTGCTCGCGGGCGGCGTCCTCACCGACCTGCTCAACTGGCACTGGATCTTCCTCGTCAACCTGCCCGTCGGGGCGGCCGTGATCGTCTTCTCCCTCCTGCTGCTGCCCGGTGGTCGCGGCGAGCGCCGGGGCGGCAGGCTCGACGTGGCGGGCGCGATCACCGTGACGGCGTCGCTCATGGTCGCCGTCTACGCGATCGTGAACGGCAACGAGCAGGGGTGGACGTCGGGCCGCACGCTCGGTCTCCTCGGCGCGGCGGCCGTCGGTCTGGCGCTCTTCCTCGCGCTCGAGGCCCGCGTCGCGTCGCCGCTCGTGCCGCTCGGTCTCTTCCGGCTCCGCAGCGTCGCGACCGCCAACGTCGTCGGCATCCTCTGGTCGGCGGCGATGTTCGCGATGTTCTTCCTCTCGGCCCTCTACCTCCAGCTCGTGCTCGGCTACAGCCCGCTCG
>DASUOK010000012.1:0-5958 GCA_036276675.1 Gaiellaceae bacterium | reverse complement strand
CGCACGCCGCCCTCGCCCCCAACCGGCTCGAGCAGGATCAGCCCCGTGTCCGGACCGACCGCCGCCTCGAGCGAGGCGACGTCGTTCGCCCGCGCGAAGCGGACGCCGGGCAGGAGGGGCTCGAACGGCTCGCGCTTCGAGGCTTGCCCGGTGGCGGAGAGGGCACCTGCGGTCCGGCCGTGGAACGAGCCCTCGAGCGCGACGATCCCGCTCTTGCCGGTCGCGAGCCGTGCGTACTTGAGCGCGGCCTCGATCGCCTCGGCGCCGGAGTTGCAGAGGAAGACCCCGGCTCCCCCGAAGCGCTCCGAGAGCCGCTGCGCGAGTGCCGGCGCGGGCTCGGTGCCGAAGAGGTTGGAGGCGTGCCAAAGCCGGTCGAGCTGGGCGTGCGCCGCCGCGAGCGGCGCGGGGTGGCGGTGGCCGAGCGCGACGACGGCGATCCCGGTGCCGAAGTCGAGGTAGCGGCGCCCGTCCGCAGCGACGAGCCAGACGCCCTCGCCCTCGACGAACGTCAGCGGCACCGGTGGGTAGACGGGGAGCAGCGCGCTCGTCTGCGTCGTGCTCATGCCGTCACCGCCCCCGCCGTGATCGCGGTGGCGCCGATCTCGGCCGAGACCCCGCCGCGCGCGGCACGGGCGGCGGCGAGGAGCTTCGGGACGATCCCGCCCTCGAACGCACCCGCGTCCACGAGGCGCTCGGCCTCGTCCGCCCCGATGGCAGGGGCGACGTCACCGGCGACGAGGACCCCCGGGACGTCCGTGACGAAGACGATGCGCTCCGCGCCGAGCCCGAGCGCCAGCGCGGCGGCCGCCTCGTCGCCGTTCACGTTCAGCGGCCCCAGCAGTGGATCGTGCGCGAGCGGCGCGACCACCGGCACGAGGCCGCGCTCGAGCGCCTCGACGACGACCGGGGGAGCGGACGGCAGCGGGTCGCCGACCAGCCCGAGCCCGGGCACCGGCGCCGCCTCGAGCACGCCGCCGGTGAGGGCCAGAGCCCGGGGGCCGATCGCCGCGCAGAGCTCGGCGTTGACCGCGCCGAGCGAGGCGCGGACGACCTCGAGGGCCGCGGCGCTCGTGACGCGGCGGCCGCCGACGAAGGTCACGGGCAGGCCGCGGCGCTCCATCTCGGCCGTGATCTGCGGCCCCGCACCGTGGACGAGGACGAGCTCGTGCTCCCGGTACACGAGCGCCCGCACCGCCCGCAGCGCCGACTCGGCGGTGCCGCCACCCACCTTCAGGACGAGCAGGCTCACGAGCGGTACTCCGCGTTGATGCGCACGTAGTCGTACGAGAGGTCGGAGGCGAGGTAGGACGCGGCGCCGGCTCCGAGCCCGAGGTCGAGCTCGATCCGGCACACGGCGCCTTCCAGGCACGGCTCGTGCGAGGTCGGGACACCGGCCGCGAAGACTGACGTGCCGTTGAAGCTGAGCGACAGGACGCGCTCGTCGAGCTGCGCGAAGCCGCCGTTCGAAGGCGCCGAGCCCGCCGCGGCGAGCACACGACCCCAGTTGGCATCGCGGCCGAACGCGGCCGTCTTGACGAGCGGCGAGGTGGCGATGCGCCGGGCGATCGCGCTCGCGTCGGCGCTGGTCGCGGCGCCGGCGACCTCGATCTCGAGCAGCACCGTCGCACCCTCGCCGTCGGCGACGATCTGCGCGGCCAGGTCGGCGCACACCTCGCGCACCGCGGCGGCGAAGCTCGCGTCGTCGCGCGCGCAGCCGCTCGCGCCGTTCGCGAGCAGGACGACGGCGTCGTTCGTGGAGCACTCGCCGTCGATCGAGATGCGGTTGAAGCTCTCGTCCACCGCCGGCCGCAGGAACCCATCCGCCTCACCCGCCGTGAGCGGGTAGTCCGTCGTCACGACCGCCAGCATCGTCGCGAGCGCCGGGTGGATCATCCCCGCGCCCTTCGCCATGCCGCCGACGACGAAGCCGTCGCGCGCGACGACCGCCGTCTTCGGCCTCGTGTCCGTCGTCAGGATCGCCGCGGCGGCCTCGTCGCCCCCCTCCGGCCCCAGTGCGGGCACGGCCCTGGCGAGCCCTGCCGTCACCTTCTCCAGCGGCAGCGGCACGCCGATCACGCCGGTGGAGAGGACGAGCACCTGCTCGGCGGCCAGGTCGAGCAGCCGGCCCGCCTCGGCCGCCGTGGCGACCGCGTCGAGCTCGCCCCGGATCCCCGTCGCGGCGTTCGCGACGCCCGAGTTGATCACCACCGCCTGCGGCTCGGCTCCGGCGAGGTGTGCCTTCGAGACCGCGACGGGCGCCGCCTGGAGCCGGTTCCGCGTGAACATCGCGGCGCCGACGGCCGGTGAGGTGGAGCGCAGGACGGCGAGGTCGGCCCTCTCGCGCCGGATGCCGGCGTGCACGCCCGCGGCGACGAACCCCTGCGGGGAGGTGACGCTCATACCAACACGCCCGACAGGCGCAGGCCGGCGGTCTCGTCGAGCCCGAGGGCGAGGTTCGCGTTCTGCACCGCCTGCCCGGCGGCCCCCTTGCCGAGGTTGTCGAGCGCACAGATCACGATCGCCCGCGTCGTCGCCCGGTCGAAGAAGAGCCCCACCTCGGCGGCGTCCGTTCCCTGCACGCGCGAGAGGTCCGGCACGGCGCCCTCGGGGAGGAAGGTCACCACCGGGCTCGCCGCGTAGGCCGCCTCCAACCGTTCGCGGAGGTCGTCGGCGGCCGGCTCGACGTAGCAGGTGGCCACGAGGCCGCGCCGCACCGGCAGCAGGTGCGGCACGAAGCAGACGTCGAAGCCGAGCAACTGCGCGATCTCCGGCTCGTGCTGGTGGGTGCCGACGCGATACGCCGTGACGTTGTCGAGCACGGCGCCTGCATGCGAGCTCTCACGCAAGGCGCGACCGGCCCCCGACACGCCCGACTTCGCGTCGACGACGACGCCCGCCGGGTCGACGGCTCCGACGAGCGGCGCGAGCGCGAGCAGGACGGCCGTCGCGTAGCACCCCGGACTGGCGATCAACCTGCCCTCCGGCGGCGAGAGCTCGGGCAGGCCGTAGCTCCACGCGTCGAGCGCCTCCGGCCGCGGGTGCTCGAAGCCGTACCACTCCGCGTACGCGGCCGGATCGGCCAGCCGGTGCGCCCCCGAGAGGTCGACGACGACGGCGTCCGCGGGCGGCTCGAGCGCTGCTGCGCGCTCGTGCGCCAGGCAGCAGAGGACGAGCTCCGCGCCGCCTGCGAGCGCCTCGTCGTTGGCGACGAAGGCCGGAAGGTCGAGCCCGGTCAGGCGCGGGTCGAGCGCGTGCGCGGGCGAACCGGCGAGCGAGTCGGAGCCGAGCGCGGCGAGCTCGAGCTCGGGGTGCGCGAGCACCCGATCGAGCGTCTCCTGGCCGGCGTAACCGGACGCGCCGAGGACGGTCGTGGCGATCATGCGCCTATTATGCAGAAATATGCGTAAGATGCCAGCCATGCACCGACCGGCCCACCTCGTCCTGGAGGACGGCACCGCCTACGCCGGCACGGCCGTCGGCGCGCCCGGGACCGCCGCCGGTGAGGCGTGCTTCACGACGGCGATGGCGGGCTACGAGCAGGCCGTCACCGATCCGAGCTACGCCCGCCAGGTGCTCGCGTTCACGTATCCCCTGGTCGGCAACTACGGCGTCGACGCGGGCCGCCTCGAGTCGTCGCGGGTCTGGACCGAGGGAGTCGTGATGCGCTGCGCGCGGCCGGCCTGGTCGGCCTGGCTCGCCGCGCGCGGCGTCGTCGCGCTCGACGACGTCGATACGCGCTCGCTCGTCCGGCGCCTGCGCGAAGCGGGCTCGATGCGCTGCGCGCTCGGCGAGGCGCCCCCGGAGGAGCTCCATGCCCGTGCCCTCGCGGAGCCGCACCTCGACTGGGAGCGCGCCCGCGCCGAGCCGGAGCTCGCCTCGGCGGCGCCGGCCCTGGAGGCGTGCGTGCGCCAGCCGTTCTCGCTCGGCACCGGCCCACGCGTCGTCGTGCTCGACCTCGGCTGCAAGCGCTCGATCGTGCGGAGGCTCGCGGCCACAGGGGTCGAGGCGACCGTCGTGCCCGGTACGTGGGACGCGGACGCCGTGCTCGAGCTCGACCCCGCCGCCGTGCTCGTCGGCAACGGCCCCGGCGACCCGGCGCAGCTCGTCGAGCAGGTCGAGACGGTCGGCGCGCTCCTCGGGGCGGTGCCGGTGTTCGGAATCTGCCTCGGGCACCAGCTCGTCGCGCTCGCGCTCGGCCTGCGCACGTACAAGCTCCCGTTCGGCCATCGCGGCGCCAACCACCCCGTGCGGGTGCGCTCGACGAGCCGCGTGCTCGTGACGGCGCAGAACCACGGCTACGCGGTCGAGGCCGCAGACGGGGCCGAGGTGAGCCACGTCTCGCTGAACGACGGCACCGTCGAGGGCCTCGAGGGCGACGGTTTCGCGACGCTCCAGTTCCACCCCGAGGCCTCCCCCGGCCCGCACGACGCCCTCCCCTTCTTCGACCGAATCGCGACCGCATGCCTGAGGGGCTCACTGCGCCATGCAGCACGCGCCGTCTGAGCACGCTGCGCGGCGCCATGCGGCGTCCTCAGTCGCGTCCATAGCCTCGGCTATGGACGCTCCCTGCGTCCTTGCCTGGCACTCGCTCATCGCACTCAGCCGACACATGGGCATGACCCAGTGAGCCCCAAGCGCACCGACCTTCGCAGCATCCTGATCGTCGGTTCCGGCCCGATCCGGATCGGGCAGGGCTGCGAGTTCGACTACTCCGGCGTCCAGACGTGCCGCGTGCTGCGGCGCGAGGGCTACCGCGTCGTGCTCGTCAACTCGAACCCGGCGACGATCATGACCGACCCCGAGTGGGCCGACGCGACCTATCTGGAGCCGCTGGACGCCGACACGGTCGCCGCCGTGATCGAGCGGGAGCGGCCCGACGCGCTCCTGCCGACGCTCGGCGGCCAGACGGCGCTCAACCTCGCGGTCGAGCTGGCGGAGACGGGCCGTCTGGGAGGCGCCGAGCTGATCGGCGCCGACGTCGCCGCGATCCGTCGGGCCGAGGACCGGCTGGCCTTCCGCGAGGCGATGACGTCGGCCGGGCTGCCGGTGCCGGACTCCGTCGTCGTCACCTCGCTCACCCAACTCGACGAGTGCCCGCTGCCCGCCGTCGTGCGGCCCGCCTTCACGCTGGGCGGCACCGGCGGCGGGCTCGCGGCGACGAGAGCTGAGCTGGCCGCACGGATCGAGGCGGGGCTCGCGGCGAGCCCGATCGGCCAGGTGCTCGTCGAGCGCTCGGTCGCGGGCTGGCAGGAATTCGAGCTCGAGGTGATGTGCGACGCGGCCGGCAACTGCGTCGTCGTCTGCTCGATCGAGAACCTCGACCCCGTCGGCGTGCACACGGGCGACTCCTGGACGGTCGCGCCGCAGCAGACGCTCGACGACGACGCCTACCAGCGGCTGCGCGGCGCCGCCTTCGCCTGCGCCCGCACCGTCGGCGTGGCGACGGGCGGCGCGAACGTGCAG
Organism: Gaiellaceae bacterium; assembly: GCA_036276675.1. Classification (GTDB taxonomy): domain Bacteria; phylum Actinomycetota; class Thermoleophilia; order Gaiellales; family Gaiellaceae; genus Gaiellasilicea. Next base: position 495 of record DASUOK010000012.1, on the reverse strand, counting down.
TTCGCGGTCGACCCGGGGAGCGGCGAGTTCGTCCTGATCGAGATGAACCCGCGCGTCTCGCGCTCCTCCGCCCTCGCCTCGAAGGCGACGGGCTTCCCGATCGCGAAGCTCGCGGCGCTGCTCGCCGTCGGCTACACGCTCGACGAGCTGCCGAACGACATCACCGGCCGCTCGAGCGCGGCCTTCGAGCCGGCGCTCGACTACGTCGCCGTGAAGGCGCCGGGCTTCGACTTCGACAAGTTCCCCGGCGCCGACCCGGCGCTCGGCACCGAGATGCGCGCGACGGGCGAGTCGCTCGGCCTCGGCCGCACCTTCCCGGAGGCGCTGCTGAAGGCGCTCGACGGCCTCGAGGGCGGCACCGACCTGCCGGAGATCCCCGGCCTCCACCCGTACTTCGCGGCGGAGCTGGACTCGATCCGGGCGGCCGAGCGCGAGCTCGTCGCCGGCGGCGACGTGGGGGCGGCGAAGCGCCTCGGCCTGCCCGACGCCCGCATC
>DASUOK010000011.1:0-3290 GCA_036276675.1 Gaiellaceae bacterium | reverse complement strand
GTCGCCGTCCTCTACGGCGCCATGCCGCTCGCGTCGCGGCGGGTGGAGATCGACCGCTTCCTGGGCGGCGCGGCGGACGTCTGCGCCGCCACCGACGTGCTCGGCCACGGCGTCAATCTCCCGTGCGAGACGCTCCTCTTCGCCGAGACCACGAAGTTCGACGGCCAGGAGCGCCGCGAGCTGCACCCGTGGGAGATCGCCCAGATCGCCGGTCGCGCGGGCCGCTTCGGCCTCGTCGAGCGCGGCCATGTTGGCGTGCTGACCGGGATCGTGTGGGCGCAGGCCGATCCCGCGCTCGTCGAGTCGGCGCTCGTCCCGCACGTGGAGATCGAGGACGGCCATTTCGGCTATCGCATCGTCGACGAGGCCCGCATCCGCCCGCGCCTGGAGGACCTGCCGATCGAGAGCCCCGTGCAGCTGCCGGCCGCGCTGCGGTCGTGGCACAACGCGGCGCTGCGGCAGTGGGCGGGGGAGGGCTGGCTGTCGGTGGAGTCGATCGGCCCGCTGCTCGGGCGGCTGGACACCGTTCAGCGCCGGCTGCGCGAGCGCAACCGGCGGCTCTCCGTCGAGCAGACCTGGAAGCTCGTCAACGCACCGGTGGACGAGGACAACGCCGAGCTGCTCGGCACGCTCGCCCTCGCCGTCGCCGGCGACCGCGCCCAGCGCCCGATCCTCGACTGGCTGCTCGACACGCGGCGGCTGCGCGACTCGTCGCTCGAGGACGCGGAGCAGGCCGCGCGCACCGCGAGCATCCTGCGCTGGTTCGCGCTCCAGTACCCCGGCGTCGGCGGTGTCACGATCGAGCGGGCCGCTGCGCTGGAGGAGGCGGCCTCGGCCCGCGTGACCGCGCGGCTCGCGGCGGAGGTGCGCTCGCCGTCGGTCGGGCGCTGCAAGTCCTGCGGCCAGAGCTGCGCGCCCTGGTTCCCGCTCTGCGACCGCTGCTACTCGCGCGGGCGCCGGTAGCGGTACGCCACCACGATCGTGGCCGAGATCACGACGGCCGCGACCACGTTCGGCACGATCAGCGCCCAGTTGTCGAGCGCGATCCCGTACGAGAGCCAGAGCAGGAAGCCGACGAAGAGCACGCTCATGTACCCGAGCGAGACCCCGTGCGACGAGCGGTGCTGGACGATCTTGCGGATCTGGAGCACGGGCGAGACCGCCATCGCGATCCCCCAGCCTGACGCTGCGAAGGCGAGCGCGGTGGTCACCTCCTCACGCTACCTACAATCGCCCGATGGCCAGAGCCACCGGAACCAAGCCGATCGTCGAGAACCGCCGCTCGCGGTACGACTACGAGCTGCTCGATCGCTTCGAGGCCGGCATCGTGCTCACCGGCACCGAGGTGAAGTCGCTGCGCGAGGGTCGTGCCACGCTCGCGCAGGCGTATGCCGACCTGCGCGGGCAGGAGGTGTTCCTGATCGGGGCCGAGATCGCGGAGTACGGGCACGGCAACCTGGCCAACCACGAGGCCACGCGGGACCGCAAGCTGCTGCTCCGTCGCGACGAGATCTCGTCGCTCCTCGGCAAGGTGCGGGAGAAGGGGCTGACGCTCGTGCCCACCCGCATGTACTTCAAGGACGGGAAGGTGAAGGTCGAGATCGCGCTCGCCCGCGGCAAGGACAAGGGCGACAAGCGGCGCACGATCGCCGACCGGGAGGCGAAGCGGCAGATGGAGCGCGCGCTCAGGACGCGGCGGTAGCGCGCGGCCGGGCGCGTCAGAGCAGGCGGCCGGATGGTGGCGTTCGCCACGAGAGAGGAGTAGGCTCGCCGCACACCCACCGCTGACGAGGAGAGCCGGCATGAGACGCGTCTCGCTTGCTGTCAACGGGGTCCGTCACGAGCTCGACCTGGAGCCGCGTGAGCTCCTGGTCTACGTCCTCCGCGACCGTCTCGGGTTGACCGGGACGAACGTCGGCTGCGACACGAGCTCGTGCGGCACCTGCACCGTGCTCCTGGACGGGGAGTCGGTGAAGTCCTGCACCGTCCTCGGCGTCCAGGCCGACCGAACCGAGGTGACCACGATCGAAGGGCTCGCCCCAGGCAGTGACTCGGCGGGCGACCTACACCCGATCCAGCAGGCGTTCCACGAGGCCCACGGGCTCCAGTGCGGCTACTGCACGCCGGGGATGGTGCTGGCGACGGCGAGCCTGCTCGCACAACGCCCCGACCCGAGCGACGAGGAGATCCGAAACGCGCTCGAGGGCAACCTCTGCCGCTGCACCGGCTATCACAACATCGTCGAGGCCGTGAAGTCCGCGGCCGCCGTCGCGTAGGGAGGGACGATGGCAACGACCGAGACCCTGACCCGCGGCCGCGCCGTCGGCTCGGCGGTCCTCCGCAAGGAGGACCGCAAGCTCGTCACCGGCCACGGCCAGTTCATCGACAACATCAACCTGCCCGGGCAGACGTGGCTCGCCGTCGTCCGCAGTCCGTACGCGCACGCGCGCATCGGGCGCGTCGACCTGGCGGAGGCGCGCGAGCTCCCGGGCGTCGTCGCGGCTTTCAGCGGCGCCGAGCTCGCCGCAGAGTGGGCCGGCTCGCTCCCGTGCGCGTGGCCGGTGACCGAAGAGATCAGGATGCCGCCGCACTTCCCGCTCGTCTCCGACGAGGCGCGCCACGTGGGAGACGGCGTCGCCGTCGTCGTCGCCGAGACCCGCGCACTCGCGCAGGACGCGGCGGAGCTCGTCGAGGTCGAGTACGAGCCGCTGCCCGCGGTCGCGGATGTGGCGAAGGCGCTCGACACCGGCGCGCCGCTCGTGCACGACGACCTCGGGACGAACGAGTGCTTCGTCTGGAAGCTCGACGCGGGCGAGGTCGAGCAGGCGTTCGCGGACGCGGACGTGACCGTGAAGCGCAGCTACCGCCAGCAGCGCCTGATTCCGGTCGCGATGGAGCCGCGCGGGGCGCTCGCGCAGGAGCTGCAGGGCACGGGCGAGCTGACACTCTGGTCGTCGACGCAGATCCCGCACATCGCACGGCTCACGCTCGCGGGCGTCGTCGGCGTGCCCGAGGCGCGGCTGCGCGTGATCGCGCCGGATGTCGGCGGCGGCTTCGGCTCGAAGCTCGACGTCTACGCCGAGGAGGCGCTCGTGCTCGCGCTCGCGCGCCGTCTGCACCGGCCGGTGAAGTGGATCGAGGACCGTTCCGAGGGCTTCACCGCCACGATCCACGGCCGCGACGCGCTCCAGGAGATCGAGCTCGCCGCGACCTCGGACGGGAAGATCACGGCCGTCCGCGTGCGGCTCGTCTCGGCGATGGGCGCCTACCTGCAGCTGGTCACGCCCGGG
>DASUOK010000010.1:0-5988 GCA_036276675.1 Gaiellaceae bacterium | reverse complement strand
CCCGCGACGACCCGACCGCCGTCGGGACGAGCGAGGTCGCGGATGCGATCATCCAGAAGCTGGAGGAGCTGCCGTGAGACGGAAGGTGACGGTCGTCGGAGCCGGGAACGTGGGCGCGACGTGCGCGCAGGAGCTCGCGCGACGGGATTACGCCGACCTCGTGCTCGTCGACATCAAGGAGGGCCTGCCGCAGGGCAAGGCGCTCGACATCGACCAGGCCGGAGCCGTGCTCGGCTACGAGGCCGGCGTGACGGGCTCGAACGGCTACGAGGAATCGGCCGGCTCGCAGGTGGTCGTGATCACCGCGGGCCTGCCACGCCAGCCGGGGATGAGCCGCGACGACCTCGTCACGACCAACGAGAAGATCGTCGGCTCCGTCACCGAGCAGGTGGTGGCGGCCAGCCCCGACGCGATCGTGATCGTCGTCTCGAATCCGCTCGACGCGATGTGCCACGTGGCGAAGGGCGTCTCGGGCTGGCCGAAGGAGCGCGTCTTCGGCATGGCCGGCATCCTCGACACCGCCCGCTTCTCCACCTTCATCGCCTGGGAGACGGGAATGTCCGTGAAGGACGTGACCGCGATGGTGCTCGGCGGCCACGGGGACCAGATGGTGCCGGTCGTCTCAGCCACGACCGTGGGCGGCGTCCCGCTGCGCAAGCTCGTCGCCGACGACAAGATCGAGGCGATGGTCGAGCGGACGGCGAAGGGCGGCGGCGAGATCGTCAACCTGCTCGGCACCTCCGCCTGGTACGCGCCCGGCGCGGCCGCGGCGCAGATGGTCGACGCGGTCGTGCTCGACGAGAAGCGCGTGCTGCCGTGTACCGCCTACCTCGAGGGCGAGTACGGGATCGACGGCCTCTACATGGGCGTCCCGGCCGTGCTCGGCTCGGCCGGGATCGAGCGGATCGTCGAGCTCGACCTCGACGAGGCCGAGCAGGCGGCGCTGCGCGCCTCCGCGGACGCGGTCCGCGAGGTCGTCGGCGTCCTCACGACCACCTAGCGACATGGACCTCGGCCTCCGCGGGCGCACGGCGATCGTCTGCGGCGCGTCCGCCGGGATCGGCCTCGGCTGCGCCGAGTCGCTCGCCGCCGAGGGAGCGAACCTGATCATCTTCGCGCGCCGGGGCGACGTCCTCGAGCGTGAGGCGGCCCGCCTCGGCGCCGTCGCGGTCCAGGGCGACGTGACCGTCGCCGCCGACCTCGAGCGCCTCGTGGCGACGGCGGTCGAGGCGCACGGCGGCGTGGACGTGCTCGTGCTGAACAGCGGCGGCCCACCGAGGACGCGGGCGACCGACGTGACCGATGCGGCGGTCGAGGGCGCCGTCACGCTGCTGCTCCTCTCCGCCGTCCGGCTCGTCCGGCTCTGCCGGCCCCACCTCGAGGCGAGCGGGCGCGGCCGGGTGATCGCGATCACGTCGAGCTCCGTGAAGGAGCCGATCGACAACCTCGCCCTCTCGAACGCCGTCCGGCCGGGCCTCGTCGGCTGGCTGAAGACGCTGGCGCGCGAGCTCGGACCGAGCGGCGTCACCGTCAACTCGATCGCGCCCGGGCGGATCGACACCGAGCGGCTGCTCGAGGTGTACCCCGACGGCCCGAGCGAGGCCGACCTCGCCACGATCCCGTTGCGCCGGCTCGGGAGCGCGCGCGAGATCGGCGACGTGGTCGCCTTCCTCGCCTCCGACCGCGCCGCCTACCTCACGGGCACGACCATCGCCGTCGACGGCGGGCTCACACGAGGGCTCTCCTGAAGCCGGTCCGCCTGCTGTGGGCAGGCGTGGCGCTCCTCGCGATCGCCTTCGGGATCGCCTGGTTCGCGCCGTCGTCGAGCTACCTGCTCCTGCCGGACGAGGCGAAGCCACTCGCGGACCTGGTCGAGGTCGAGGGCGAGCGCCCGGACGACGAGGGCGGCATCTACTACGTCGACGTCGTCGTGCGCAAGGCCTCGCTGCTCGAGGAGCAGATCGGCGCGCTCCGCCCGGAGGGCGCCGATGTCGTGCCCGAGCACGCGATCGTCCCGCCCGGCTCCAGCTTCCAGGAGCGGCGGCAGCGGAACCTGCAGGCGATGGACCTGTCGCAGCAGATCGCCGCGGCCGTGGCGCTGCGCGAGCTCGGCTACGAGGTGGACTCGGAGCCCGAGGGGGCGCTCGTCGTCGCGGTCGCGTCGGACGCACCGGCCGCCGGGAAGCTCGAGGCGACCGACGTCATCGTGGGCGTCGACGGCGACGAGGTCCGCACGCCGGACGACCTGCGCCGCCTGATCGCGCGACGCGACGTCGGCGAGACGGTGCGCCTCCGCGTCCGCTCCGGCGAGAGCACGCGGTCGGTGGAGGTGGGCACGACGGCGAGCCCCGAGGACCCCGACCGGCCCGTCGTCGGTATCCAAGTGGAGCAGTTCGCCGAGATCGACGTGCCGATCGACGTCGAGATCGACCTCGGCAACGTCGGCGGCCCCTCGGCCGGCCTCGCCTTCGCGCTCGACGTCGTCGAGGAGCTGCGCGGAGGCGTCGACGGCGGCCGCCGCGTCGCCGCGACCGGCGAGCTCCGGCTCGACGGCTCCGTCGCGCCGGTCGGCGGCGTCGCGCAGAAGACGATCGGCGCCCGGCGGGCCGGAGCCGACGTCTTCCTCGTTCCGGCTGGGGATAACGCGGCCGTCGCGCGCCGCCACGCCGACGGGCTACGGGTGATCGCGGTCGAGAGTTTTCAACAGGCGTTGCAGGCGCTGGCAACGCTGCCCGAGAAGGCCAGCTAGCGCCAGTTTTCGACAGGTACGAAAGGACCCGGAAATTGCGCGTTTTCTCCCAAAAGGGGGGTTGATGCCCCGATGCGGAGGGACCACAATGGCGCACGTCCGGAGGGGACGAGACTCGACCGAAGGGGACAATGGGCAAGCAATCCGAAGCAAAATGTAGTGATTGCTATTTCCGCCGCGCGGGGTTGTGTGCGCTTCCCGGCGACTCCCCCTGCCCGACGTTCCGCCTCGCGACGAGCGGCGCCCTGATCCCGCCCCCGCAGCCGCGTCTCGTCCCCCGTCCGGCACCAGGATTCGCGGTCGCCGCGGCGTAGACTCCTCCCGATGGCGACACCGGAGCAGCCGCCGACCGAGCCGCCGGCGCGCGGGTCGATGGCGGCGCGGGAGCGAGACTTCCACCGCAACTGGCAGCCGCGACTCTGGCTGACGCTCGCGCTGCTGATCCTCCTCGCGGCGTACATCATCGCCTTCGTGAGCGGCAACACCGACGAGGCCAGCGTCAACTTCATCTTCGCCACGGCCACCACCTCGCTGATCTGGGTGATCCTGCTCTCCCTGCTCGTCGGCCTCGTGGCGGGGGTGCTGCTCTCGCAGCTGCACGGCCGCCGCTACACGAGCGACGCGAGCAGGGAGATGCCCTCGTCGATCGCCGACGACGACTCGTAGCTGAACGCCAGCCGGGCCGACCTCTCGCCGCCGGCGCCGTCCGGGAAGAAGTCGCCGCCCGCCACGAAGCTGACCCCGGCCGCCTCCGCCCGCTGCAGCAACGGCCGCGTCTCGACCGGCAGCTCGGCCCAGAGGAAGTAGCCGCCCTGCGGGCGATTCCAGCCGGCGCGGGCCTCGAGCTCCCGCTCGAGCGCCGCCAGCATCGCGTCGCGCCGGCCCCGCAGGAGCCCGCGGATCCGCTCCACGTTCGCGTCGAACGCGCCGCGGTCGAGGAGCTCGAAGACGACCGCCTGGGGCAGGAACGGCGGCGAGATGTAGGTCGAGACGGCGCGAGCCTCCACCCGCGCGGCGAGCTCGGAGGGCAGCACGAACCAGCCGACGCGGAGCCCGGGTGCGACCGTCTTCGAGAACGACGACGTGTAGAGGACCTGCTCGTCGCCGAGCTCGTGCAGCGACGGCGGCCGCTCGCCCTCGTAGCGGACGAGCCCGTAGGGATCGTCCTCGAGCACGGGGACGCCGTGGGCCGCGGCGAGCTCGACGACGCGGTGGCGGCGCTCGACGGAGAGGGTCCGGCCGCTCGGGTTCTGGAAGGTGGGGATCGTGTACAGGAAGCTCGCTCCCGCGGCGAGCTCCCGTTCGAGCGCGTCCGGGTCGAGACCCTGGTCGTCCATGGGCAGGCCGACCACCTCGGCGCCGAGACGCGCGAGCAGCTTCAGCGGGCGGTCGTAGGTCGGCGCCTCGACGAGCACGCGCCCGGGCCGGGCGGCCAGCAGCTCCTCGAAGACGAAGGCGATTCCCTGGAGCGCCCCGCTCGTGAGGATCACGCGGCCGGGCACCACACCGTGACTCGCGGCGAGCCGCTCCCGCAAGGGCGCGTAGCCGCCCCCCGGCCCGTAGGCGAGCACCGAGGGGTCGCGCTCCACCGCCACCCGCGCGCAGTCGGCGAGCAGCTCGACGGCGAGACACTCGGGCGCGGGCGCCCCTCTGGCGAACGAGATCATGGCCGGAGCGTACCCCCGGGAACGGCCGTCTCCTCTGCTACCGTGTGCCCTACGGACGGCGCCGTGTCGTCCCGTGAGATTGAGCTTCTTCGGTTCCTCCCTCGGCGTTCGAGGCGGTCGCGAGGCAGTTGGATCTCGACCACCACAGTCAAGGAGTCGAACCACAACATGCAGTCTTTCCACGACCTTGGAGTCGCGCCGCGCGTCGCGGAGGCGCTCGCCGCGCGCGAGATCCACGCACCGTTCCGCATCCAGACCCTCGTCCTTCCCGACGGCCTCGCCGGCCGCGACGTGCTCGCCAAGTCGCCGACAGGCTCGGGGAAGACGCTCGCCTTCGCGATCCCGATCGTGCAGGCGCTCGAGGCGTCCGATCCGCTGCCGACGGCGCTGATCCTCGTGCCGACCCGCGAGCTCGCGGCGCAGGTCGCCGCCGAGCTGGAGACGATCGCGCCCGCGCGTGACCTCAGCGTCGCGGCCGTCTACGGCGGCATCACCATCTCGTCGCAGGCGAAGAAGGCGCGGGAGGCGCACATCCTCGTGGCCACTCCCGGCCGCCTCCAGGACCTGCTCGAGCGGCGCGCCGTCTCGCTCGACGGCGTCCGGATCCTCGTCCTCGACGAGGCCGACCGGATGCTCGACATGGGCTTCCAGCCGCAGGTCGACCGGATCGTGCGGCGCCTGCCGCGCAAGCGCCAGACCATGTTCTTCTCGGCCACCCTCGACGGCCCCGTCGGCGAGCTCGCCCGCGAGTACACGACGTTGCCCGTGCGGCACGAGGGCACGCTGCCGACGGAGCACGAGCAGGGCGTCGTCGACCACAAGTTCGTCCCGGTGACCGCCGACAACAAGGTCGAGACGCTGGCGCAGCTGCTCGCCGAGGAGCGCGGGCTCGCACTCGTCTTCGTGCGCACGAAGCGCGGCGCCGAGCGGCTCGTGCAGAAGCTCACCCGCGCCAACGTGCAGGCGGTCGCGATGCACGGCGACATGACGCAGGGCGCCCGCGAGCGCGCGCTCGCGCGCTTCGAGTCGGGGAAGGTCTCGACCCTCGTCGCCACCGACGTCGCCGCGCGCGGCCTCGACCTCGACGACATCACGCACGTGATCAACTTCGACCCGCCCGAGGACAACAAGGGCTACGTGCATCGCGTCGGCCGCACCGCCAGGGCCGGCCGCAGCGGCACCGGCATCACGCTCGTCCTGCCCGAGCAGCAGGCCGAGGTGAGCCACGTCGCCCGGATGGTCGGCCACACCGAGCAGTACGCGAGCGAGGGCATGAAGGTCGCGCCGCCGCGGCTCGTGTACCAGTCGAAGCGGCGCAACTCGAAGTGGGGCTCCGCCCGGCCCCGCCGAAAGATCTAGTCCCGCCGCAAGATCTAGCACCTCTGAACTAGCTCGGACTGCTGGGCTACACCTCCGCGCGCGCCCCGCCTCGGCCGGGCGCGCGCGGAGGCACTCGATCCTTCCTCTAGATTCAGCGCAATGAGCTCCGCCGCCGAACGGTCCCGCATCGCCGACGCCTCCCTCGCCCCAGCGGGCGAGCAGCGGATTCGGTGGGTCGCGCGGCACTCGCCC
>DASUOK010000009.1:0-3716 GCA_036276675.1 Gaiellaceae bacterium | reverse complement strand
TACCTGCACGAGGTGGAGGGCCTGCTGGCGCAGAGCGCCGCCCTCGCGGCGAGGATCCAGGCGGCGCAGGCCGCTGCGGCCTATGCGACGCCCACCCGGACGGCCGCGGGAGCGTCGTCGTCAGGCTTCATGTGGCCCGTGCACGGCGTGCTCACGAGCTCGTTCGGCTGGCGCTGGGGCCGCATGCACGAGGGCATCGACATCGCCGTCGGCAACGGGACACCGGTCGTCGCCTCGGCGTCGGGCACCGTGATCGTCGCCGGCTGGATGGGCGGGTACGGGAATCTCGTCGTGGTCGACCACGGCAACGGCATCGCGACGGCGTACGGCCACAACACGAGCATCGCCGTCGGTGTTGGCCAGTCCGTGGCCCAGGGGCAGCTGATCGCCTACTCGGGGAACACAGGCCACTCGACGGGCCCGCACGTGCACTTCGAGGTGCGCGTGAACGGCGGCGCCGTCGATCCGCTCGGCTACCTCTAGCCGCGGGCGCCGACGCTACGCAGCCTCGTCCGTGACGAGGCCGGTCGGCAGCTCCGCCGTGACCACCACGTGCAGGTCGGGGAGCGCGCGCCACCGCTCGTCGAGGCCGAGCCCGTAGCCGGCGAAGAGCTCGTCGGGGACGGTGAAGCCGACGTGGTCGAGGGGCACGTCGTCGACGAGCCGCCTGTAGGGCCGGTCGAGCAGCGTCACGGCCGACAGCGAGGCCGGGCGGCGGAGCGCGAGCGTGCGTGTGAGGAAGTGGAGGGTGAGGCCGGTGTCGACGACGTCCTCGACGACGACCACGCTTCGCCCCGCGACGGGCACGTCGAGGTCCTTCAGCAGCCGGACTGCGCCGGCCCCACCGCCGGTGTACGCCGCGAGCTCGAGGAAGTCGAGCTCGTGCGGGATCGGCAGCGCGCGCGAGAGATCGGCCAGGAAGACGGCGCTCGACTTGAGCGGCGCGACGAGCAGGGGGTTGCCGTCGCCGTGCGCCTCCGCCAGCTCCGCCCCGAGCTCGTGCACCCGCCGCGCGATCTCGTCCCGCGAGAGATAGACGTCCCCGATCGGATGGCCCGCGGCCCGCAGCTGCTCGAGCATCAGGCCGCCGTGCCTAGGATGCGAGCCTCAGCCGGTAGCGCTGTGCCAGCCGCTCGATGTCACGCCGGTAGAACAGCTTCACCTTCACACCCGGGTAGAGCCGCCTCACCTCCCGCAGCTTGCGGTTCTTGCGCGTCACGAGCGCCTGCCGCATCACGGTCACCTCGACGTAGAGCTCCTGCTCGGGGAGGTAGAAGTCGGGCGTGAAGGCGCTCGTCACGCGCCCGTCGGCGGCGCGTTCGAGCACGAACGTCCGCGGCTCGTACTCCCACGGAACGCCGTAATAGTCCAGCATCTTCGCGCACTCGAGCTCGACGTCGTTCGCGAAGCGGGGTGGCGTCGCTCCGGTATACGCCCTGAACGGAGGCAATGGCCGGAGCACGAGCTTCAGGGTACTCACCGTCCCGGACAGCCTCGTATGCTTCGCCCGGATGGGCGACACACCCGCCGACACGTTCACGATCGCGCATCTCTCCGATCTGCACTGCGGCGGGCAGTACTTCGTGCCGGGGCTGCTCGAGCGGGCGATCGCCGAGATCAACGACCTGCAGCCCGACATCGTCGTCTGCTCGGGCGACCTGACGACCTTCGGCTTCAAGCACGAGTACCAGGAGGCGAAGCGCTACCTCGACCGGATCCGGTGCCCCTCGCTCGTGGTCATCCCGGGCAACCACGACTCGCGCAACGTCGGCTACGTGCACTTCGAGCAGCTCTTCGGCGACCGCAACTCGGTGCTGCGTGTCGGCCCCGTCACGGTCGTCGCCGTCGACTCCACCGAGCCGGACCTCGACCACGGTCAGATCGGCCGGGGCCGGTACCGCTGGATCGAGGAGCAGTTCGAGCCCGCGGCGCTCTTCCGCATCTTCGTCTGCCATCACCATCTCCTGCCCGTGCCGGGCACCGGGCGCGAGCGCAACGTCATCTACGACGCGGGCGACACGATCGAGTGCCTGCAGCGCGCCGGCGTCCAGCTCGTCCTCTCCGGCCACAAGCACGTGCCGTACGCGTGGCGGCTCGAGAACCTCTTCGTGGTGAACACGGGCACGGTTTCCTCGCTGCGCCTGCGCGGCAACACGCGACCCTGCTACAACGTCGTCGAGGTCTCGGGGACGCACGTCGACGTCTGGCGCAAGCATCCCTTCCACGGCCAGGAGCGGCTGATCCAGTTCTCGCTCGACACGTTCGCCTACGAGAAGTACACGGGGCGGATCGAGGACGAGGTGACGACGCGCTCGTGAGAGCTGTCGCGCTGATCGACGGCGAGCACTACGCGCCCGTGGTGCGCGCGGCGCTCGCCGAGCTGCCGTACGACTTCGTCGGGGCGCACCTGCTCGGCGGGACGGAGAAGCTGCGCGGCGGCGACGAGTACGGGGTGCCGCTGGCCGCGACGCTCGAGGCGGCGCTCGAGGCGCACGGGCCCGAGGTCGTCGTCGACCTGTCGGACGAGCCGGTGCTGGGCCCGCGCGAGCGCTTCGCCGTCGCCAGCCGCGTGCTCGCGCGCGGGCTCCCGTACGTCGGTGCGGACTTCCGGTTCGACCCGCCGCCCTTCGAGCCGTTCGCGCTCCCGTCGCTGGGGATCGTGGGCACCGGGAAGCGCGTGGGCAAGACCGCGATCACGGCCCACGCGGCGCAACTCCTGTCGCGCGACCGCGAGGTGGTCGTCGTCTCGATGGGCCGCGGTGGCCCGTCCGAGCCCGAAGTGGCCGAGGTGGCGCCGACCGTCGAGGCGTTGCTCGCGCTCTCCGACGCGGGACGCCACGCCGCGTCGGACTACCTCGAGACGGCCGCCCTCGTCGGTGTCCGCACGATCGGCTGCCGGCGCTGCGGCGGCGGGCTCGCCGGCGCCGTCTACGCCTCGAACGTCGGCGCGGGCGCCCGCCGGGCGGCCGAGCTCGGTCCCGATCTGGTCATCTTCGACGGGAGCGGTGCGGCGCTGCCGCCGGTGGAGACGCGGCGGCGCGTGCTCGTCGTCAACGCGCAGCAGGACCCGGAGGTCGTCACGGGCTACCTCAACCACTACCGTCACCTGATCTCCGATCTCGTCGTGCTGACGATGGCGGAGCCGGGCTCGGGCTGGGAGGAGCTGCGAGAGCGTGCCGCCGGGCTCGGGGCGCCGGTGGTGGCGACGACGCTGCGGCCGCGTCCGGTCGAGCCGGTCTCGGGACGGCGAGTCGCCTTCTTCTCGACGGCGCCCGAGAGCGCCCTCGCCGGCCTCGGGCAGCACCTGGAGCGCGAGCACGGCGCCGAGGTCACGCACGTCTCCGGCAGCCTCTCCGACCGCGGCCTGCTGCGCCGCGAGCTGGAATCGGTCGAGGCGGAGGTGTTCCTCGTCGAGCTGAAGGCCGCAGCGATCGACGTGGTCGCGGCCGCCGGCCGCGAGCGAGGGATCGACGTCGTCCTGGCCGGGAGCGACGTGCGCTCCGACACTGCGGGGCCGGGCCTCGACGAGGAGCTGCTCCGGCTCGCGCGGGAGGCGGCCGCATGAGCGAGCGGCGGCACGGCGAGCTCGACTTCCTCGGCGAGGAGTCGCCGTTCTCGAAGGGGCTCCTCTCGCGCGTCCTCACCGCCTTCGGTGTCCCCGGCGACCGCGCCTACGAGCTCGCGCGCCGGACCGAGGCCGACCTGACCGACCGGGG
>DASUOK010000008.1:0-3151 GCA_036276675.1 Gaiellaceae bacterium | reverse complement strand
GCGGGATCGCGGAGAGACCGGCGGCGATGATCACCATCGCGAAGCCGGCCGACACCCAGATGTAGGCGATCATGATCGCGGGCGTGATCAGGGTCGGTCCGAGCCAGCTGAAGCCCTCGAACGGCTCCGCGAAGGTCTGCGCGCCGATCGCCACCCGGTACGTGCCCGAATCGACCCGCTCGAAGGCGAAGGTGCCGTCGTCCTCGGTCATGGTCGACTCGACCTCGCTGCCGCCCTCGCCCTCGCGCAGCTCGACGGTGACGCCGGCGATCCCGAGCTCGCCGCTCTCGACCTCCCCCGGTGTGCCGCCGCCGGGCTTGAAGTCGCGCCAGACGACGCCGGTGATGCCGCCCTGCAGCGGCTCGGGCTCGACGGCGTCGACCGCGCCCTCCGGGATCTCGTCGGCGCGGATCGCGGTGAGGCCGAGCAGCGCCACCTCGCCCGGCTCGATCGCCTCCTGCAGCGTCAGGCCGCCCTGCGGCGTGCCGGTGATCGCCTCGGTGGAGGGTCGTGCGGACGACAGCACGCCCGTATCGCCGAAGATCCCTTGTACGCCCACGATCGCCGCGTTGACGGCTCCGCGCTCGGGATCCTCCTGGTACATGATCCGCCAGATCACCCCGACCGCGAAGAGCGAGACCGCGAGCGGAATGAAGACCGCGATCTTGAACGCGACCGACCAGCGCACCTTCTCGATGAGCACGGCGAACACGAGCCCGACCGCGGTCACGCCGGCCGGGATGATCAGCACCCAGAGGACGTTGTTCTTGATCGCCGTCTGCACGGCTTCGTCGGTGAACATCCGCTCGTAGTTGTCGAGCCCCACGAAACGGTTGCCCCGGTCGGAGTAGAGGCTCCGCCACATCGTCGAGAAGGTCGGGTAGACGACCCAGACGCCGAGGAAGAAGAAGGCGGGCAGCAGGAACGCGAGCGGCAGCAACAGACCGCGCCAGCGGCTCGTGTGCGGAGCGGCCGGAGCTCCCCCCTCGGGAGGGAACTCCGGCCTGATCGCGGTACTGCTCAACGGCTCCGACGGCCGTCGGCTAGCCGAACGCCTGCGCTGCCGCGTCCTCGAGCTTCTGCGCCGTGCCGTCGACGTCGTCTGGCGTGCGCAGGAAGTCCTGCAGGATGCTGAACATGGCGTCGCTGCCGAAGGCGGCAGGCTGCAGGTCGGACATGTCGAAGCGGAAGACCTCCGCCTCGGCGAGCGCCGTCGCCGTCGTCCGCTGGATGTCGTCCGGGTAGACCGCCGGGTCGACGTTCTGGTTCGGCGACGAGAAGCCGCCGCGCTCGGCCCAGATCTCCGCGGCCTCGGGCGTCCCCAGGTACTGGATCAGCGCCCGCGCGGCCGGGTTGTCCTTGAACATGACCATCACGTCGCCGCCGCCGACGACCGGGCTGTCGGAGTCGCCGATGTCGGGGAAGCCGGCGACGTTGAAGCCGGTCTCGGGCTCGGCCTGGGTCTCCGCCGCGACGACGCCGCCGACGAAGTCGCCCTCGATCACCTGCGCCGCCTCCGGCGGGTCGGCGAAGACCCGCGTGACCGACGTCGGGAAGTCGGTCTGGAGCGCGCCGCTCGTGCCGCCGGCGATGTTGTCGGTGTCGCCGAGGATCTTCGCCATCTCCGTGAGGGCGTTCGTGACCGACTCGTCGGTCCACGGGATCTCGTGCGTGGCCAGCTGGTCGTACATCTCGGGGCCGGCCGTCCGCAGGTAGATGTTCTCGAACAGGTCGGTGAGCGTCCAGCCGTCGGCGCCGCCGATCGAGTACGCCGGCGTGCCGCTCTGGGCGAGCGTCTCGGCGTTGGCGAGGAAGCCGTCCCAGTCCTCGGCCGGCTCGACGCCGGCGCCCTCGAAGACGTCGACGTTGTACCAGACCGTTGACTTGTTGGCGCCCTTGAAGAAGAGGCCGTACAGCTCGCCCTCGACCGTGCCGAGATCGAGCCAGACGTCGGCGTAGTTCTCCTCGATCGTCTCGCGGGCGAAGTCGATCGGCGTCAGCGCGCCGCGTCCCGCGAAGTCGGCCATGATGCCCGGGGAGGGGAGCGCCGCCACGTCCGGCGGGTTGCCGCCCTCGACCGACGTCGAGAGCACAGTGGCCGGGTCCTGCGCCGACTGGTAGTCGACGGTCACGTCCGGATTGGCCTCGGTGAAGCCGTCGAGCACGGCCTGGAAGGCCTCGCCCTCGGCGCCCGTCCAGACGGCGAGGACGTTGATCGAGCCGGAGACGCTCTCCTCTGCGGTCGTCGTCTCCTCTGTCGTGCCCGCAGCGTCCCCGTTGTCGTCGTCGTCGTCGCCACCGCAGCCGGCCGCGAGCAGCGCGAGCGCTGCCACGAGCAGAGCGAGCAGGATGAACCGCTGTTTCGTCATGCGCTCGTTGCCTCCCTTTCGTTTCCGTCGTAGATACCCAGCCCGCTCTCGGGCTCGAAGAAGTGCAGTGCGCGCGTGTCGACGGCGACGTCGACGGCGTCACCGGCGCGAACGCGCGAGCGCGCCCCGAAGCTGCCGACCATGGTGGCGCCGCTCTCGCTGTCGCGCTCGGCGAGGCCCTCGGTGCCTGCGTCCTGCGCGAGCTCGCGAACGTCCTCGGTCGCGGCGGCGCGTGCGTCCACCTTGAAGTGCACCATGATCTCGGAGCCGAGCGCCTCCGTCAGGGTCACCTTGCCCTTGAGCTGCTGGCGCTCGCCGGCGTCCGGCTCGAGCGAGGCATCCTCGAGGTCGTGCGGGCGGATGCCGAGGATCACCGGCCGGCCGGCGTAGGCATCCAGCCCTGGCCGCGCGGCGCGGGTCTCCCGCCCGAGCAGGATCTCGTTGCTGCCGAGCTTCGCGACGAGGTCGCCGTTGCGGTCCTCGAGCGTCGCCTCGATCAGGTTCATCGCCGGGCTGCCGATGAAGCCGCCGACGAAGAGGTTGACGGGCCGGTCGTAGAGCTCCTGCGGCGCCGCCACCTGCTGGAGCTCGCCCTTGCGCATCACCGCGACCCGGTCGCCCATCGTCATCGCCTCGACCTGGTCGTGCGTGACGTAGACCGTGGTCGTCTCGAGGTCGGTCTGGAGCTGCGAGATCTCGGCGCGCATCTGCACGCGCAGCTTGGCGTCGAGGTTCGAGAGCGGCTCGTCCATCAGGAACGCCTTCGGCTGGCGCACGATCGC
>DASUOK010000007.1:0-2357 GCA_036276675.1 Gaiellaceae bacterium | reverse complement strand
ATCATCGACCACGGGCACATCGTCGCCGAGGGGACGCCGCGTGCGCTGAAGGCGCAGATCGGCCGGCCGAGCGTGCACGCGATCCCGGAGACGGAGGGTGACCACGACCGGCTCGCACAGGTGCTGGCGCAGTTCGGCGAGCCGCTCGGCGACCGCAGCAAGGAGGTCGCGGTCCGCCTGCACGAAGGGGTCGCGGGCCTGCCGGCGGTCGTCCGCGCAGTCGACTCGGCCGGGCTCGCCCTCGCCAGCCTCGAGATCCAGGCACCGACGCTCGACGACGTCTTCCTCGCCAAGACCGGCCGCTCGCTCGAGGGCGCAGCGGACGAGCCGGACGCGGCCGCCGAGCCCGACGCCGCGTGAGCGCGGTCGCCGGCCAGGTCGGCGCGCTCGCGCTTCGCTCGGTCACGCGCACCCTGCGCCAGCCGGCGAGCGCGATCCCGCCGCTGATCTTCCCGGTGATGCTGATGCTGGTGAACGCGGCCGGGCTGGACTCGTCGACGCGGCTGCCGGGCTTCCCCACCGACTCGTTCCTCGCCTTCGCCCTCGCCGTGCCGTTCATCCAGGGCGCCCTCTTCTCGACGATGAACGCGGGCACCGACCTGGCACGCGACATCCAGACGGGCTTCCTGAACCGGCTGGCGCTGACGTCGATGCGCGGCTCGGCGCTGATTGCGGGGCAGCTCGGAGGCATCGTCGTGCTCGGCCTCGTCCAGGCGGTGTTCTACGTCGCCGTCGGGCTGGCCGTCGGCGTCGACTTCGCCTCCGGCCCGCTCGGCATCCTCGTCCTGCTCGGCTTCGCGGCGCTCGTGTCCGTCGGCTTCGGGGCGCTCGGCATCTTCCTCGCCCTGCGCACCGGCTCGGGTGAGGCGATCCAGGGCCTGTTCCCGTTGCTGTTCGTCTTCCTCTTCATCTCGTCGATGAATGCCCCGCGCGACCTGATCGAGGTGGACTGGTTCCAGGCCGCGGCGACCGCGAACCCGGTCTCCTACCTGCTCGAGCTCGTGCGCAGCCTGATCATCACGGGATGGGACGCGCAGGCGCTCGCGCTCGGCTTCACGGTCGCGATCGTGATCGCCGCCTGTGCGCTCCTGCTGGCCTCGTGGGCCCTCGTGGACCGGCTGGCGCGGACATGAGGCTCTGCGGCGTCAGCCGTTCGCGGAGCCCGGCTCTGCCGGGCGGGAGCGAGAGGCGGCCAGGGGCGTGAGGCTCTGGCCGGTGGCGAGCGGGGTCGCGTGGCGGACGCTGAAGAACGTCTTCACGAACCCATCGCTCTTCTTCCCGTCGCTCGTCTTCCCGCTCTTCTTCTTCACGGCGTTCGCCGGCGGGCTCTCGCAGGTGGAGCGCGTCCCCGGGTTCAGCTTCGAGCCCGGCTACACGGCCTTCCAGTTCTGCTTCGTGCTGATCCAGTCGGCGGCGTTCGGCGGCGTCTTCACCGGCTTCGGGATCGCGCGCGACTTCGAGGGGGGCTTCGCGCGACGGCTCCTGCTGGCGGCGCCGAACCGCACCGGGATCGTGCTCGGCTACGCGCTCGCGTCGGTCGCGCGCTGGGCCGTGACGGCGGCCGTGCTGACGGTCGTCGCGCTGATCGCCGGGATGAACGTCTTCGGCGGGCCTGTCGACGTGTTCGGGATGTATGCGCTCGCGCTGCTGATCAACGTCTGCGGGATCCTCTGGGCGAGCGGCGTCGCGATGCGGTTCCGCACGATGCAGGCGGGGCCCGTGATGCAGATGCCGGTCTTCCTGACGCTGTTCTTCGCGCCCGTCTACGTGCCGCTCGCCCTCCTCGCCGGCTGGATCGAGGTGGTGGCGACGCTGAACCCGCTCACGTACGTGCTCGAGGCCGTGCGCAGCATGCTGGCCGGTCAGGAGGTGCACGTCGCGCTGGCCTTCGCGCTGGTGGCGGGGCTGATCGTGCTCTTCGGCGCGTGGTCGCTGCGCGGGCTGCGGCGGGCCGAGGCCGCCGGCTGACGAGGATTAGCGCGCCGGGGTCCGGGTACCCGGGGTCCGTGCCCACGGCCGGCTTCACCTACGAGATCCGCCACCTCCCGGAAGAGGCGTTCGGGATCGAGGACTACGTCGTGCGGACGTCCGACGACGCGTCCGTCGGCACGGTCGCCGCCCTGCTCGAGCGGGGCGGCGAGCTGATGCTGGCGGTCGAAGCCGGCGCGCCGCCGCTCGCGCACGCGCGGCGCGTCGTGCCGTGGCGCGCCGTCGGCGACGTCGACCACGAGGCGCTGGCCGTGTGGCTCGACCTGGACGAGGAGGCGTTCGGCCGCGCGCCCGAGCTGGATCCGGACGACGCGCGGGCGACGGGCGAGGGCGCCGAGGCGCGCCGGCTCACCGAGCTCCCGCCGGAG
>DASUOK010000006.1:0-8601 GCA_036276675.1 Gaiellaceae bacterium | reverse complement strand
GAACCTGCTCCGGAGGTAGTCCGTCAGCTCGAGCGTGTCCCCGACCGCGCCGTCCAGGGTGACGGTCGAGGCCGGATCGAGGGCGTCGTAGGACTTGCCCGTTCCGCGCTGGTCGAACGTGACGACGACGAAGTCCTGCTCGAGGGCCTCCAGGTGCCGGCGCATGGCGCCGACCTCGCTGCCGCCCGGCCCGCCGGCGAGGAAGAGCAGCACGGGGCTCTCGGTGCTGTGGCCGCGGATCATCAGCGCCAGGTCGTGGCCGCCGAGCTCGACGCGCGTGAGCTCGGCGATGCTGCCGGCGAGCGGCTCCCCGTCGGGGCCGAGAATCGGGTCGGTGGTCGCCGGGCGGGCGACAGCGACGGCCAGCGCGACGAGCCCGACGGCGACGAGAGCCGTCATCGCGCGTCGGGCGTACAGCGGCGCGCGCGCCCAGCCGTGACGGGCCGGCGCGCCGCGGACGCGTCGTGCGTAGCCGGCGCCGAGCGCCGCGCCGAGGGCCATCGGCACCAGCGCCAGGATCCCGTGTGCCCCGCGGCCGACGACGAGCGCGATCAGGCCGTAGGTGCTCAGGCCGATGCCGTCGACGGTCGGTCCGTCGGTTCCGACCCGGACGAGCTCGTAGGCCGCGACGAAGGCGAGCGGCGCCAGGAGCATCGTCCACCGGGACCGCAGCGCGAACCCGCCCACGAGGCCGACCAGGAGCCCGGCGAGCATCGTCGCCAGCGCGTCCGTCGTCGTGATCGGCCCGCGGGGCATCAGCAACGCGAGCACGGCGGCGGCTTCGATGGCGACGCCCACGGCGACGGCGGCACCGAGCCGCCGGTCGCGCCAGACGAGGTCGCGCGCGCCGGCGAGCGCAGCACGGTCGACGTGGGGCAGGCGCCAGTCGAGGCGCGGTCTCTGGGTTCCGGGGTGGAGCATCCTTCTCGACTCCTCTCGATTGAGCCGCACGCCGGTCAGGCGTAGCGGAGCGCGTCGCCCGGGCGGAAGCGGACGGCGCGGCGCAGCGGGAAGAACAGCACCAGCAGCGCGAGCACGAGCGTCCCCGCCAGTGCGATCGGCAGGTTCCAGAGCGGGAACACGAACGGGATGCGCACGTCGACGACCTGCCAGACCAGCCAGACGAGCAGGCGGGTGAGCGCATACCCGAGGGGGATGCCGAGCAGCCAGCCGGCCAGGGCGAGCGCGATCCCCTCGGTCGTGAAGATGCGACGGACGTCGCGGGCTCGGGCGCCGATGCACCTGAGGACGCCGATCTCACGTGTGCGCTCCAGGATGCTCGTCGTGATCGCGTTCGCGAGCCCGGCCATGCTGATCGCGACGATGAGGAAGCCGAGCAGACCGATCGTCCTGGTGAGCATCCGGTTGGCCGCGATCTCGTCCCGCTCGAGGACATAGGAGCTCTCCGTCGCGACGTCGTAGCCGAGCGCGGAGAGACGATCCTCGAGCAGGGTGGTCGTGCGGTCGACGAGGCCGTGCTCGGGGGAGCTCGTCCTGATCCAGTAGGTGCTCACGCCCGTCGGCCTGTCGAGGACCGACCGCAGCGTCGTCAGCGGCACGTAGAGCACGGTGCCGTCCTCCTGCTGGTTCTTCGCGAAGCCGACGATGCGGAACGCGGCGGGGCCGGCCGCGGTGGCGAGCACGACCCGCTGCCCGACCTCGACGCCCGCAGCCTGGGCGAGGTTGCGCTCCATCACCGCGACACGCTCGCGGGCCCGCTCCTCGGCCGCGCTGAACCAGCGGCCCTCGGACAGCCGGTAGCGAAGGAGCGGCTCGCGCGGCACGCCCCACACGAAGGCCTCTCGGCCGTCGAGGGCGACGGTGTTGACGAGCGCCGGTTGCACCTCGGCGACCCCGGGCGTCGAGCGAATCGCCCGATCCGCGCGCGCGTCGAAGAGGTCGCGCCCGCCCGTCCAGACGCGAATGTCCTCGAGGTGGTCAGCCCACGACGTGCGCGAGCTCTGGGTGACCGCGGCGGCCAGGCTCAGCACCGCGAGCAGGTTGCCGACGGCGAGAGCGACGATCAGCACCGTCGCGAGGCTCCGGCGCTTGCGGCGCCCCACGCTGCGCAGGCCGATCTGCAGCGCCCGCGGCAGGAAGCGCGCCCGGCGCAGCAGGCGGTCGGCGGGGTCCTCGGCGCCGACGGCGGAGCCGGTGGACTCGAGCGCCTCGCGCAGGTCGGCGCGGAGGCCGCGTCGGATGGCGGGCAGCGCGGCGAGCGGCGGCCCCAGGACACCGACGAGGACGCTGGCGAGCAGGACCGTCGGGTCGACGCCGAAGCCGACGTCGATCGCCCAGAACGTCGTGCCGAAGGAGCGGGCGAGCAGGTTCGACAGGACGACGCCGAGCACGGTGCCGACGAGCGCGCCCAGCGCGCCCAGCAGGAGCGCCGTCCTCACGTACACGAGCGCAACCTGGCGGCGCCGGGCGCCGACGGCGCGCATGATCCCGATCTCGCCCGTCTGCTCGGCGACCAGCGTCGACATCGTGCTCGACATGAGGACGAGCGCCGAGAGCAGCGCCAGGACCATGATCACGCTCAGGAGCTGGGCGAACTTCTCCGTCTCGCCCTTGCCCGGCCAGTCGCCGGGGGTGCGCACCTCGGGGAGGTTCGCGAAGCCGGCGAAGCCCGGCACGGTGAGGAGGTAGCGGCGGACGGCCTCGACCGTGTCGGCGGCGGCCGCCCGGCTCGGGTCGCGCAGGCGGAGAGCGAGCCGTCCGTACCCGGGCTCTCCGCTGAGCGCCGCCACCGTCTCGGCCGAGGCGTAGAGGACGATCACGTTGTCGTCCTGCACCTGCTCGCCGCCGGCGATGTTGCGCGCCGTGCCGCTCACGCGCAGCTCGCCGCTCCCGCCGGACAGCTCGGCCGCACCGGCGCCGACGGCTGTGACCGTGTCCCCCGCCCCACCGTCGTAGAGACCGACGTTCGCGTCCTGGACGTCGACGAGGACCTCTCCCGGCCCCGGCGGCGCGCCCGACTCGACCCGCACGACGTCCACTCCCTGCCGGGCGAAGTCCCGCACGCCGAGCACCCGCGCCGGCGCGCGCCGCTCGCCCACGAGCACCCTGGTGTCGACGCTCGAGCGCGGCTCCACCGCCGCCACGTTCGGCAGGGCCGCGAGTGCGTCCAGCTGCGCGGTCGTCAGCGCCAGCGGCCGCATCGTCAGCGACACGTCCGCCAGACGGTCGGAGCGCACCTCTGCCTGCATGGCGCGGTCGAGCAGCGTCGGGATCGAGAAGAAGGCGATGCTCGCCACCGCGAGCGCGAGCGTCGCGACGGTGAACGCCGTCCGCGCCCGGCGGCGCGACAGGTCGGTGACCGACTTCCGCAGCGAGGCGGAGACCATCCCGGCGCGCCTCAGCCGTCCACGACGACGCCGTCGCGGATCGTGACGACCCGGTGGGCGCGCGCCGCCAGCTCCCGGTCGTGCGTGACGTACATGACGGTCTTGCCCTCGCCGTTCAGCCGCTCGAACAGCTCGAACATCTCAGCCGCCGTGACCGTGTCCAGATTGCCCGTCGGCTCGTCGCCGACGATCAGCTTCGGCTCCGACGCGAGCGCACGCGCGATCGCGACCCGCTGCCGCTCGCCCCCGGAGAGCTCCGCGGGCAGGTGG
Organism: Gaiellaceae bacterium; assembly: GCA_036276675.1. Lineage (GTDB taxonomy): Bacteria > Actinomycetota > Thermoleophilia > Gaiellales > Gaiellaceae > Gaiellasilicea. The sequence continues at coordinate 4,984 of DASUOK010000006.1, read as the reverse complement.
TCGCCCTTGTCGCCGAGCCCCACGAGCTCGAGGTTGTGCCGCGCGCGCTCGAAGCGCTCCCGGTTCGAGCGCCAGCGCGCGAAGTCGAGCGGCAGGACCGCGTTCTCGAGCGCGGAGAGCGTCGGCAGGAGCTGGAAGAACTGGAAGACGATGCCGACGTTCGCGCCGCGCCAGACCGCGAGCTGCTCCTCGCTCAGCTCGTCGAGTCGCCTCCCGTCGACGACGACCGTGCCGGCAGTCGGCCGGTCGATGCCGGTGATCATGTTCAGGATCGTCGACTTGCCGCTCCCCGACGGGCCGACGATCGCGACCAGCTCGCCGGCGGCCACGGTGAGGTCGACGCCCCGCAGCGCGCGGTACTCGATCCGGCCGAGCGGGTACACCTTCTCGACTCCGGCGAGCGCGATCAGCGGCGGCTCGGGCCCCGTCCGCGGCTCGCGCCGGCCCTCCGAGGTCGCAGCCGCCGCGTCCATCAGCTCCGTGCTCACGGTCTCCACCACCTTCGTTCGCGTGCGTCCATCGTCGCGCTCGGCGGTGGGGGGCGTATCGGGTCCGAGCCGCAACGGCGTGGGGGTTAACTACGCGACGAACCCGCGGCCCGCCGGGTCGCCGCGACGCCCGGTCGGCGGGTTGAAAGGTTACGAACCTCTCGGAACGTCCAGGATTGCCCGATGGACCCGAGCGCGGCAGCCTCAGGACCGGGCGGCGTCGCCGCGCGCGACCACGTCCGCGAGCAGACAATCGCGCGCGCCGTGATCTGGACGGCTGCGGTCGCCGCGGTGGGGCAGGCGCTGATCGGCGGTGTCAACTCCCTCACGGTCGCGTCCGACGTCCTCAACCCCGACGAGGAAGGGTCGCTCTTCCAGCTGCTCACCGCCGCGACGACGGCGCTCGCGGGCGCCGCCGCTGCCGCCCATGCGCTGCGGTTCCCCGCCCGGCGCGGTCGGTTCGGGGCGCTGGCCGCCATCCTCCTGTACTTCGCCGCGGACGACGTCCTGGTCATCCACGAGTGGCTGGGTGAACAGGTCGGAGAGGGCCTCTTCGGCTTCCCGGATCACATCGCCGTGCGCATGTGGATCGTCGTCCTGGCACCTCTGCTCGCCGCGGCGTTCGTGCTGGTCGTGGCGGAGGCGCTGCGTGTCGGGCCGCCGCTGCGGAACGTGCTGCTGGGCGGCCTGGCCTCCCTCGTGGCGGCCGTGGCCGTCGAGGTCGTCGGTGTCGTCACACGCAGCCCGTCGTTCATCGAGCGGGTGAGCGGCAAGCCCGAGACGCTGCGCTACCTCGTCGAGGAGTCCTTCGAGCTCGGCGGCTGGGTGCTGATCGCGGGCGGGCTCTGGGCGCTCCTCGCGCACGACGCGCGCCTCGCCGCGCTCGGCCCGGCGGATGCACGGCGTACCTAGCGCGCCGGAGCCGGCCGCCGGACGGCTGGCGGAGGCGATGCCGGGAGTGCTGGCGGTGGCGCTCCTGCTCCTGCTCGGCCTCCGCGACGCCGGCTTCCAGCCGACGCTCTGGTACCCGGTCGGCCTTGCCCTGCTCGTGCTGCTCGCGCTCGTCCTGCTGTCGGGCGTCGCCGTGCGCCCGCCACGGACGACGCTCGTCGCGCTCGGCGCGTTCGCCGGCTTCACCCTCTGGTGCTTCGCGTCGATCACGTGGAGCGAGGTTCAGGGCGACGCGCTGGAGGGCGCCAACCGCACGCTCGTCTACCTCGTCGCGTTCGCGCTTTTCGCCCTGATGCCCGTACCGCGCGGTCTGCCCGTCCTGCTGGTCGGGCTGTACGCGACCGGTGTCGCGCTGATCGCCCTCGCCACCGTGGCGAGGGCGCAGGCGCACGACGACCCCGCCTCGTTCTTCATCGGCGGCCGCCTGGCCGAGCCGGCGGGCTACGCCAACGCGGCGGCGGCGCTGTTCCTGGCCGCCTACTGGGCCGCGGTCACCCTCGCCGCCCGGCGCAGCCTGCCGCCCCCTCTGCGCGGCATCCTTGCCGGGGCGGCGACGGCGCTCCTCGGCACTGCCGTGCTGTGCCAGAGCAGAGGGTCGGTGTTCGCCTTCGCGGCGGTGTGCCTCGTGCAGCTCGTGCTCGTCCCGGGTCGCGCGCGCTCGGTCGTCGCCCTCGCGCTGACCGGCGGAGCGGTCGCTGCCGTGTCCCCGATCCTGCTGGACGTCTTTCCCGCACTCGCGGAGGCGAGCGTGGCCGGACCGGTGCGCGATGCCCTCGTCGCCCTGCTGGCGGCGACGCTCGCAGCGGGGCTGATCGGGTGGCTCCTCGCCGTCGCCGACGCGCGCACCGAGGTGTCGCCGGCGACAGCGCGACGCGGCGCCGCCATCGTGCTCGGAACCGCCGCGCTCGCCGTCGTCGCCACCGGCGGCTGGGCGGTCGCCACCGGCTCGCCCGTCCAGCGCGTGGCCGACGGCTGGGACGATTTCACGGCGCTCCAGGAGCCGTCCGATGACGAGTCGCATCTGGCGAGCGGCCTCGGCAGCAACCGGTACGACTTCTGGCGCGTGGCCCTGGGCCGCTTCGCCGACCGCCCGCTCACCGGAGTCGGCGTCGAGAACTTCGCCGTCGACTACGTCCGCGAGCGGCGCAGCTGGGAGGAACCGCTCCACCCGCACAGCCTCGAGGTGCGGGTGCTGTCGCAGACGGGCGTGCCCGGCGCGACGCTGTTCGCCGTCTTCCTGGGTGCGGCGGCGCTCGCGTGCCTCAAGGCCCGCGGCCGCGACGTCCTCGAACGCATGGCCCTGCTCGCCGGAGTCGTGGCGGCGGTCTACTGGCTCGGCCACGCGACGGTGGACTGGTTCTGGGCGTTCCCGGGCCTCACCCTCCCCGCCCTGGCCTGGCTCGGGCTCGGCGGCAACGGCTCCGTCACCGGCGGGGCGGTGCGGACCATCCCGCCGTCGAGCGGGGTGCGAGCGGCCGTCGTCCCGGCGGGCCTCGTCGCAGCGGCGGTGCTCGCCGTCCCGTGGCTCGCGGTGCAGGAGACGCGAACTGCGGCGACCGGCTGGCCGCGCGATCCGGAGCGTGCGTTGGACCGCCTCGAACGCGCACGCACCTTGAACCCGCTCACGGACGACGCAGACGTCGTTGCGGGAATCATCGCCGGCCGCCGCGACGACGTGCCGGGCATGCTGGCCGCCTACGGGCGGGCCGTCGAGCGGAACCCCTCGAACTGGTTCGCCCACCTCGAGCTGGGCCTCGCGGCCGCCGAAGCCGGGCGCGTCCAGCGGGCGCTCGGGCACGTCCGTGCCGCGCGCCGGCTGAACCCCCGCGAGCCGCTGCTCGCGGAGGTGGAAGCGGCGCTCCGGGGCGGCGACACCGTCGATCGCCGCCAGATCGAGCAGGAGTTCGCAGACCGCGCCCACTCTCTCTCGCGCTAGACCTACTCCTTCGGTCGGGCGCGCCGGGGCGCGGACGCAGTCAACGTCTGAGCGACTTGTAAAGTTGTCCCACCTTCGTTTCAAAGGCGGCCAAGCCGGAGACAGAGGTGTAACAGCGGCGTCCAACGAAGGAGATCAACCTCATGCGGCACCTGAAAGCACTCACGGCACTCGCCGCGACGGTTCTCGTCGCGGCCGTCTTCGCGGTCTCGGCACTCGCGCAGACTCCCACCGGCAGCGGCTACGGCGGTCAGGCGGGCGGCTCCCTCGGGGGCGTCGCCGGCGGCCAGGCCGGTGCACAGGCCGGCGGCGTGCCCGCGTCCCAGGCCACCGGTTCGCTGCCCTTCACCGGCATCGACCTCGCATTGCTGGTGGTCGGCGGTCTGGCACTGACCGGTGTCGGCGCCGGCCTCGTGCGCGCCGGAGCCCGCAAGTAGCAACCGGCCAGCGGCGGGGCACGGACGAGGCGGCCTCCGCCCGTCCGTGCCGCGGCCTGCCGGAGCTGCGGAGCTGAATGAACGTCGTCGAGCAGACAACCGAGCTTCTCGCCGCGGGGCGGCGGCGCCCGCATGCCCGCGCCACCCGCGAGCGGGCGACGCTGCGGCGCTGGCTCGAGTTCTCGCTCGTGCTCGACGTGCTGATGCTGGGCGTCGCGACGCTGCTCGGGCAGGTTGCCGTGCGCCTGGCCGGCTCGGCTGCCGTCCCGGTCGGATGGCTGCTCGCGCTGCCGGTGGCCACGATGGTGCTGCTGTCGGTGCGAGGGATGTACCGCAGCCGCATCAAGCTCGAGCTCGTCGACGACCTCCGCCTCGTGCTCGGCGCGACGACCGTCGCGGCGATGGCCGTCATCACCGCGCGCGTCCTGACCGGCGGCGACTCGGCCGTTGCCTTCCAGGTCGTGCACCAGTGGCTCTTCACGGTCGTCTATCTCGCCGCCGGGCGGACCGGGCTCTCCTTCGCCCTCTCGCGCCTCCGGCGGGCGGGCGAGGTCGCGATCCCGACCGTGATCGTCGGCGCCGGGACGATCGGCCGCACCCTCGCGCGGCGCCTGCAGGAGCGTCCCGAGCTCGGCTTCCAGCCGATCGCCTACCTCGACACGCACCCGCTGCCACCGGGCACGCACGACGACGATCTGCCCGTCTTCGACCGGTGGGACGCCGACCTCGTCCTCGGTCGGCACGAGGTGGGTCAGATCCTGCTCACCGAGTCGACCGCGCCCTCGGCGGTCGGCGTCGACATCGTGCGCGACTGCCACCGCGCCGGCGTGCCGGTCGCCCTCGTGCCGCGACTGTTCGAAGCCGTGCCGGCGAACGTCGAGGTCGAGCACATCGGGGCGCTGCCGCTCGTCTCGCTGCGCCAGAGCAACCCGCGCAGCTGGCGGTTCACGCTCAAGTACGCGCTGGACCGCGTCATCGTCGCCGTGGGCCTGCTCGTCGTCTCGCCCGTGCTCCTCGCGGCCGCCGGCGCCGTCTGGCTGTCGCTCGGACGTCCGATCCTCTTCCGCCAGGTGCGCGTCGGGGTCGACGGCCGCCGCTTCGAGATGCTCAAGTTCCGGACGATGCGGGACGGCGGCGTCTCCGACGAGGGGCTCGAGCTCCCCGACGACGTC
>DASUOK010000005.1:0-3639 GCA_036276675.1 Gaiellaceae bacterium | reverse complement strand
ACGTGGACGAACCAGGCCTCGACCTGCTGCGCGTGCTGGGCGCCAGGGCTCCAGCCGGCGCCGCCCTGCGTGCGGATCGTCAGCGGCACCTTCAGCTGGCCGCCGGACATCGTCCGGTGCTTGGCCGCCTGGTTGACGAGCTGCTCCATCGAGAGCGTGAGGAAGTCCTGGTACATGATCTCGACGACCGGCCGCATGCCCTGCATCGCGGCGCCGATGCCGGCGCCGACGATCGCCATCTCCGAGATCGGGGTGTTGCGCACCCGCTCCGGCCCGAACTCGTCCAGCATCCCCTGGGTCACGCCCATCGAGCCGCCCATCTCGGCGATGTCCTCGCCCATGACGAAGACGTCCTCGTCCTCGCGCATGGCGGACGCGAGCGCGTCACGGACGGCCTCGCGGTAGCTGAGCTCAGGCATACACGTACTTGAGGGCGTCTTCGGGCTTCGGGTCGGTGCCCGCCTTCGCGAACTCGACCGAGGCCTCGACGATCTGCTCCACCTCGCTGCTCAGCGCCTCGAGCTCGTCGTCGGAGACCTCGAGCCTGGCGCGCAGGAGCTCGATCGGATCCTTCGTCTCGCGCAGCTCCTCGAGCTCGTCCTTGTCGCGGTAGACCTGGGGATCGCCGATGTAGTGGCCGACGAGCCGGTAGGTGCGGACGACGAGGAGGACGGGGCCGTCGCCCGAGACGGCGTGCTCGCGCGCCTCGCGCGTGGCCGCGTAGACCGCCTCGACGTCCTGGCCGTCGACGTCCAGCGAGCGCATCCCGAAGGCGACCGCCCGCTGCGACATGTCCTGAATGGGTGAGTGCTGGCTCATCGGCGTCGACTCGGCCCAGTCGTTGACCTCGAGCACGAAGAGCGCCGGCACCTTCCACAGCTGCGCGAGGTTGAGCGACTCGTGGAAGACACCCGTGTTCGTGGCGCCGTCGCCGAAGAAGCCGACACAGACGCGCGGCTGCTTCCGGAACTGGTAGGCGAGCGCGGTGCCGGTCACCTGCGGCAGGCCGCCGCCCACGACGGCGTTCGCGCCCAGCATCCCGCGCTCGACGTCGTAGAGGTGCATCGAGCCGCCGTAGCCGTGCGAGCAGCCCTCGAGCTTCCCGTAGAGCTCGGCCATGAGCTGGTTCGGGTGGATGCCCTTGGCCAGCGCGTGGCCGTGGGCGCGGTGGGTCGACATGATCGTGTCGTCGGGCTCGAGCGCAGCCATCACACCGGCGGCGACGGCCTCCTGGCCGATCGCGACGTGGAGGAAGCCCGGCAGCTCTCCGGCCCGGAACCGCTCCTCGACCTTTTCCTCGAAGCGGCGGATCAGCAGCAGCTCGCGCAGCAGCTCGCGCAGGCGCTCGTCGCTCAGCGCCGCCCCGACCTCCGGCTTCCTCTCGACTTTCGCCATGTGGAGTTCATTTAAGCTGAGGTCCTGTGAGCCTCGTCGCACAGTGGCGCCGGATCCAGTCCGACCTCCCGGCCGAGTGGCGCGACGCGCGGCTCTCGCTCTCGGTCGCGGACGAGTCGCGGCTGACCCGGGCGGCGGCTCTCCTCGGCCCGGCGAGCCCCGGCCACTCGGGCGACGGGCTCGTGTTCGCGACGAGCCGTGGGGGCGGCGCGGTCGGGCCCGACGCCATCCGACGGCTGCTCGGCCGGCTCGACGACGAGCGGATCGGCGGGACCCTCGCACTCCTGTCGGCGCGCGAGCGCGACGTGGCGGAGCCCGAGCCGGTGGCGACGCCGACGCTCGCCGCGGCCTGGGACGTCGCGGTCGCCGGCCTGCCGGCCGATTGGAGCGATCTCCTCTGCGAGCTCGAGGTGGTCTCGACGGACTACCTCCAGCGCACCGCTCTCCTGCTCTCGCCCCTGAACCCGACGCGCGACCCGGACAAGGTCGCGTTCCGCTTCCGCGTCGCGCGGCGCTTCGGCTACGGCACCTCGCCGCCGATGACGCGACGCTGCCTCGAGCGCGTCGACGAGGAGGGCATCCGCGGCCGCGTCGGCATCCTGCGCGCGCTCTCCGACACCCACAACGTCGCCACGCAGGGGCCGGTCTGGTACGTCGAGGGCAAGAGCGTATGAGCGATCCGGTCTCGTGGTTCGTGATCGAGAGGGGCTGGACGGTCGCGGGGAGCGACGGTCGCGAGCTCGGTTCCGTCGACGATGTGATCGGCGACTCCGACAAGGACATCTTCAACGGTCTCGCCGTCTCCCCCGGCTTCCTGCGCTCGCCGCGCTACGTGCCCGCCGAGCGGGTGCGGGCGATCACGGAGGGCCGGGTGGAGCTCGACCTCGGGCGCGACGATTTCGACCGGCTGGACGAGCACGGGCACGTGCCGCCGAGCGCCGAGATCCGCGCCGACACGACCCACCTCCCCGACACGTAGAGGTCAGGCGAGCTCGCGCGCGAGCTCTGCGGCCGCGGCTGCGTCGGGCGCGATCACGAGGCATGTGTCGTCGCCCGCGAGCGTGCCGACCACGAGCGGGTGACGCGCCCGGTCGAGGGCACGTGCGATCGCGCCCGCGGTGCCGACCTCGGCCTGGATCACGACGACGTTCTGCGCGGCGGTGACGCGCCGGCCGTGCTGGGCGAGGATGGACGCCAGCGCCTCCTGCGGCTCGGCGCGCCGGCCGCCCGCGGCCGTGACGTAGCGGGGCCGCCCGAGACCGTCCTCCACCTTCTCCACACACAACTCACGCAGGTCGCGCGAGAGCGTCGCCTGCGTGACGCGGCACCCGGCGGCCGCGAGCGCCTCCCTGAGCTCGAGCTGGGTGCCGACGCGCCGCCGCGCGATCACGCTCTCGATCAACCGCTGCCGCTCCGCCTTCGCGAGGGCGCGCTCGCCGGTCTGCATGGACCGCAGCTTACGCGGCGCCAGGTTTGCCGAAGCCTGCGCCCGGCAACGTCCCGCCCATGCTCCGCAAGGCGCTCTGGATGGGCTTGTACGGCGCGATCGGCGCGGCCGCGACGATGATCGCCCGCCGCGCGGCCTCGGGCATCTGGCGCGTCGCGACCGGGGAGAAGCCACCCACCAAGCGATGACGACGAAGGGTGATCAAATCGTCGAGAGCGGTGCGGACAAGCTCGACTCGCTCTCGACCCGCGCCGCCGCGAAGGGCGGGCTGGCCGGGAAGCTGGCCGACGAGCTGGCGGACGACGCGAGCTTCCTGCGCAAGCTGAAGCCCTCGCTGATGGTCGCCCGGGCCAAGGGCCGGGCCCCCAAGGACCAGGAGCCCGGTACCGGCGCACCGCGCGCACCGGGCGGGCCGCAGCTCGGCGCGCGCGGCGATGCCACCCGCGCCCGTGGGCCGAATCCGTTCCTCGTCGCGGGCGTCGCCTTCGCCGTCGGCACCGTGCTCGCGAAGCTGATCGACTGGAGAGGCCATGCCCACCCCAAGCGCTAACGACAAGCCCGGCGTCGGCGGCGCCGCCAAGAACGTCGCCGAGCACGCGAGCGCCCTCGCCCGCCTCGAGCTCGAGCTGGCCGGCATCGAGCTGAAGCGGAAGGCAGGTGCGCTGGGGGCGGGAGCCGGGCTCGGCATCGGCGCCGCGCTGGTCGTGCTCTACGCGCTCGGCTTCGGCCTGGCGACGATCGCGGTCGCCCTGGCGATCGTGCTCGACACCTGGCTCGCACTGCTGCTCGTGACGGTC
>DASUOK010000004.1:0-7752 GCA_036276675.1 Gaiellaceae bacterium | reverse complement strand
GACCAGGTCGACGCGGCGCTCGCGGCGGCGAAGCGCGTCGGCTGGGACGGGCTCTGCACCGAGCAGCGCACGTACCTGAAGGACGTCTGGGCCGGCGCGGACGTCGAGGTCGAGGGGGACCCGGAGCTGCAGCAGGCGCTGCGGTTCGGCCTCTACCACGTGGTGCAGGCGGCCGCGCGCGCCGAGCAGGTCGCGATCCCCGCCAAGGGGCTCACGGGCCGCGGCTACGACGGCCACACGTTCTGGGACACGGAGGCCTACACGCTGCCGGTGCTGACGTACGTGGCGCCCGAAGCCGCGCGAGACGCACTGCTCTGGCGGCGCGCGACCCTCGGTTTGGCGCGCGAACGCGCCGCCGAGCTGCGCCTCGCCGGAGCCGCGTTCCCCTGGCGGACGATCCGCGGGGAGGAGTGCTCGGGCTACTGGCCGGCCGCGACCGCCGCGTTCCACGTCAACGCGGCCGTCGCCGACGCCGTCCGCCGGTACGTCGCCGCGACCGACGACGCCGAGTTCGAGTACGGCGCGGGCCTGGAGCTGCTCGTCGAGACGGCGCGGCTCTGGCGCTCCCTCGGCCACCACGACGCGGAGGGGCGGTTCCGCATCGACGGCGTCACCGGGCCCGACGAGTACACGGCTCTCGTCGACAACAACGTGTTCACGAACCTGATGGCCGCCCGCAACCTCCAAGCCGCGGCGGACACGGCCGAGCGGCATCCGGAGCGCGCCGCCGAGCTCGAGGTGGACGAGCGGGAGCTCGCCTCGTGGCGCGAAGCGGCGACCGCCACCGTCGTCCCGTTCGACGTCGAGCTCGGCGTCACGCAGCAGTCGGAAGGATTCACGCGCTACCGGCGGTGGGACTTCGCGTCGACCGCGCCGGAGGACTACCCGCTGCTCCTGAGCTTCCCGTACTACCTCCTCTACTCGAGCCAGGTCGTCAAGCAGGCCGACCTCGTGTTCGCGCTCTACCTCTGCGGCGACCGCTTCGACGCCGAGCAGAAGCGCCGCGACTTCGACTACTACGAGCCGATCACCGTGCGCGACTCGTCCCTGTCGGCGAGCATCCAGGGGATCATGGCCGCCGAGGTCGGCCACCTCGACCTCGCCTACGACTACCTACGCGAGACGGCGCTCGTCGACCTGCAGGACCTCAACGCCAATACCGACAGCGGCCTGCACATCGGCTCGCTGGCCGGGGGCTGGCTCGTCGCCGTGGCGGGATTCGGCGGCCTGCGCGACCACGGCGAGACGCTCGCGTTCGCGCCGCGCCTGCCGGCACAGCTCACGCGGCTGCGCTTCCGGCTGCGCTACCGCGGCCGTCGTCTCTGCATCGACATCGGCCGCGACGGCGTTCGCTACGAGCTCCTCGAGGGCGAGCAGCTCGACGTGCTCCACCACGGTGAGCCGCTCACGATCGGCGCCGGGGAGCCACAGGCGCTCGAGCTGCCGGCGCCGCCGACGCCGGCGCCCGTCCAGCCGCCGCGGGGACGGGCGCCCGGTCGGAGCGGCGCCCGGGAGGACTCGGAGGGCTAGGGCCGCAACGCCCGCTCGAGCAGCTTCTTCGCCTCGTCGGCCCAGAGCACGATGCTCGCGAGGCCGGCGCAGAGCAGCCACTGATCGATGCTCAGCGGCGTCGTGCCGAACGCCTCGTTGAGGAAGGAGAGCTCGACGACGGCGACCTGGAGCACCACCGACAGCGCGATCGCGCCCCACAGCAGACGGTTCGTGAAGAGGTGGTGGAACGCGCTCGTGCGGTCGGAGCGTGCGTTGAAGCAGTTGAAGAGCTGTGCGAGCACGAGCGTCGTGAACGCGACGGTGCGAGCCTCCACGACGTCGCCCGAGCCGCCGAGGACGCCGCCGGCGAGAGTGAGGTCGAGCGCGACGAGCGTCACGACGGCCATCACGACGCCGACCCAGATGATGCCGACCCACATCTCACGGTCGATGATCCGGTCGGTCAGCCGGCGCGGCGGCCGCTGCATCACGTCGTCGGGCGGCGGATCGACGCCGATCGCCAGGGCGGGCGCGGTGTCGGTGAGGAGGTTGATCCAGAGGATCTGCGTCGCGAGCAACGGGACGGCCACCGCCTCACCCGTCTCGTCGAGGCCGATCACCGTGGCGAGCACGACGCCGAAGAACATCGTCAGCACCTCGCCGGTGTTCGACGAGAGGAGGAACCGCAGGAACTTGCGGATGTTGGCGAAGATGCCGCGACCCTCCCGGACGGCCGCGACGATGGTGGCGAAGTTGTCGTCGGCGAGGATCATGTCCGCCGCCTCCTTCGTCACTTCGGTGCCCGTCAGGCCCATCGAGACGCCGATATCGGCGGCCTTCAACGCGGGCGCGTCGTTGACGCCGTCGCCCGTCATCGCGACGATCTCCCCGTTCGCCTGCAGGGCGTCGACGATGCGCAGCTTGTGCTCCGGGGCGACTCGTGCGTAGACGGAGACCTCGCGCACCGCGGCAGACAGGGCCTCGGCGTCGAGCTGCTCGAGGTCGGTGCCCGTGAGCGCCCGGGCGTCCGGCCCGACGATGCCGAGGTCGGCGGCGATACGCGAGGCAGTGCGAGGGTGATCGCCCGTGATCATGAGGACGCGAACGCCGGCGGCGGTTGCCTCGGCGATGGAGATCTGCGCCTCGGGACGCGGCGGGTCGATGATCCCGACGAGGCCGAGATAGACGAGCTCGTGCTCCAGCGACTCGTCACCGAACGGTGGGTCACCGGGCGGCAGGCGTCGATAGGCGACTGCGAGCGTGCGGAGGGCGAGCCCGCCGAGCCGCTCGACGGTGGCGAGGATCTCGCCGCGCCGCTCGCCCGTGAGGGGGTGGACCCGGCCGGCGGCGCGCTCGGCGGTGCAGCGCCCGAGCAGCACGTCGGGAGCGCCCTTCGTGACGACGGCCGTCCCGAACTCGCCCGCGAGATCCGCTTCGACGGTGCTCATCAGCTTGCGCTCGGACGTGAACGGCACCTCGCCGACGCGCTCGAAGCGGGCCTGCACCGCCTCGTGCAGGCCGGCGATCTTGGCCTCGGCGACGAGAAACGCGGCCTCGGTGGGATCACCCTGGATCCTCCACTCACCGCCGTCCTCGCGCAGGACGGCGTCGTTCGCGAGGCTGCCGCCGGCGATGACCGCCCGCACCTCGTCGAGCAGCACCCCGTCGAGTGGGCCCGCCACAGCGCGGAGCTCGCCCTCAGGCCGGTAGCCGCTGCCGGTGACGTCGGCCTCGCCCGAGGCGGTCACGATCTTCACCACCGTCATCTCGTTCTTCGTCAGCGTGCCCGTCTTGTCGGAGCACACGACCGAGGCCGAGCCGAGCGTCTCCACCGACGAGAGGCGCTTCACGATCGCGCGGCGGCGCGCCATCCGCTGGACTCCGAGCGCGAGGACGACCGAGAGGATGGCCGGCAGCCCCTCCGGCACGGCCGCGACCGCGAGGGACACGCCGACGAGCAGCACGGCGACGACGTCCGACGCCTCCTCGATGTCGGCCGTGAGCAGGATCGTGCCGACGACGACGGCGGCGATCACGATCACTGCGATCCCGAGCACGCGCCCGATCAGAGCCACCTCGCGCTGGAGCGGCGTGCGCTGCTCGTCCGTCCGCCCCAGCAGGCGGGCGACGTTGCCCATCTCGGTGTCCATGCCGGTCGCGGTGACGACCGCACGTCCGCGCCCACGCGTCACCCCGGTGCCGCTGAAGACCATGTTGACCCGGTCGCCCAACCCGGCCGGTGCGGCGAGCGACGCGACGTCCTTCAGCACCGCCTCGCTCTCCCCGGTCAGGGACGCCTCGGCGACGAGCAGCGACGACGCCTCGACGAGGCGGGCGTCCGCGCCGACGGCGTCGCCTTCGGCGAGCAGCAGGAGGTCGCCGGGCACGAGCTCGTCGACCGGGATCCGCTCCTCGCGCCCCTCGCGGACGACGCCCGCGGTGGCCGCCGCCAGGCGGCGCAGCGCCGCGACCGCCTGCTCTGCACGAGCCTCCTGCACGTAGCCGAGCACGGCGTTGAGCAGGACGATCACGGCGATCACGACGGCCTCGTAGGGGAACCCCTCGGCGCCCTCGGCGACCCACGCGACCAGCGACACGAGCACGGCCGCGAGGAGGAGATAGATCAACGGGTCGGCGAACTGCGCCAGCAGCTTCCGCCAGGCGGGCACGACCTCCGCCTCCTCGAGCCGGTTCGGTCCGGCGCGCTCGAGCCGGCGAGCCGCCTCGGCGGCTGCCAGGCCACGGCGGACGTCCGCGCCGAGCGCCTCGGCGACGTCCGCCGCCTCCTGCCGCCACGGCTCCGTCACCGCCCTCGGCGTGCTCATGGGGAGATTCTGCAGCGGGCCGGGGCCTGCGGGAGCGCCCGAGGGCGCCGAATCCTCCTGAAAGGTCTAGAAACCAGCCGCACCGCCGGGTAGAGTCGCCCGGCGGTGAAGCTTCTCTGCGGCACGCTCGCGGCACTGGCCTGCCTTGCGGCTCCTGTCGCTGCGTCGGCGCACGCGGAGGTCGTCGGCGATGCTCCGCGGACGCCAGCGCCGGCGCGGACGGCGATCTTCTACTACTCGTGGTTCGGCACGCCGGCCGAGGACGGCGCGTACCAGCACTGGGAGCAGGGCGGCAATGCGCCGCCGGCCGCCGTCGGCTCGAGCTACTACCCGGCACGCGGCCCGTACTCGTCGTCCGATGCGCTCGTCCTCGCTGCGCAGATGGAGGAGATCGCCGGCGCCGGGGTGGGCACCGTGATCGTCTCGTGGTGGGGCCGGGGATCCGTCGAGGACCAGCGTCTGCCACGCGTCCTCGGCGCGGCGCGCGCGGCCGGGCTGGAGCTCGCGGCGCACCTGGAGCCGTACGCCGGCCGCACGGTCGGCTCGACCGCGGGTGACGTCGAGCACCTGCGTGCGCTCGGCGTCTCGGACTTCTACGTCTGGGCGTCGGTCGACCTGCCCGACGAGGAGTGGCGCGAGCTGAACGCCCGGCTCGACGGCGTGCGGGTCTTCGCCAACACCAACCTGCCCGGCAAGGCCGCCGCGGGTGGCTTCGACGGCGTCTACACCTACGACGTCCTGCTCTACGACGGCCGCTTCTTCCCACGCTACTGCGCGCAGGCGCGGCGGCTGAAGCTCCTCTGTGCCCCGTCCGTGGGCCCCGGCTACGACGCCCGGCGCGCGACCCCCGACACGCGGTTGCGTCCGCGTCACCGCGGCGCCACCTACGACTCGATGTGGCAGGGGGCGATCCGCGCGCGCGCCGACGTGGTGACGATCACGAGCTACAACGAGTGGCACGAGGGCACGCAGATCGAAGCGGCCCGAGCCGGCGCCGGCTACCAGGGTTACGACGGCGCCTGGGGCCGCACCGGTGCGGCGGCCGAGACGGCCTACCTCGACCGCACCGCGTTCTGGGCCGCGCAGTTCGCGGCGCGGGTCGGCTAGCGGAGGACGTCGGCGCCGCAGCCGGCGACGAGCGCGTCGAAGACGTCCGCCCTCGCGACACCGGCGAGCGAGCGATGGCCCAGGTCGACCTCGATGTCCGGCCAGGCCTCGAGCGCGAGCACGCGCGCCCCCTCGTCGGCGCCGAAGCAGAGCAGCCGCTCCGTGCCGAACACGCCACGCCGGCCGGTCTGCCGGCGCGCGATCCCCTCGAGCTCGCGGAGCTCCTCCAAGGGGTCGATCCGCACGTTCGAGTCGGAGCCGATGGAGAGCGAGATCCGCCGGTGCTCGATCCGCGCCGCGGGGAGGAACCCGTCGCCGAGATCTGCCTCGGTCGTCGGGCAGGCGCAGACCGTCGTGCCGGAGGAGGCCAGCAGGTCGAGCTCGGCGCCGTCGGCGTGAGTGGCGTGGACGACGGTGACGTGCGGGCCGAGGCAGCCCGTGCGCTCGAGCAGCTCGATCGGGCGGCAGCCGTGCTCGGCGAGGCACTCCTCGATCTCCCGCGGCTGCTCGTCGGCGTGGACGTGGAGCGGGAGCCTCTCGGCGGCGGCGTAGCGGCCGAGCTCCTCGAGCCAGTCCGCCGGGCAGGCGCGGACGGAGTGGGGGGCGACGCCGACCCGCAGGCCCTCGGCCCGCAGCCGCTCGACCCCCTGGAGGTACTCGCCCACCGAGCCTTGCCGCATCCGCGGCAGCCCGCCGCGCGCGTAGGCGACGAGCAGGAGGACGAGCTCGATCCCGGCGGCCGCGGCGGCCTCGGCTGCCGCCCGCGCCTCGTCGAGGCCGAGGTAGTGGAATTCCCCGACCGCCGTGTAGCCGGCGGCGCGCATCTCCGCGTAGCAGGCGGCGTACGCCTCGCGCACGAGTGCGGGGGTCTGGCGCTCCGCCTCGGCGAGCATCAGCTCGCGCCAGGCCCAGAAGTCGCCGCCGGCGGCCCGGCCGCGCAGCGCCCGCTGGAACGTGTGGCTGTGCGTGTTGACGAAGCCGGGCAGCGCCAGTTCTCCCTCCACGACCGGCAGCGTAGACTCGTCCGACCCGACGATGCCGATCCCGACCGGGCCACCCACGGCCGACAGGCTCCCACGCTGACGGCGGTCTATCCTCACCGCATGTCCACGCGCGCCGTCCCCGCGCCGCTCGCGCAGCTCCCGAACGCGCTCACCGTGTTGCGGCTCGTGCTGGTCCCGGCCTTCGTCGTCGTGTTCCTGCGCGCCGAGGACGGCTCCAGCTGGGCGGCCGGCACGATCTTCCTCGTCGCGGGGCTGACCGACCAGCTGGACGGGTTCCTCGCGCGGCGCTGGCGCGTCGAGTCGCGCTTCGGGAAGCTCGCCGACCCGCTCGCCGACCGGCTCATGATCGACGCCGCCGTCATCCTGCTCGCCCTCGAGGACAAGCTGCCATGGTGGGCGGCCGCGTTGATCGTGGCACGGGACGTCTTGCTCGTCGGTGGGTACAAGCTGCTCATGCCCCCCGACTACGAGCTGGAGGTCAGCACGCTCGGCAAGGTCGCCACGTGGCTGCTCTACCTCGCCGTGGGGCTGCTCGTGGTCGTCGGGCAGAGCACGAGCTGGCCGCTGTGGCTCTTCTACGTCGCGCTCGGCCTGGCGCTGCTCGCCGCGGTGCAGTACGTGGTCGGCGCGCGCCGCGAGGTACGGGCGTGAAGGCCGTCGTGATGGCGGGCGGCGAGGGCACGCGGCTGCGGCCGCTGACCTCCAACCAGCCGAAGCCGATGGTGCCGATCGTCGGCAAGCCGTGCATGGAGCACATCCTCGAGCTGCTCGCGCAGCACGGCTTCGACGAGGTCGTGGTGACGCTTGCCTTCCTGCCGCAGGCGATCCGCAGCTACTTCGGCACGGGCGAGGCGCTCGGCCTCTCGATCGAGTACTCGGTCGAGGAGATGCCGCTCGGCACCGCCGGCTCGGTCGGGCTGGCGCGCGACGCCTTCGACGAGACGTTCCTCGTCATCTCCGGCGACGCGCTCTGCGACGTCGACCTCGGCGAGCTCGTGCGGGTGCACCGTGAGAAGGGAGCCGCGGTGACGATCGGCCTCAAGTCGGTCGAGAACCCGCTGGAGTTCGGGATCGTGGTCACCGACGACGAGGGACGGATCGAGCGCTTCCTGGAGAAGCCGTCCTGGGGCCAGGTCTTCTCGGACACGATCAACACCGGCATCTACGTGCTCGAGCCCGAGGTCCTGCGCCACGTGCCGACGGAGGGGACCTACGACTTCTCGAAGCAGCTCTTCCCGCTGCTGCTCGAGATGGGGCGCCCGCTCTACGGGCACGTGCTCGAGGGCTACTGGCAGGACATCGGCAACCTCGACCAGTTCCGGCAG
>DASUOK010000003.1:0-12597 GCA_036276675.1 Gaiellaceae bacterium | reverse complement strand
GCCGGGAGGTCCGGGTCGCCGCCGACGGCTTCGACGTCGCCGGCGAGCTCGACGACGACGGCCGCGCCCTCGTCGAGCGCGTGACGCTCCTCGCCTCGCCGTACCTCTGAGCCCCGATCGCGCGCGCCCGCCCCGGATGTGCGTGGGCGGGCGCCGCAGCGATCCGCAGCTCCTCTCCCTGCTCTCGTTGTAGTCGGATCGGAACCGGCGTCCACCCCTCGATCGGACGGGAACCGCGTTCTTAGCCGGCTCTTAGCCCGCTCGCCGCCACAATGTCGGCATGAAGATCCTGGTCGTCGACGACGACGCGGCCGTGCGCGAGTCGCTCCGGCGGGCGCTGCAGCTCGAGGGCTACGAGGTCGAGCTCGCCGCCGACGGTGCCGAGGCGCTCGACCGGCTGAAGCTGGACGGGTCCGCTCCGGACGCGCTCGTGCTCGACGTCTCGATGCCGCGCCTCGACGGCCTCGAGGTGTGCCGGCGGCTGCGCCGCGGCGGCAGCGGAGTGCCGGTGCTGATGCTCACGGCCCGCGACGAGGTCGCCGACCGCGTCGCCGGGCTCGACGCCGGCGCCGACGACTACGTCGTGAAGCCGTTCGCGCTCGAGGAGCTGCTCGCGCGGCTGCGCGCGCTCCTGCGCCGCAGCACGGGCGCGCCCGCCGACGTGCTCCGCTTCGCCGATCTCGAGCTCGATCCGGGCACGCGCATCGTCACCCGCGGCGGCGACCCGATCGAGCTGACGCGGACGGAGTTCTCGCTGCTCGAGCTGTTCCTGCTCAACCCGCGCCAGGTGCTCACCCGCTCCGTCATCTTCGAGCGCGTCTGGGGCTACGACTTCGGCTTCGGCTCGAACTCGCTCGACGTCTACGTCGGCTACCTGCGGCGGAAGACGGAGCAGGGCGGCAAGCCGCGGCTGATCCAGACCGTGCGCGGAGTCGGCTACGCGCTGCGCGAGGCGGCGTAGGCTTGACGGAGCCGCCAGGAGCGGAGATGCCGGCTTTGCCGGCATCGGAGCGGGAACAGTGAGCTTCCGGGTCCGACTCACGCTCGCCGTCGCGGTGGCCGTCGCAGTCGCGGTCGCCGGCGCGTCCGCCCTCACCTACGTGCTGGTGCGCAACGAGCTGCGCGGCGAGGTCGACGAGGCGCTGCGCAAGAGCGCGGCCGTCGCCCGGGTCGGTATCGGCGAGGACGCCTACACCGGCGAGCCGTTCCTGGGGCTCCCCCGTGACCCGCTCGGAGGCGCGGCCGGCACCGTGCAGATCGCGACCGCGGCGGGCGAGCCGATCCGCCCGCGCGGGGCCAGCATCACGCTGCCCGTCTCCGAGCGCACCCGCGAGACCGCGGCCGGCCGCCGGGGGTCGTTCTTCGAGGACGCGCACGTGGCGGACACCCACGTGCGCATCTACACGGTGCGGACGAACGAGCCAGGCTTCGCGCTGCAGATCGCGCGGCCGCTCGGCGAGGTCGATCGCGCGCTCTCGCGCATCAGCCGGCTGCTGCTCCTGATCGCGCTCGGCGGCGTCGGGCTGGCGGTCGCGCTGGGGCTCGCGGTGTCGCGTGCCGTGCTCAGCCCGGTTCGCCGCCTCACCGACGCCGCCGAGGACGTGACGGAGACGCGCGACCTCTCCCGGCGGATCGACGAGCGGGGCCGCGACGAGCTCTCGCGGCTGGCCGCCACCTTCAACACGATGCTCGCCGCGCTCGAGGACTCGGCGCGCGCCCAGCGGCAGCTCGTCGCCGACGCGTCGCACGAGCTCCGCACGCCGCTGACGAGCCTGCGGACGAACATCGAGGTGCTGTCACGCACGGACGCGCTGCCGCCCGGCGAGCGCGGCAAGCTCCTGCACGACGTCACCGAGCAGCTCGGCGAGATGACGGCGCTGATCGCCGAGCTCGTGGAGCTCGCGCGCGGTGACCAGGCGCCGGCAGAGCCTCAGGACGTGCGGCTCGACCTCGCGACGGCCGACGCGATCGCGCGCACCCAGCGGAACCGCCCGGGCGTCTCCTTCCGCCCGCACCTCGAGGAGACGATGGTGCGCGGCGTGCCGGCTGCGATCGAGCGCGCGATCTCGAACCTGCTCGACAACGCCGCCAAGTGGAACCTGCCGGACGGCGAGATCGAGGTGACCGTGCGAGACGGCGAGGTCTGCGTGCGCGATCACGGGCCCGGTATCGACGCCGCTGACCTCCCGTTCGTCTTCGACCGCTTCTACCGGGCCCCATCGGCACGCGGGCTGCCCGGCTCGGGGCTCGGGCTCGCGATCGTGCGACAGGTGGCGGAGGCGAACGGCGGCAGTGTCGTCGCCGAGCCGGCGGAGGGCGGCGGCACGCGCATGCGGCTCCGGCTCACCCCCATCGAGACCGCTCCCGTCGCGGTCTTAGAGGATCCTTAGGCCGATCTCAGGCCCCGTTTAGGGAGCGCTGGTCTCCTGTGCGAAGAGATTCCACACGAGACGAAAGGCACTCCCGATGCTCGACTTCCGCAAGCGACCACGCTCGACCCTCGCCGCCGCGATCGCGGCCTCCGCGCTTGTCGGCGCCGGCGGCGGCGCGGCGACGTACGCCGCCCTCGGCGCCGGCGAGGGCACGCCATCGGCGCGCACCGTCACCGTCGGCTCAGCCGCGCCGGTGGCGGACGTGAGCGGCGACCTCTCCGTGGCCGAGCTCTACAAGCGCAGCGCGGCGTCCGTCGTCGAGATCACCGTCGCCTCCGGCGGCGAGGGGTCGTTCGGCGGTCAGGGACAGTCGCAGGGCAGCGGCTTCGTCTACGACGAGCAGGGCCACGTGATCACGAACCAGCACGTCGTCGCCGACGCTCGCTCGGCGACGGTGAAGCTGTCGGACGGCTCGACCCACGAGGCGACCGTCGTCGGCACCGATCCCTCCACCGACCTGGCCGTCCTGAAGGTCGACGCCCCCGCCTCCGTGCTCCAGCCGCTCGAGCTCGCCGACTCGGAGGAGCTCGAGGTCGGCGACGGCGTCGTCGCGATCGGCAGCCCGTACGGGCTCGAGCAGACGGTGACCGCCGGCATCGTCAGCGCGCTCCACCGGCAGATCACCGCCCCCAACGACTTCTCCATCAACGACGCGATCCAGACGGACGCCGCGATCAACCACGGCAACTCCGGCGGGCCGCTGCTCGACCTCGAGGGTCGCGTCGTCGGCGTCAACTCGCAGATCGAGAGCGAGACGGGCGGCAACGACGGCATCGGCTTCGCGGTGCCGTCCAACACCGTCGCGAAGATCGCTGCCCAGCTGATCGCGGACGGCGAGGTCGAGCACGCGTACCTCGGCATCGGCGTCGCCTCCGTGACGGAGTCCGCGGCCGAGGAGCTCGACCTCCCGGTCGGCGTGCAGGTGACGAGCGTCCGCCCCGGGACGCCCGCCGCCGAGGCCGACCTCGAGGCCGGCTCGGGCGAGCGGATCGTCGACGGCCAGGTCTTCGTGACGGGCGGCGACGTCATCACCGAGATCGACGGCGAGGCAGTGCGCACCGCCGAGGAGCTCCAGCGGGTGATCGACCTGAAGAGCCCCGGCGACACGATCGTGCTCACCGTCGTCCGTGGCGGCGAGGAGCTCGAGCTCGACGTGACCCTCACGAGCCGGCCCGCGTAGCGGCCGGAGACGAGACGAAAGGAGCAGCGAATGAAGCGGATGAGCAAGAGGCTGGCCGTCGGAGCGGGAGCAGCGCTCGCGGTGGTCGGCGCCGGCGGCGCCATCGCCGCGACCCAGGGCACGCCCCAGCAGGAGAGCCAGGCGATCATCGACGACGCGGCGAAGGAGCTCGGCGTCGACGCCCAGAAGCTGGAGGACGCGCTCGAAGGGGCGCTCGAGAACCGGGTCGACGACGCCGTCGCCGCCGGTCGCCTGACCGAGGAGCAGGGCGAGGCGTTGAAGGAGCGGATCCGCTCCGGCGAGGTGCCGCTGCTCGGCCTGCGCGGCGGCAAGCACGGCGGCGCCCTCCATCACGCCCGCGGCATCGCGCTCGACACGGCTGCGTCCTACCTGGGCGTGACCGCCGCGGAGCTGCGCGAGTCGCTCGCCGACGGCAAGTCGCTCGCGGACGTCGCCGAGGCGGAGGGAAAGTCGGTGGACGGGCTCGTGGACGCGCTCGTCGACGCCGCCAGGACGCGGCTCGACGAGGCCGTCGAGAGCGGGCGCCTGAGCGACGCTCAGCGCGACGAGATGCTCGAGACGCTCGAGGCGCGGATCCGCGAGGGCGTGAGCCGAACCGGCTTCAGGTTCCGCGGCCCCGGCCGCCACGGCGGCGGCCCCGGCTTCCGCGGCGCGCCGCACGAGTCTCCCCCGGCCGGCGAGTCCGGCTACCGGTTCGGTGGTGGCACCGAGCCGCCGGCGGCCGCCTAACCGCCGGCCCCGTCTCCGCCGGACGTGTCCCGGGGTCTGACCCCTGGACACGTCCACGGGAGACGCGTCGTCACCCCTCGCGGACGAAGACGAGCAGCTCCCCGTGCTCGTCGTCCTGTACGACCTCGCCCGTGTGCTCGAAGCCGGCCTTCGCCGCCACGCGCAGCGACGCGGCGTTGTCGGGGCGGATCGTCGCGCGGACGCGATCGACCTCCGGGCGTGCGAGCGCCCACGCGGTGAGCAGCTCGAGCAGCTCGGTCGCGTAGCCGCGGCCGCGGTGCTCCTCGTGGATGGCATACCCGACCGTGAGCCGCCGGTCGGCGCCGGGCCGGCCGCCGAAGCCGCCGCTCCCCACCTCATCGCCGCTCGGCAGGCGCGCCACCCAGGCCCACCAGCCGCGCGCGGCCGGGTCGGCCCGCAGCTGCGCCGCGAAGAACACCCGCGCGTCCTCGTCGGCCGGATCCCAGCGAACCGTCTCGAGCTCGTCTGCGTCGAGGGCCGTGAGCGTCAGCCGCGGCCCCCGCACGATCACGTGGGCGTGACGCGGTACGCGTCGAAGACCGCGTCCAGGTTGCGCAGCGCCGACAAGAGCGCCCGCAGCTCCTTCACCTCGCCCACCTCGGCCGTGTACCAGTTGCGCGCCATCCCGTCCTCGACGACGCCGCCGTACGAGACGATGTTCGCGCCGTGCTCGGCGAAGGTCCGCGCCACGTCCTCGAGCAGGCGTGGCCGGTCGAACGAGTCGACCGCGATCTGGACGCGGAAGCTCGTGGTCGTGCCGCCGTCCCACTCGACCGGCGTGAACCGCTCCGGATTGCGCATCAGCGCCTTCACGTTCGGGCAGTCCTCGCGGTGCACCGTGATCCCGCGCCCGAGCGAGATGTAGCCGAGCACCGGGTCGCCGGGCACGGGCGTGCAGCACTTCGCCATCCGCACGAGCACGTCGTCGATCCCCTGCACCTTGATCCCGAGGGTGTCGCCCGCGACCGTCGAGCGCGACCTCGGCGCCTTCAGCGGGACGACGGGCTCCTCCGCGACCTCGTCCGTCTTCAGCCGCTGGAGCACCTTGTTCACGATCTGCCCGGTCTGGAGCTTCCCGGAGCCGAGCGCGAGGTAGAAGTCCTCGGCCTTCTTGAAGCCCGTGTCGCGGATCACCTGGGCGAGCACGGCCGAGCCCTGGAGCTTGCGGTACGGGAGGCTCTGCGCCTTCAGCGCCGCATCGAGCATCTCGCGCCCCTTCGCCTCCGTCTCGCCGCGCGTCTCGCGCTGGAACCACTGCCGGATCTTGTTGCGGGCGCGCGAGGAGGCGGCGAGCGACATCCAGTCGCGCGAGGGGCCGCGGCCCGACTTCGAGGTGAGGATCTCGACGAAGTCGCCGTTCTTCAGCCGGTAGTGCAGCGGCACGATCCGCCCGTTGATCTTCGCTCCCACCGTCTTGTGGCCGACGTCGGTGTGCACGGCGTAGGCGAAGTCGATCGGCGTCGCCCCGGCCGGCAGCGTCTTCACCTCGCCCTTGGGCGTGAAGACGTAGACCTCGTCGTCGAACAGGTCGGTGCGGAAGGTCTTCATGAACTCGCGCGGGTCGGCCTCGTCCTGCTGCCAGTCGAGCAGCGACTTCACCCAGGTGAGCCACTCCTCGTCGGCCTTGCCCTTGCCACGCTTGTAGAGCCAGTGCGCGGCGATCCCGTACTCGGCCTCCTCGTGCATCTCGCGCGTGCGCACCTGGATCTCGAGCGGCGTTCCCTCGGGCCCGATCACGGTCGTGTGCAGCGAGCGGTAGCGGTTGAACTTGGGCATCGCGATGAAGTCCTTGAAGCGGCCGGGCATCGGCTTCCAGAGCGAGTGGATCAGGCCGAGCGCGCCGTAGCAGTCGCGCGTTCCCTCGTCGCCGCCGCGCTCGACGGTGACGCGCATGGCCGTCAGGTCGTAGATCTCGTTGAACTCGCGGCCCTTCTTGGCCATCTTGTCGTAGATCGAGTAGAAGTGCTTCGCGCGGCCCGAGATGTCGGCCGGGATGTCGACCTTCGTCAGCTCGGCCTGCAGGATCGCGCTCGCCTTGGCCACCTGGGCCTCGCGATCGGCGCGCCGGTCGGCCACCATCGCCTTGATCTCGGCGTACTTGCGCGGGTGCAGGATCGCGAACGAGAGATCCTCGAGCTCCCACTTGAGGGCGTGGATGCCGAGCCGGTGCGCGAGCGGCGCGTAGACCTCGAGCGTCTCCTTCGCCTTGCGCACCTGCGCCTGCTTGCCCTGGTACTCGATCGTGCGCATGTTGTGGAGCCGGTCGGCGAGCTTGATCAGGATGACGCGCACGTCCTGCGCCATCGCCACGATCATCTTGCGGTAGTTCTCCGCTTCCGCCTGCTCGCGGCTCTGGAAGCTCGTCCGCGTCAGCTTCGTCACGCCCTCGACGAGCGTGGCGATCTCGGCGCCGAACTCGGCGCGCAGCTCGTCGAGGTCGACCTCCGTGTCCTCGACGACGTCGTGGAGCAGCGCGGCCGCGATCGCCTGCTCGTCCAGGCGCAGCTCGGCGCAGATCTTCGCGGTCGCCCAGGGGTGGTGGACGAAGGGCTCGCCGGAGCGGCGCTTCTGCCCCTCGTGGGCCGCGGCGGCGTACGCGAAGGCTCGCGCCAGCAGCTCGCGATCGACGGCCGGGAAGTACGACTCGACCGCGGCGATCAGCTCATCGACGAGCTCCTGATGGTGCTTCTGGGCGTCGAGGACCGCCATGGATTCAGTGTACTCCGCGCTCCCGAGGGCGAATCTCCCCCGGAGGAGTACGCGTTACAACGTGGAATGGTGACGCCGATGCTGCGCCGGAGACGACGACTTCGCCGGGCCGAGCGGCTGGCCCGCGCCTTCGCGGCGCTCGACGACGTCGCGCGCGAGCGGCGCCGGCTCGAGCCGCGCCGGACGCTGCGGGCGGCGCTAGGCGGCTCGCGGTAGCGGCTCGGCCGCGCCCGCGAGCAGCGCCCGGAACGACTCGGACTCGTAGAGCTGCCGGCGCGCGCCGTCGGCGAGCTCGAGCTCCCCGAAGATCGCGCGGGCCTCGCTCGACCAGCCCTCCTCGCCGCCCCGCCAGAGCGCTGCCAGGTGCGCGCGCAGCTCTTCGTAGCCGTCGGGGGCGTCGAACAGGCGCCTGATCACGAGCTGCGGCGCGACGGTGCCGTTCCAGCGGTTCTCCTTCAAGCGGCAGACGAGGTCGTAGCGCAGCGGGCTCTGCCCGTCCGTGCGGCACAGCCGGTCGAGCTGCGAGCCGAGGCCGAAGGCGATCGCGGAGCCGACGTCGCGGCCGCCGTGACGCACGCGGAAGCGGAGGTGCTTGCCGTCGCCGACGACGCCGGGCTGCACCGCTTCGCAACTCGGCACGAGCAGCGTCACGTCGGGGTTGCCGAGCCCGAAGGGGGCCAGCCGCTCGAGCTCCGTCGCGAGGCCGAGCGTGAGCGCCGAGCCGGGCACGATCGCGTCGATCCGCGTCACCGGCCGCAGGTCGTCCTCGGTGAGCGCGGCGTCCGCCTGCGCGCCGAACGCCTCCGCGAACGCCTCGAGCTGCTCCGTCCCGAGCGACAGGCCCGCCGCGGCGCGGTGGCCGCCGTACCGGCGGAGGTGGGTGGCGCAGGCACCGAGCGCTCCGTGCAGGTCGAAGGCCGGGATCGAGCGGCCGGAGCCCTTCCACTCCTCCCCCGCCCGCGCGATCAGCACCACGGGGCGGCCGAACCGCTCGACGAGCCGCGAGGCGACGATGCCGATCACGCCCTCGTGCCAGTCGTCGCCCCACACGACGTAGCCGCGGCGGCGGCGCTGCCGCTCCGGCCACGACTCGACCTGGGCGACGGCGGCGCGCAGGATCCGGTCCTCCACGGCCTGCCGGTCGCGGTTGAGCGTCTCGAGCTCGCCGGCGAGCCGCTTCGCCTCCTCGTCGCTCTCGGTGAGGAGGAGCTCGAGCGCCGCGTCGGGACGGCCGAGCCGGCCGGCGGCGTTGATGCGCGGCGCGAGCCGGAAGCCGACCGACGCGGACTCGATCGCCGCCGGATCCACCTGGGCCGAGCGCATGAGCGCGCGCAGCCCGGGCCGGCGCGTGCGCGCGAGCGCGCGCAGGCCGGCGATCGCGAGCGAGCGGTTCTCGTCGAGAAGCGGCACGACGTCTGCGATCGTCGCCAGCGCCACGAGGTCGAGGTGCGGCGCCACGTCGACGCCGAGCGCCTGCGCGAGCTTGCAGACGACGCCGGTGCCGCAGAGCTCGGGAAACGGGTACTCGGACGGCCGCGTCGCGACGATCGGGCAGTCGGGCAGCGTGCTTCCCGGCCGGTGGTGGTCGGTGACGATCACCTCCAGCCCGCGCGCCTGGGCGGCGGCGATCTCCTCGACCGCGGTGATGCCGCAGTCGACGGTGATCAGGAGGCCGCACCCCTCGTCCGCGAGCCGGGCGATCGTCTCGCCCGAGACGCCGTACCCCTCCTCGAAGCGGCTCGGCAGGTGCCACTCCACGTCGGCGCCGAGCTCTCGCAGGACCAGCACGGCGAGCGCGGTCGCGCAGATCCCGTCGACGTCGTAGTCGCCGTGGACGCAGATCCGCCTGCCGGCGGCGATCGCGGCCCGGATCCGCTCGACCGCGACGGCCATGTCGCCGAGCAGGAGCGGGTCGTGCGGCGGGTGCTCGCCCTCGAGGAACGCGCGCGCCTCCGCGACGTCGCCGAGGCCGCGCCGGACGAGGACGGAGGCGGTGATCTCGTGGATCCCGAGCGCCGCCGCGAGCGCCGCGACCTCGCCGTGCCCGCACCTCTCGATCGTCCACGAACCGTTTTGCATCGGCGTCCGACGCTACGGGCGGCGTCGGACGGAGCTCGCGGGCGCCCCTCGCTCAGCCGGCGGCCTCGTCGCCGCGGCGCCGGCGCAGGGAGTCGCGGATCACCTTCGCCCAGAGCAGGACGACCGCGGCGAACGCGCCGAGCGCCGCGATCGCGATCGGCGTCAGCAGCGCCATCTCCCCGAGCGAGTACTTGGTGATCCACGTCCCGACGAGCCAGACGACGAGGACGACGGCGATCATCGGGATCGTGAGGCGCCAGTTCGTCACGGCACGAGGGTACCCTTCGGGCCGATGGGCGAGCCCAACTACGCGTCCGGCGAGGACTACGTGGTCGAGTTCCTCGGCTATCGCTTCGGCTTCAACGCGGCCGACTTCGAGGAGCGGATCACGGGCGCCGCGGTGCGCCTGGGGCTGATCGAGTCGAACGACCTCGACGAGGACGAAACCGCCGACCTCGTCGAGCTCGCGGCCGACGGTCGGATCGCCGACGCGCGCAGCCCGCTGGGGCGCTACCTCGTGCGCCACTGGGAGCGCGTCGGGCTGCTCGAGGGCGAGTCGCTCGTGTACTGGCTCCGGAAGCTCGTCTTCCGCGGCGCCTGGCTCGACCAGCACGTGAAGGAGGGCCTGCTCGAGGTCTCCTGGGACGAGGAGAGCGGCGATTTCGGCTACGCGGAGCCGCGCGGCGGCCGGCCGCTGCTCGAGCTCGCGCCCGTGCCCTCCTGGCACGAGCTCCAGTTCAGGCGTTGACGCGCGCGCTCGCGATCGTCGGCTACATCGCCGTGCTGCTCGCGGTCGACACGCAGGTGGCGCTCCCCGGACAGCTCGTGCTGGGCGCGCTCACGTGGCTCGCGCTCGGCGCGGCGCTCCTCCGCGAGACGCCGCTGCTGCGTGTGCAGACGCTCGTCGTCGTCGCGGTCGCCACGTGCGGCGAGATCCTCGGCTCGATCGTCTGGGGCGTCTACACGTACCGCCTCGAGAACCTGCCGAGCTTCGTCCCACCCGCCCACGGGCTCGTCTACCTCGCCGGCGCGGCGCTCGCCGGCCGCGCCGGCGCCACCGGCTCGGGCAGGCTGCTGGTTCGCGTCGCGCTCGTCGGCGTCCTGGCGTGGGCCGTCGCCGGCGTGACCGTGCTGCCGCAGGCCGACGTCGGCGGCGCGCTCGGCGCGCTGCTGCTCGCGGTCTACCTGGTGCGCGGCCGTGCCCCCGCCGTCTACGCGGGCGTCTTCCTCGTCGTCGCCTGGCTCGAGCTCTACGGCACGGCGCTCGGCACCTGGCGCTGGGCGGTCGAGATCCCCGGCACGGGGATCCCGAACGGCAACCCGCCGAGCGGCGTCGCGGCCGGCTACGTCTGGTTCGACATCGTCGCGCTCGCGGCCGCGCCGCGCCTCCTCGTCGCGTGGGAGCGGCTCCGCGGCCGCGCGCACGGCGGCGAGCTCGCGGCCCAGAGCAACTAGCTCGGCTCGGTCGGCAGCGAGAAGCCGACGCGCCGCTCCGGCTCGGACTCGGCGATCGTGAGCTGGCGGATGGCGCCGATCGGGACGATCAGCACCCGCGGCTCGTCGTCGCCGTGCGGGGAGAGCGTGACGAAGCCGAAACCGGGCTCGGCCGAGATCGTCTTCAGGCGGTGCAGGGAGCCGTCGCTCAGCTCGGCCTCCACCATCGCCTCCACGCCGTGCTCGTCCGCGAACTCCCTGATGCGGCGATGGATGCGCCCGACGAGCTCGTCGAGCGGGCCGGCCATCCCCGGTGTCCAGAGCTCGGGCACGGGCCGGACTCTACGAGAGCGGCGCCGGCAAGGGGCGGGCGTGGACGACCACGAGCGTGCGCGTCGGCCGCGTCAGCGCGACGTAGAGCTCGCGGAGCCCCTGCTCGCGCGCGGCGAGGAGCGCGGGCTCGACGACGATCACGTGGTCGAACTCGAGGCCCTTCGCCTGCCGGGCCGTCAGCAGGGGGACGCCCTCGAAGGCACTGTCCTCGAGGAGCGCCGGCTCGACCAGCTCGTCGGGCACGATCAGCGCCACGAGGCCCTCCGCGCGGGCGAGCCGCCCGGCCTCGCGATAGGCCACACGCAGCAGCTCGGGCTCCGGCACGCGCCGGACGAGCGGCGGCGCGGAGCCGGTGCGGTAGGCGACGGGCCGCTCGACGCCGGGTGCGATCCGGTCGAGGAGCGGCAGCGAGAAGTCCATGATCTCGCGCGGGACGCGGTAGGCGTGGCGAAGCTCCTCGACGTCCGCCTCCTCGCCGCCGGGCAGCGCCTGCAGCACCTCCGCCCAGCTCGAGTAGGAGACGGCTCCCGTCGCCTGGGCGACGTCGCCGAGGATCGTCAGCGCCCCCGCGCGCGCACGCCGGGCGACGGCCCGCAGCTGCATCGGCGTCAGGTCCTGCGCCTCGTCCACGACCACGTGCCCGAATCGGGACGGCGGCTGCCCGATGAGCGCGTGTGCCTCGTCGAGCAGCGGCACGTCACCGTCGCTCCAGCCGGGGCCGCGCCGTCGCAGCAGGCGCTGCTCGCCGGCGTCGAGGATCCCGTCAGCGGCCTGCGCGAGGAAGGCCGGCGTCGTGTAGAGCGAGCGCACCAGCCGCTCCGGCGTCACCGCCGGCCAGGCGCGGTCGAGCACGCGGTTGAGGTAGCCGCCGGAGCGCAGGGCCTTCTCCACCTGCTCCCCGTCGAGGTAGGCACTGCCGCCGAGCACCCGTCCGTACTCGGCGTAGAACCGGCGCACGATCGCCATCCGGAAGCGCTCGCGCGCGGCGGCGGTCGTGCCGTGCTCCTCGCGAACGTCCCGCAGGAGCTCGAGCACCTCGCGCTCGCGCACGCGGATGTACTCGCCCTCGAGCCGCAGCAGCACTTCCTCCGGCGCGCCGGCCAGCTTCAGCTCCGCGGCGCGGGCGACCACGGCGGCGAGCCGCGCATCCGCCTTCAGCCGCGCCACCTCCGGCGGGTCGGCGA
The DNA here is from genome assembly GCA_036276675.1 of Gaiellaceae bacterium. Classification (GTDB taxonomy): domain Bacteria; phylum Actinomycetota; class Thermoleophilia; order Gaiellales; family Gaiellaceae; genus Gaiellasilicea. The sequence continues at coordinate 475 of DASUOK010000003.1, read as the reverse complement.
GCGTCGGCGAGACGCCGTCGACGAGGTCGGCGACCGCACGTTGCTCGACGGCGTTCTCGCCGAGTGCCGGCAGCACGTGCGAGACGTACTCCATGAAGGTCCGGTTCGGCCCGACGACGAGCACGCGCGCCCGCGAGAGCTGCTCGCGGAACGTGTAGAGGAGCCAGGACGCGCGGTGCAGCCCCACCGCCGTCTTGCCGGTGCCGGGGCCGCCCTGCACGACGAGCGGCCGACCGGGGTCGCGGGTGATCAGGCGGTACTGGTCGGCCTGGATCGTCGCGACGATGTCGCGCATGTGCGCCTCGCGGTCGCGTTCCAGCTCCTCGAGCAGGAAGTCGCCGACGTTCGCCCCGTCGAGCGTGGTGCCGTCGAGGGTCTCGTCGGCGATGTCGAGCAGCCGCCGCCCCTGGGTGCGAAAGCGCCGACGGAGCGTCACCCGCTGCGGATCGGCGGGCGTGGCGGTGTAGAAGGGCCG
>DASUOK010000002.1:0-31819 GCA_036276675.1 Gaiellaceae bacterium | reverse complement strand
CAAGCGCGTGATCGCGTACTCGACGATGTCGCAGATCGGCTACATGTTCGTGGCCGTCGGGCTGGGCGCGTACGCGAACGGGATGTTCCACCTGATGACGCACGCGTTCTTCAAGGCGCTGCTCTTCATGGCGGCCGGGCTCGTCATCCACCACCTGGCCGGGGAGCAGGACATCCGGCAGATGGGCGGGCTCCGCGGCGTCATGCCGAAGACGTGGCTCGCCTTCCTGATCGGCTCGCTCGCGCTCGTCGGCATCCCGCCGCTCTCCGGCTTCTTCTCCAAGGACGCGATCCTCGCCTCGGCGCTCGCCAGCGGCGGCTACGGCATCGTGCTCCTCGCCGCAGGCCTGCTGGGGACGCTCCTCACGGGCCTGTACACGTTCCGGCTCTTCTTCGTCGTCTTCGGCGGCGAGCGTTCGGCCCTCGTCCGAGAGCGCACGCGCCACGGTCACGGCGAGGGGCCCTGGACGATGATGCTGCCGGTCGGGATCCTCGCCGTGCTCGCCGCCGTCGCCGGCCTGCTCCAGATCCCGGGCGTGTGGCATCCGTTCGCCGACTGGCTGCACACCGTCGCCGAGCCGCTCGTCGAGCCCACGGTCGGCCAGGATCTCGCCGCGAGCGCGATGGCGGTCGTCCTCGGCCTCGCCGGCATCGGGATCGCCTGGCTCCTGTACGGCGCCCGCACGCGCGAGGTGCCGCGCAGCGCCGCCGCGCAGACCCTGCTCGAGCACAAGTTCTACTTCGACGAGCTCTACGACCTCGTCTTCTACCGCCCGGCGGTGCTGCTCGCGAAGGCGTGGCGTCGCGGGATCGAGGAGCCGCTGATCGGCGGCTCGATCACAGGCGTCTCGCTCGGTGCACGCCGGACGGGCGGCGCGCTCGGTGAGGCGCAGACGGGCTACCTGCGCAGCTACGCACTCGCGATCGCGGTCGGCGCCGCGGTCGTCGTCGTCGTCTTCCTGAGCGTCCGATGACGACCGCGCTGATCCTGCTGCCGCTCGTCGCGGCCCTCCTCGTCTGGATCCTCCCGCTCCCCGGCCGAGCGGCAGGCGCGTTCGCCCTGCTCGTCGCGCTCGCCGAGGTCGTCCTCTGGGCGATCGCCGTCGCCGGCTTCGACTTCGCCGGCGACCTCCAGCTCGTCGACCGGCAGAGCTGGTTCAGCGACCTCGGCGTCTCCTACCACGTCGGCTTCTTCGGCTTCTCGCTCTGGCTCGCGGGCCTGACGGTGGTCGTCTGCGCCGCCGCGATCGGCTACGGCCTCTGGGTCGGCCGCGAGCGGGCGCGGGCCTACCACGGGCTGATGCTCTTCCTCACCGGGGCGATCGTCGGCGTGTTCGCGGCCCAGGACCTGCTCCTCTTCTACGTCTTCTTCGAGGCGATGCTGATCCCGCTGTACGTGCTGATCGGCGTCTGGGGCGGACCCCGGCGCGTCGCCGCGACGGCGAAGTTCGTCATCTACACGATGGCCGGCTCGCTGCTGATGCTCGCGTCGATCATCGCGTTCGGGCTCTCGCAGGGAACGTTCGACCTCGTCGAGTCGGGCGAGTCCGGCAGCACCTGGATGTTCCTCGGCTTCCTCGTCGCGTTCGCCGTGAAGGCACCGCTCTTCCCCTTCCACGGCTGGCTCGTCGACGCGTACCGCGAGTCGCCGCCCGAGGTCTCGGCCGTCCTCTCCGGCGTCGTCTCGAAGGCGGCGGTCTTCGGCCTGCTCCGCATCGGGATCGCCAAGTTCCCCGAGCCGGTGGACGACCTGCAGGTGCCGATCCTCGTGCTCGCCGCGATCGGCCTCGTCTACGGCTCCCTCCTCGCCTTCCGCGCGCCCGACGTGCGCGGTGTCGTCGCCTACTCGTCGATGGGCCAGATGAGCCTGATCGTGCTCGGGCTCTTCTCGCTCAACGAGCTCGGCGTCAACGGCGCCATCCTGCACTCGGTCGCGCACGGTCTCGTCTCCGCGACGCTCTTCCTGCTGGCGGGCATGATCGAGCTGCGCGCCGGCGGCACGAGCGACTTCGACGTGCTCGGCGGGATGGCGCGCGGCCGGCCGATGCTCGCCACCCTGCTGATGACCACCGGCGTGATCGCGCTCGCCGTGCCCGGCTCGGCCGTCTTCGCGGGCGAGTTCCTGATCCTCGCGGGGATCTACGACGAGGGGTGGTGGTGGGCCGCGATCGGCGCCGGCGCGATCGTGCTCGCCGCGATGTACATGCTCCGCCTGATCTCCGCCGTGCTCCACCGCGCGCGCGGGGCGGCGGTCGCCGCCGAGCCGCGCGACCTGCGCGGCCCCGAGCTCGCGCTGCTCGTCCCGCTCGTCGCGCTGCTCCTCGTCCTCTCCGCCTGGCCGGCGTCGATCGCGGAGCGCTCGATCCCCGCGAGCGGCGCGCAGGTGGAGGCGACGCCGTGATCGACACGCCGCACGTCGACTGGCTCGCGCTCGCGCCGACGCTGGCGCTCCTCGGCGCGGCGGGGGTGGCGCTGCTCGGCTCCGTGCTGGTCCCCGCCTCGGTCAGCCGCGGCTTCGCCGCCTTCGTCACGTTCGCGGGCTTCGTCGCAGCGGGCGTCCTCGCGGGCATCGTCTTCGCGGAGACGGCCTCGCCGGAAGAGCTGCTCGCCGAGTCGATGACCCGCGACCGCCTCGCCGCACTGGCCGCGCTGATCCTCGCGGGCGCCGGTGCGCTCTCGGTGCTCGTCTCGTGGGGCGAGCGGCGCCGCGACCACGCCGGTGAGTACTACGCGCTCCTCGCCGCAGCCGGGGCGGGCATGGTGTTCTTCGTCACCGCCTCCAATTTGATGACGCTGTTCCTCGGGTTGGAGTGGTTCTCGATCGCGCTCTACGTCCTCTGCGCACTCGACACCCACCGCGAGACCTCGCTCGAGGCGGGGCTCAAGTACCTGATCGTCGGCAGCTTCGGCTCGGCGCTCCTGCTCTTCGGCTCCGCGCTCGTCTACGGCGCCACCGGCGAGCTCGGCTTCGCGGCGATCGCGCAGGCAGGGGTCGAGGACGAGCTCCTGCTGGCCGGGCTCGCGCTCGTGATCGCGGGCCTCGGCTTCAAGGCCTCGGCGGCCCCGTTCCACATGTGGACGCCCGACGTCTACCAGGGCGCGCCGACCTCCGTGACGGCGTTCATGTCCGCCGCGACGAAGGTCGCCGCGCTCGTGCTGACGCTACGCGTGCTCACCGTCGCCTTTCCCGAGCAGGAGGACCTCTGGACCGTGGCGATCGCGGTGCTGGCGGTCGCCTCGCTCGCGTGGGGCAACTTCGCCGCGCTCGTGCAGCGCGACCTGAAGCGGCTGCTCGCGTACTCGTCGGTCTCGCACGCGGGCTTCATGCTGATCGCGGTCGCGGCGAACACCGAGCTCGGCGGCCGCGCCCTCCTCTACTACCTGATCCCGTACTCGGCGATGTCGATCGGCGCGTTCGCGGTCGTGGCGGCGCGCGAGCGCGAGCTCGGCGCGCCGGCGACGCTCGACAACCTCGCCGGCTTCGGCTGGGAGCGGCCGTTCCTCGGTGTGGCGATGTGGGTCTTCATGCTCGGCTTCATGGGGCTGCCGCTCACGGGCGGCTTCGTGGGCAAGTTCTACGTCTTCTCCGCCGCCTACGACGCCGGCTCGACCTGGCTCGTGATCGTGGGGGTCGTCGCCACCGCGATCTCCCTCTACTACTACCTCGGGGTCGTGCGGGCGATGTACATGCGCACGGACGACCTGCGGGCGAGCACCCAAGCGCGGCCGGTCGTCGCCGGGGGGTCGCCCCCGCGCGACCCACTGCTCGCGACGGCGGTCGCAGGCGCGCTGGCCGTCACCGTCGGCTCGTTCTTCTTCGTGCAGCCGCTGATCGACGTCGCGCGCGACGCCGCAGCGTCGCTGCCGTTGTAGGAGATCAGGCGTTCCAGCGGTCGCGCACCGGCGCGCCGAGCCGGACCCGCTCGACCACGACGGCAGCGGCGACCAGCCCCTGGAGGGCGACCACGCCGAGGCAGCAGAGGATCGCGACCACGCCCGCGGCCGGCGGCGGCCCCCCCTCGCCGACGACCGGCGCGCGCACCGCCGTCGCGAGCAGCAGGCACGGGAGCAGGAGCGCCGCGAGCAGGGCTGAGGCCCGGTCGGCGGGCTCCGCGGCGGTGCCGTCGAGGATGGCGCCGAGCGCGAGAATGCCTGCGACCGCGGCCACCGGCACGGCGGCGACGAGGGCGTAGTAGGCGAGCGCGTGCTCGCCGGCGGCGTCGGCGGCGAAGCCGGCGAGAACGAGCGCGACGGTCGCGAGCCGAAGGTGCATGGCGCGCATGTTCGCCGCCGGACCGGACGGTCCTTTGTAGGCTCCGACCATGGCTACGAACGGCACCCTCACCTGGCTCGGGCATGCCGCGTTCCGCATCGACAGCCCGGGCGGCAAGCGCATCTACGTCGACCCTTTCCTGACCGGCAACCCGCGCTGTCCCGAGCACGAGCAGCAGCCCGAGCGCGTCGACCTGATCGCGCTCACACACGGTCACGGCGACCACGTCGGCGACACGATCGAGCTCTGGCGCCGCCACTCCTGTCCCGTCGTCGCGCAGGTCGAGCTGCGTGGCTGGCTCGCCGGCAAGGGGGTCGCGGAGAGCGTCGAGCACGCGATCAACAAGGGCGGCAGCGCGACCGTCGACGGCATCAAGGTCACGCTGACGAACGCCTACCACTCGTCGAGCTGCCCGGACGGCACGTACGCGGGCGAGGCCTGCGGCCTCGTGCTCGAGCTCGAGAGCGGCTTCCGGATCTACTTCGCGGGCGACACCTGCGTGTTCGGCGACATGGCGCTGATCGCGAGGCTCTACGAGCCCGACCTCGTCGTGCTCCCGATCGGCGACCACTACACGATGGATCCGCGCGAGGCGGCGCTCGCGCTCGAGCTGCTCGGCGCGAAGCGCTGCGTGCCCTCCCACTACGGCACCTTTCCGCTGCTCACGGGCACGCCGGAGCAACTGCGCGAGCTCGCTCCCGGAGTCGTGATCGAGGCGCCCGAGCCCGGGGGGTCGGTCGAGCTGTGAGGGAGAGGTGGTTCGGCGCGACCGGCCGCCGCGTGCCGGAGCTCGCGCTCGAGGGCACGCTCGACGTCGAGGGGGCGCTCGTCCTCGAGGACGTGAGCGACGAGGCCCCGCTGCGCGAGGCGCACGAGGCGGGAACGCCGGTCGTCGTGCGCGCCCACACGGTCGAGGCGGTGAGGGCCGCGCTCGCGCGCCCGGAGGTGGCCTCGGTACTCGTCCCCGACGAGGGGCTGCTCTCGCTCGACCTCACCGAGCTGACGTACGGCTGAGGAGCTTGTGTTGATCCAACACAAGCTCCCTCGTCTCCGCCTTCCGCTCCACCAGCGGGATTGCGAGGACACCAGCGCGAGAGAACGCTTGTGTTGATCCAACACGAGCTCCCGATCGCCACCTTCTCGATCGTCGCCTGCGACCTCGACGCCGGGCAGTGGGGGGTCGGCGTGCAGTCGAAGTTCCTCGCCGTCGGCTCGGTCGTGCCCTGGGCCGAGCCGCACGCGGGCGCCGTGGCGACGCAGGCCTACGCGAACCCCCGCTACGGGCCCGACGGCCTGGCGCTGCTGCGGGAAGGACTGACCGCGGAGACGGTGGTCGCCCGGCTCACAGAAGCCGACGCGGGACGGGAGGCACGTCAGCTCGGCGTCGTCGACGCCGAGGGGAACGGCGCCAGCTTCACCGGCTCGGAGTGCCATGCCTGGGCCGGCGGCCGCACCGGTCCCGGCTACGCGGCGCAGGGGAACATCCTCGTCTCGCGGGACACCGTGGACGCACTGGCCGACACGTTCGTGGCGTCGCGCGGCCCGCTGGCCGAGCGGCTGCTCGAGTGCCTCGCCGCCGCGCAGGCCGCGGGCGGCGACCGGCGCGGGCAGCAGTCGGCGTCGCTCCTCGTCGTCGAGCGGGACGGTGGCTACGCGGGCCTCTCCGACGTCGTCGTCGACCTCCGCTGCGACGACGGCGCGCGGCCGATCGACGAGCTCCGCCGCCTGCACGGCATCCATCAGGCGCTCTTCGGGAAGACGCCGCGCGACCGCTGGCTGCCCGTCGACGACGCCTTGCGCGCCGAGCTGAGGGCGCGGCTCGGGCGACTGGGCTACGAGCGGCTCGACGACTGGGCGGGCGTGGAGAACCTCGAGGAGCGCGTGGACGGCGAGGACGAGATCGATCCCGTGGTGCTGGACGAGCTGAGGAGGAAGAGTTGAAGCCCTGGGAGAGCACGAACCTGTCCGAGCTCGAGTCGCTGAAGGGACCGGGGACGCTGCGCTGGTCGCCGATCCGGCGCCGCTTCGGCCTCACGGCGTTCGGGATCAACGCGTACACCGCCGCCGAGCCGGGGCAGGACGTGGTCGAGGAGCACACCGAGCAGACGCTGGGGCACGAGGAGCTGTACGTCGTCGTCACCGGTCGGGCGGCGTTCACCCTCGACGGGGAGGAGCTGGACGCGCCCGCCGGCACGCTCGTCGTCATCCGCGACCCGTCCGTGAAGCGCCACGCGCGGGCAGTGGACGCGGGCACGACCGTGCTCGCGATCGGCGGCGCGCCGGGCCGGCACGAGCCGTCCACCTGGGAGTGGTTCTTCGCCGCCTACGCGCGGGCGGACGAGGGCGACCTCGAGGGCGGGCTCGCCGAGCTCGAGCACGGCCTGGCCGCACGGCCGGAGCAGCCGACACTCCTGTACCACCTCGCCTGCCTGAAGACGCGGGCCGGCCGGCTCGACGAGGCGCGCGCGCACCTCGATCGGGCTGTCGAGCTCGACCCCAAGCTCGCCGAGTGGGCGGCCACGGACGAGGACTTGGCGCCGCTACGCGTCGCCGGGGAGTCGTAAGCCCCCCGCACGCCCGCGCAGAGAGGCCGCGAACCCGTCGAACTCCGGCTCGGCCGCGAGCAGCACGATGCCGTGGCGCTCGCCGACGAACGAGGTGACGAGGCCCTGGAGCCCGACGGCGAGCGCGAAGGCCTTGTACGACTGCTCACCGCCGAAGGGCACGAGCTCACGAGGGTCGGCGGCGCCGCGGATCACGTCACCGTAGGTGACCGCGCCCATCGAGACGTCGGCGATGATCGGCTCGCCCTCCGGGTTGGGCAGGCCGATCGCCAGTGGGTTCGTTCCCACGAGCGGCCCGCCGCCGCCGGGATGCGGCAGGCGGGCGGGCGACGTGGCGGTGAGCACCGCGACCAGGCCCACGTCGACGAGCCAGCGCACCCAGTAGCCGAGGTGGCCGGTCGGGAAGGCGTCCGCGGCCACGACGCGCACCGGCGCAGGCCGTGACGAGACCAGGTCGGCGCAGATGTCCGCGAGCAGAAGGTAGCCGAGGGCGCCGCGCGCCTCCCAACGGTCGAAGCCCGGTGCCGAGGCGACCTTGACGCCGCGCGCGGCGGGATCGGGGGACTGCGTCTCGAGCCATTCGACCCGCGCGTGACCGTGGCCGAGCTTGCCGCGCTGCTCGGCGTCGTCGAAGTGGCGGAAGAGCGTCTCGGTCTCGGCCTCGGCGAATCCGAGCGCGGCGAGCCGCGCGCGGGCCTCCTCAGGCCGCACGGCGCGTCGCCCGCCCCGAGCGCGCGGCCCAGACCGCCGCGCCGGCGCCGAGGACGAGCGGGATGCCGAGCAGCGCGGGCCGGAGGCTCCGCACCGGCGCCGGATAGGCCAGGTCGGTGAACTCGAGCACCGGCCAGGCTCGTTCGGCTGCGATGCGGCGCAGCTCTCGGTCGGGATTGACGGCCACCGGGCGCCCCACGGCCTCCAGGAAGGGCAGGTCGGTGTGACTGTCGGAGTACGCGGTCGAGCGAATGAGGTCGATCCCCTCGCGCTCGCCGAGCTCTCGCACCGCCGCCGCTTTGCTCGCGCCGTGACACGGCCTCAGCGCCCGACCGGTGTACACACCGTCGACGATCTCGCACGTCGATCCGAGCGCACCGTCGAAGTCGAGCTCGCGTGCCAGCTCGTCGACGATCTCCTGCAGCGTGGCCGAGACGATGTAGACCGGCTCGCCCCGCTCGCGATGGCGCTGCACGAGGTGGAGCGGCTCGCTGTACACGAGCGGCTTCAGCACCGGCTCCATCGCGTCCGCGACCAGCTCCCGGAGCTCATCGACCCGGAAGCCCTTCAGGATCATCAGCCCTTCTTCGGACGCCTTGCGGACCGTCTCCGCGCCTGCGCCGCGGGCGACGAAGAGAAGCTGCCAGGCAGCCGCCTTGGCGAGCTGCCCACGTCCGATCACGCCGCGCTCACGAAAGGAGCCGGCGAGGGCGAGCGCGCTCGAGCGCCGCAGCAGCGTGCGGTCGAGGTCGAAGAAGGCGGCAGCGCGGTCCATCCGTCCGAGTCTACGCACGGCGCCGTCACGGCCCGAGGCGCCTCGGGCGGGGGCGGTGCTCACACGATGATCACGGAATCCTTACGGAGCTCTGCCAAGGTTCCACCCGCAGCGGCGTCATCGTCTCTGCAGGCAACCGCACGACCGGAGGGGAGCGAATGACCATGAGACGAGGGATCGGGGTGGCGTTTGCCACCGTCACCGCCCTGGCGCTGGCGGGCGCCGCCGTGGCGAATCTGAGATCGGCCGACGTGACCGCGGCGAGCGCGACGTTCAGCGCGCCGACGGCGTCGCACGTCCACACACGCACCTACACCTGCGGCGGGCACACGATCGAGGTCACCACCGGGCGTTACACGGGGACGGCCACGAGCGCGATCGGCGACCTCGCCGGGCCGGCCGAGATCAGGCTGCACAGCCTGTACAACGCCACGACGAAGCTCGGCTGGGTCGAGGGGACGCTGAAGATCCGCGCCTCGGACGGCAAGTCCACCGCCAGGCTCTCGGCCGTCAACGTCGACGGCCGTCTCGACGGCTGGCTGCGCGGCAGCGCCGGCCGCGGCGACGGCGCGATCCTCGGCAGCCTGACCGCCTCGTTCAACCGCGTGTCGGGCTTCGCCGACGGCGCGATCGGCACGGGCACGGGCGCGAACGCGGCGGTGATCTCGAAGCGAGAGTCGTGCCGCCGAGCGGGTACGAAGCCGAGCGTGCGCCTGCACGTGCGCGGCACGATCGAGTCGCTCAGCTCGTCGTCGATCGGGGTCAAGCCCGCCGACGGCGGCGCCACGCAGAGCTGCGCGATCACCAGCGCCTCGCCGTCGACGTCCCGTTTCGAGACGGGCGACCGGGTCGAGATGCAGTGCGCGCAGATCGCCGGCAGCTACGTGCTGACGCGCGTCAGGCACCGGGGCTAGCACGCAGGTTCCCCGACGCGAAGGGCGCCCGTGGGCGCCCTTCGCGTCAGGAGAGGACGGTCAGCTGCTTCCGGATCGCGCCCGGGCGCGGCTTCGCCACGGCCTCGGCGATCGCCACGATCGCCCGCGCGGCCTCGGATTCCGGCTCGCGCTCGACGACCGGGATGCCCGCGTCGGCCGCCTCGCGCAACGCGGGATCGAGCGGCACCTGGCCGAGGAACGGCGCCTCCACCTCGTCGGCGAGCGCCTGCCCGCCGCCCGCGCCGAAGATCTCCTGGCCGGTGCCGACGAGGTACGACATGTTCTCGACCACGCCGAGCAGCCGCATACCGCTCTTGAGCGCCATCTGGGCCGCGCGCACGGCGACCTGCTGCGCCGCCGGCTGTGGCGTCGTCACGACCAGCACCTCGGCGCGCGGCAGCAGCTGCGCGAGCGAGATCGCCATGTCCCCCGTGCCCGGCGGCATGTCCACGACCACCGTGTCCAGCTCGCCCCAGTGCACGTCCGAGAGGAACTGCTCGAGCGCGCGGTGCAGCATCGGCCCGCGCCACATCACCGGCGCGTTGCCCTCGAGGAAGCTGCCGATGGAGATGAACTTGAGGTTGCCCCGCACGGGCGGGACGATCATCTTGTCGACCACGATCGGCCGCTGGTGGACCCCGAGCATGTGCGGGAGGGAGTGGCCGTAGACGTCGGCGTCGATCAGGCCGACGCTCTGGCCGAGCCCATCCAGGGCGGCCGCGAGATTGACGGTCAGGGACGACTTGCCGACGCCGCCCTTACCGCTGGCGACTGCGATCACGCGGGTAGACGGGTCGAGTGAGATCGTCTTCTCCGGCCGCCCGCCGCGCAGCTTCGTCGTGAGCGTCGTCTTCTCCTCGGGCGTCATCACGTCGAAGCGAAGCTCCACGCGCTCGACACCGGGCACCGCGCCGACGTGCCGCGCGACCTGCTCCTGGAACGACGAGCGCAGCGGGCACCCGACGACGGTCAGGGCGATCGTGACGGTCACCGACCCCCCGTCGATCTCGACGTCTCGCACCATGTCCAGCTCCGTCACCGGCTTGCGGAGCTCCGGGTCGATCACGTGCTCGAGCGCGCTCAGGATCCGGTCGCGATCCACGGTCATGGGCTGAGAGTAGCGGTCGTCCCGCGTCAGCCCGCGAGCCTGATCACGACCAGGTCGCGCACGGGCCGGCGCGCCGTGCGGGTGACCGTGACTGTTCCGCGCGCATTGTCGAAGAGCCCCGTGCCGCCCGTGACCGCCAGCACGTAGAACTGGTGGTACTGGAGCGAGCCTCCGACCACGATCTTGCCCCGCGGCAGGATGTAGGTGCCGCGACAGGAGCGCGAGCGGCGATTGTCGACGAAGGTGCAGACGAGCTCGGACCGCCCGATCACGCTTCTCGTCCGGTCGAAGAGCCTGTGACGCACGATCTCGAGGTCTCCCGGGGAGGTCCCACGTGGCCCGAGGTCGACGCGCTTCTGCGTCAACTGGCGATCCGTGATCCGGACGATCGCCGGGCCGGTGCCCGCGTCCGACGTGCTCTCCCACGGAATGGCGAGGAGCGCCGCGCCCGCGAGCACCCCGACGAGCAGCCAACCGAGCCGAACCGTCATGTCGTGATCTCCTTCATTTCGTCTGGAACCGCAGTCTCCTGCACCAGCGGCAGCTCGATCCAGAACGTCGAGCCGGCGCCGGGGCGGCTGTCGAAGCCGATCCGGCCGCCGTGCGCCTCGACGATCTCGCGCGATACCGCCAGCCCCAGCCCGGTGCCGGTGATCCCCGTCGCACCCGCGTCGCCGCGGAAGAACTTGGTGAAGATCCGGTCGTGCTGGTCGAGCGGGATGCCGAGACCGTCGTCGCGGACGGTCACCCGCACCGTTCGGTCCTCGCGCTCTGCTCCGAGCTCGACGGTGCCCCCGTCCGGAGAGTACTTGATCGCATTGGAGAGCAGGTTGCCGACGACCTGCGCCAGGCGGTTCCGGTCGCCGCGCACGAACAGGGGGCGATCCGCGAGCGTCAGCTCGAGGTGGTGCAGCGGGCTCTCCTCCTCGTACAACTGCGCCTGCTCCTGGAGCAGCCCGGCGAGGTCGACCCGCTCCCTCGCCAGGTCGACGCCTTCCCGCTCGATCCGCTGCACGTCGAGGAAGTCCTCGAGGAGCGCGGCGAGCCGGCGCGCCTGGGCGTCGATGATGCCGAGGTAGTGGCGCCGCTCCGGCGGGTCGAACTCGCGCTTCAGCAACAGGGCCGTGAAGCCGAGCACGCTCGCGAGCGGCGTGCGCAGCTCGTGCGAGACGATGCTGACGAGCTCGCTCATCATCCGCTCGCTCTCGCGCAGCTTCGCGTTCTGTTCCTCGAGCTCGGCCCGGCCCTGCTCCAGCCGCTCGGCCATCTCGTTGAACGAGCGGGTGAGCTCGCCGACCTCACCCGTCCCGCCGCGTGGCAAGCGCAGCGAGAGCTCGCCCGCGGCGATGCGGCTCGCGCCCGAGGCGACGGCGCGGACGGGTCGGCCGATCGACCGGGCGAGGATGATGCCGAAGAGGACGATCAGCAGGGTGGAGCCCGCGATGCCGATTCCGCCGACGACGATCGCCTGATCGGCCCGGTGGTCGGCGAGGTCCGAAGCTCTCTCCGCCGCCGCGTCCTCGGCGGCGAGGAACGTCTCGAAGAGTTCACGGATGTCGTCCGTGTATGCCCTCCCTTCTTCGCCGACTTCGCTCTGCCGCGCCGCGTCGGGCGCCGAACGGGTGAGTGCTATCAGGGGCGCGGCGTAGTCATCGTCGTATTGTCGGATGAGGCGCGAGAGCTCCTGCGCCCGTGCCCGCTGACGCGGATCATCCGCGAGCAGCGCATTGAGCTCGGCTAGGCGGCTGGGAAGCTCTTCACGAGCAGCCTCGTACGGGTCGAGCAGCGGCTCCGCTTCGGTGAGGGCGAAGCCGCGAATACCGCTGCCGATGTCGACCACGAGCTTCTCGAGCCGCAGGGTCGCCACGGTGATGTCCTTCGAGCGCGCCTCGCGCATCGTCGCCTCGCGCTGGGCGGAGACGGCGAGCAGGAGCACGCCGAAGGCGGCCGCGACGAGCAGCGCCAGCACGGCGCTCGCGATCCACATCCGGCGCGCGATCGTCATGCGAGGAGCTCCGCGACGGCGCCGCTCAGGGCGTCCGGGTCGAACGGCTTCAGCACCACCCGGTCGGCGCCGGCCGTCCAGGCCTCGCCCTCGGCATGGCTCCAGGCCGTGATCACCACGACCGGCACGCCGCCGAGCTCCTCGTCGGCGCGGAGCTCCTCCAGCACCTCGATCCCGCTCAGTCCGGGCAGCATCACGTCCAGGACGATCAGATCGGGCGTCAGCTCCCGCGCCGCCGTGAGCGCCTCGGCGCCGTCCGCCGCCTCGACGAAGCGGAAGGTCGGCCCGAGCACGGCTCGGACGAGCTCGCGCAGGTTCGCGTCGTCGTCGCAGACGAGGATCGTCGCTGCGCCGGTTCGCTGTTCGGTCGGGGTGTTGGAGTTCTCCACCGGGCGGAGAGGCGGCGGCCAGTGCGGGGGCGGCTGTTCACCGGTCGCCGCGCCTGGGGAACGCGTCGGCCGGACTGCGCATCAGTGTAGTGACGGACTTCGGCGCCGCAAAGCTCCGCCCTGCCCGCCGAGGAGCTCGCGCAGCCGCAGGGCGTTTCGCGGCGCGAATCCCTCCCAGTCGTTGTTGAAGTAGGCGAAGGCCTGGCGGAGGGGCCAGCCGAGCAGCCGCTGCGCCCAGTCGCGCAGCTCGGCCTCGGAGTAGTTCCCGCGCCGGCCGCGCGTGCCCGCGTGGAAGCGCACGAACGCCCAGTCGGCGGTGAGCTCGTGCGTCTGGAAGGCGTGCACCTCGGGTCGGTCGCCGATCACGAGCGCAGCGCCGTGCTCGCGCAGCAGCGCGTAGACGTCCTCGGCGAACCAGCTCGCGTGGCGGAACTCGAAGCAGTGGCGGCCGGCCGGCAGGCGCCCGAGCGCGTCGGCGAGCAGGTCGTCGTCGCGCCGGAAGGTCGGCGGCAGCTGCCAGAGCACCGGCCCGAGCTTCGGCGAGCGCACGAGCGGCTCGAGCCGCTCGTAGAAGCGCTCGAGACCTTCGCCGAGGTCGCGCAGGCGCTTGACGTGCGTCAGGTAGCGGCTGCCCTTGACCGTGAAGACGAAGTCGTCCGGCGTCTGTTCGACCCAGCCCTGCACCGCCTTCACCGTCGGCAGGCGGTAGAAGGTCGCGTTCACCTCGACCGTGTCGAACCACCGCGCGTAGAACTCGAGCCACAGGCGCGCCGGGCAGCGCTCCGGGTAGAAGACGCCGTGCCGCCAGTGGGCGTAGTTCCAGCCCGAGCAGCCTACGCGGACAGGGCCTGGGCGAGCTTGCGGCACAGCTCGTGCGTTCCCGCAGCCACCACCCGCGAACGTCCGACGAGGTCGAGGGGCGCCGCCGCGAAGGGCGGGTCCTCGAAGAGGTCGATCGCGAGGTCGCACTCGTGCACCAGCAGCTGCGCCGCGGCGATGTCGACCGAGCGGGCCGGCTTCAGCGAGCAGACGCCGTCGACCCGGCCGGCGGCGAGGTGGCAGAGCGAGAGCGCGAGGGAGCCCATGATGCGGAGCCGGTAGGCCGTGCCGGCGACGGCGGCTGCCCGCTCGGCCACCTGAGCCGTCGTCGTCGCCTCGAAGGAGAGGATCTCGATCGTGTCCTTGGGCCGGACGGCCCCCAGCCGGCGTCCGTCGAGGAAGGCGCCGCCGCCGCGGGTCGCGGTCCACTCCTCGCCGGAGCCGAAGTCGTAGACGTAGCCGAACACGACGTCGCCCATGCAGCCGCCGTCCGCGACGGCGACGGAGAGGGAGAAGAAGGGGATGTCGCGCTTCGCGTTCAGCGAGCCGTCGATCGGGTCCACGACCACGTGCCAGGGGCCGCCCGCGCCGTGCGCCACCTCGCCGATCTCCTCCGAGACGAGCACGAAGTCGCCGCCGACCGCCGCCAGCCGCTCCAGCACGACGGCCTCGGCGGCCGCGTCGATCGCGGTGGTGTCGTCCCCGCCCTCACCGACCTTGGCCACGGGCTCGCGCTCGACGCGGGTCGGCAGCTCGGCGAGCACGCCGCGGATGTCACCGACCGCGGCGCGGCACGCCTCGAGCCAGGGCGTCATAGGGGGTGGAACAGGAGCCCGGAGATCAGCTTGGGGAAGAAGTACGTCGATTTCTGCGGCAGCACCTCACCGGCGCGGGCGCTGCGAAAGACGTCCTCGATCCGCGTCGGTCGCATCAGATACGCGACGGCGGCCTCGTGCTCGTGGACACGCCGCAGCGCCTCCTCGGCGTCGGGCGTGTAGGCGATGCCGTCGTGGCCGAGGCTGTCCACCAGCTGCACGTCGAGCAGGCCGTCGTCGCCGCGCACGATCCAGGCGCCCTCGCTCGTCACCTCGATCACGGCGGGCCGCTCCCCCGTGAGCGCGTCGAGCGCGGACTCGGGGTCGTCGACCTCCGTGCGTTCGCCGTCGAGCCGCCGCTCCGTCTCGAACACCCGGTGCGTCGGGAAGATCTCCAGGCCGGGATCCTCGGTGGAGACGAGCACGACTGGCATCTGGGCGCTGGCGGGCGTGCCCTCCTGCTCATGGAAGGCGAGCGCGGTCTCGTAACGGTGATGGCCGTCGGCGATCAGGAGCTGCCGGTCGTCGAACACGCGCACGAGCTCGGGGTCGTCGAGGCGCCACAGCTGTGCGCCGGCGACGGCCAGGTCCGGCTCGCGGTCGGGCGGGACGGCCGCCGGTGGGCCGTCGTAGAGCAGGAAGATCGGCTCCAGCTGCACCTCCGTCGCGCGCAGCAGGCGCAGCCGCTCCTCCTTCGGGCCGGCATGCGTGCGCTCGTGCGGGAGCACCGTGCCGGTGCGGTAGGGCTCGACCTTCAGGGAGGCGACGAGCCCCTCGCGGCGGCGCGCGATTCCGTCGGGACCGACGTAGTCCTGTACGAGCGCCCACACCGCCGGAGGCTCCTCGACGAGCGCGCGCTCGGCACGCCACCCGGCGAGCGTGGCGGCCGCGGCGGCCTCGTCGTCCGGCAGCGTCAGGTGGACGACGTTGTGCGGGCTGCGGGCGCGCAGCTCGTCGCGTTGCTCCGGCGAGATGACGTCGTAGGGGGGAGCGACCAGCGTCTCCAGCGGGCCGGCGACGGGCTCGTCGTAGCGGAGCGCGCGAAAGGGCTTGACGACGGCCATCGCGCGCGAGCGTACCAACACGTTCGCGCCCTAGACTCCGCTCGATGAGCAGCATCCGCGAGCTCGCCGAGGACCGCGTCGTCGAGGGCGTGTACGCCGTCGCGAGCAAGCGACGGCTGCGGACGAAGAAGGGCGCGGCCTACCTCGCGCTCGAGCTCGTCGACCCGACGGGGCGGATCGAGGCACGCGTCTGGAACGACGTCGAGCTGCTCGACGGCAGGTTCGCCGAGGGGGACGCCGTCCGCGTCCTCGGGCGCGTCGCACGGTTCGGCGAGCGGCTCCAGCTGGAGGTGCGCTCGGTGGAGGCCTCGGATGCGGATCCCGGGGAGCTCGCGCCGAGGCTGCGACGCGACGCCGACGAGCTCGACGGCTTCCTCGAGTTCCTCGGCGAGGAGCTCGCGCACCCTGGTCTCAAGGGGGTGGTCGGCGGGCTCCTCTCCGACCGCGAACTCCGCGCCGGACTGCGATCGCTGCCCGCCGCGGAGACCCATCACTCCTATGCCGGCGGCCTGCTGGAGCACACCGTCGGCGTGGCGACGCTCGCACGCGAGACCGCGCAGCTCCACCCGCGGCTCCGCAGCGACCTGCTCGTCGCCGCGGCTCTCCTGCACGACCTCGGCCGGACGCGCGAGCTGCGCGGCGCGCCGACGTTCAAGCCGACCGAGGAGGGACGCCTGCTGGGGCACGTCCACCTCGGCTTGCGCCTGATCGAGGAACGCGCCGGCGCGCTCGACGCGGTCGTCCGCAGCGAGCTCCTGCACGCCGTCGCCACCCACCACGACCGCGGCGCCGCCCGGACGGCGGAGGCGGCCGTGCTCTACCACGCGAATCAACTCGACGCCGTCGCGGCGACGCGACCTGTGGGCGACGACTAGGGCCTCACCCTGCTCGCGATCGTCCTCGCCCTCGGCGCGAGCCTCTCGTACGGCGTCGGCGACTTCCTCGGCGGCCTCACCTCGCGGCGGCTGCACGTGCTCACGGTGCTCGCGCTGTCGCAGCTCGCCGGCGCGGCCGCCGTCGGTGTGTGGGTGGTCGTCGCCTGGGAGCCGTTCCTCGGCGCCGGCGCCACCCTGGCGGCCATGGGTGCCGGCGTCTGCGGCGGCATCGGCCTCGCCGCGCTCTACCGGGGGATGGCGGTCGGTGCGATGGGCGTGGTCGCGCCGATCTCGAGCGTTGCCGCCGCGATCCCCTTCGTGTGGGGGATCGCGACCGGAGAGCGGCCGTCGCTCGTCCAGTTCGCCGGTGTGGGCGTCGCGCTCGTCGGGCTCGTGCTCGTGTCGCGCGCGCCAGGAGCGACACGGATGGTGGCGGCCGGCGTCGGCCTCGCGCTCCTCGCCGCGCTCGGCTTCGGCTTCTACTTCGTCCTCCTCGACGCGGCCGCCGAGGACAGCGTGCCCTGGACGGTCCTCGTCGCGAGGCTGACGTCGACGACCCTCGCCCTCGCCGCCGCACTCGCCGCCGGCGTGTCGCTGAGAACCGGGCGTGCGCTCCTCGTGCCGGTCCTCGCCGTCGGCCTCTGTGACGTGAGCGCGAACGTGCTCTTCGCGCTGGCCACGACCCGCGGGC
This sequence comes from Gaiellaceae bacterium, assembly GCA_036276675.1. Classification (GTDB taxonomy): domain Bacteria; phylum Actinomycetota; class Thermoleophilia; order Gaiellales; family Gaiellaceae; genus Gaiellasilicea. The sequence continues at coordinate 14,796 of DASUOK010000002.1, read as the reverse complement.
TGCTGAGCGTCGTCTCCGTGCTGACGTCCCTCTATCCGGCGGTCACCGTCGCTCTCGCGGCACTCCTGCTGCAGGAGCGGCTCGGCCGGGGCCAGCTGGCCGGCGGCGCCGGGGTGCTCGCCGGCGCGGCGCTGATCAGCGCCGGCTGAGCGGGAGCTTGACACGAATCGATGCTTGTCGATATATTGATGCTTATCGATACGACACGCTCACCGATCCTCTGCTGCGCGCCTCTCTCATCGTCGGTTCTCTCCGCCGAAGAGGCCGAGGCGACGGCGACGCTCTTCCGGGCGCTCGCCGACCCGGCCCGCGTCCGGCTCGTGAACATCCTCGCCACGGAGGGCACCGTCTGCGTGTGCGAGCTGACCGAGCCGCTCGGCCTGTCGCAGCCGACGGTGAGCCACCACCTGAAGAAGCTCACGGACGCCGGCCTCGTCGAGCGCGAGCAGCGCGGGCGCTGGGCCTACTTCTCGATCAAGGACGAGGCGATGGAGCGGCTCGCCGGCCTCGCCGACCTCTCGAAAGGAGCACTGCGATGACGACGACCTCAGGGGACGAGCTGCGCGAGGAGGTGCGCCGCCGCTACGCCGAGTCGGCGCTGGCGGTCGAGCACGGGAGCGAGGCGAGCTGCGGCGGCGGCTCCTGCTGCTCCGGCGAGACCGGGGACTTCGGCGAGGCGCTGTACGAGGCCGAGCAGCGGGGCGAGCTGCCCGACGCGGCCGTGCTGGCCAGCCTCGGCTGCGGCAATCCGACCGCGGTCGCCGACCTGCGCGAGGGCGAGACCGTGCTCGACCTCGGCTCGGGCGGCGGCATCGACGTGATCCTCTCCGCGAAGCGGGTGGGGCCGACCGGCCGTGCGTACGGCGTGGACATGACCGACGAGATGCTCGCGCTCGCGCAGCGCAACGCGCAGGAGGCGGGCATCGACAACGCGATCTTCTTGAAGGGCGTGATCGAGTCCGTCCCGCTACCCGCCGAGTCGGTCGACGTCGTGATCTCGAACTGCGTGATCAACCTGTCCGTCGACAAGCCGGCGGTGCTCGCCGAGCTGGCGCGCGTGCTCCGGCCCGGCGGCCGGCTCGGCATCAGCGACGTCGTCGCCGAGGACCGGCTCGAGCCGGCCGAGCGGGCCGAGCGCGGCAGCTACGTCGGCTGCATCGCCGGGGCGCTCTCGCAGGGCGAGTACGTCGCAGGCCTCGAGGCGGCCGGGTTCGTGGACGTCGACGTCACCTTCACGCACGAGGTCGCAGACGGGATCCACGGCGCCATCGTCAAGGCGACCAAGCCGGCGGCGGCGAGCCGCGAGCTGCCGCTCCTCGCCGACGCGAAGCGAGGCTGCTGCTAGGTGCAGATCGCGTCGCTCGAGCGCCGGCACTGGGAGGAGGTGGCCGCGATCTACGCGGAGGGCATCGCGACGGGCAACGCGACCTTCGAGACCTCGGTGCCGGGCTGGGACGAGTGGGATCGCGCCCACCTGCGGGATCACCGCCTCGTCGCGACGGACGGGGCGGTGCTCGGCTGGGCCGCGCTCGCTCCGGTGTCCGACCGCTGCGTGTACGGCGGCGTGGTCGAGAACAGCGTCTACGTCGCGGCGGCGGCGCGTGGCCGCGGCGTCGGCCGCGCCCTGCTCGACGCGCTCGTCGCCTCGACGGAGGCGGCGGGGATCTGGACGATCCAGACGGGCATCTTCCCGGAGAACGAGTCGAGCATCCGCCTGCACGAGCGCGCCGGTTTCCGCATCGTCGGCCGGCGCGAACGGCTCGGCCAGCTCGACGGCGAGTGGCGCGACGTCCTGCTCCTCGAGCGCCGGAGCTCCGTGGTCGCATGACGAACGTCCTCTTCGTCTGCGTCGCCAACAGCGGGCGCTCCGTCCTGGCCGAGCGGCTCTTTCGCAGGAGTGCGGGGCGGCATGCCGCGCGCTCGGCCGGGAGCCTACCCGGCGCGAGCGCGCATCCCGAGGTGCTCGAGGCGCTGAGCGAGGTCGGGATCGACGCGGGCGACCACGTGCCGCGGCTGCTCGACGAGGAGGCGATCGCCTGGGCCGACGTGGTCGTGGCGACGTGCGACGACGCCTGCCCCGTCGTGCCCGGCAAGCGCTACGTGAGCTGGGACCTGCCCGACCCCAAGGGGCGGCCGCTCGACCAGGTCCGCCGGCTGCGGGACGACGTCGGCCGCCGCGTCGCCGACCTGGCCGCCGAGCTCGACCACTGACCGTGCCGGACACGTCGAGGGGTCAGACCCCAGGACGTGTCTCCGCTAGACGTTGAAGCGGATGTTCAGGACGTCGCCGTCGCGGACCACGTAGGTCTTGCCCTCGAGCCGCTGCGTGCCGCGGCGCGCCGCCTCCGCGTGCGAGCCCGCGTCCAGGAGGTCGCTCCACGTGATCGTCTCCGAGCGGATGAAGCCGCGCGCGATGTCGGAGTGGATCGTCGCGGCGGCGTCGAGCGCCGTCGCGCCGCGGCGCAGCGACCACGCGCGCGTCTCCTTCTCGCCCGCGGTGAAGAACGTGATCAGGTCGAGGGCGTCGGAGAGCCGGCGCACGATCTCGTCGAGCGCCGACGGGCCGTCGCGGAAGGCCGCGGCCTCCTCCTCCGGCAGCTCGGCGAGCTCGGCCTCGAGCTTCAGGTCGATGCCCGCCGGGCCGTTCTCCACCGCCAGGAGCGGCTTCGTCGTCAGCGGCTCGAGCTCCGGGGGCAGCTCGCCGGGGAAGTCTCGAAGGGTGTGCCCGGCGTCGAGGTGGGCGAGCAGCTCCGTCAGCACCGCCACCTCCTTCCGCAGGGCCGGGTCGCCCGACTTCGCCTGCTTCTCGACCCGCTCGAGCCGGCGCTCGACGTGGTCGCGGTCGGCGACGAGGAGCTCGAGCTCGAGCGTCTCGAGATCACCGGCGGGGTCGGCGCCCTCCGAGTGGCCGTCAGTGACCGCGAGGATCGCGTCGACCTGCCGCAGCCCGCCGAGGAGCGCCGGCCCCGTGCCCGGCACGTCGACGACGCGGATCGTCGCCGGCGTCACCTTGCGCGCGCCGACGAGCTCCGCGAGGGGGCGCAGCCGCTCGTCGGGGATCGACGCCATGCCGACGTTCTCCTTGCCGAACCCACCGCCCGCGGTGCGCGTGAGCGCCGTGAAGAGCGTCGTCTTCCCGGACCCGGGCAGGCCGACGATGCCGACCTGGAGGGCCATCTACTGCTCCGAGCCCGCGAGCTGCTTCTGGAGCGAGACGAGCGCGCGGTGCTGGAGGCTCTTCACCGCGCCCTCGGTCTTGCCGAGGATCGTGGCCGCCTCGCCGTTCGAGAAGTTGAACACGAACTTCAGCGTCAGCACCTGCTGCTGCTCCTGCGAGAGGGTGTCGATCAGCTCGAGCATCGACTTGCGGCCGATGGAGTGGAACGCCTCGTCCTCGGCCGAGCGCTCCTCGTGCCCGTGCGGCTCCGGCACCTCCTCCTCCGGCTGCCAGCGCCTGTTCGCACGGAAGTGGTCCATCGAGAGGTTGTGTGCGATCCGGAACAGCCAGGCCGAGAAAGGGGCCGCCTGGAAGCGGAACTTGCCGATCGACTCGAGCATGCGCAGGAACGTCTGCGTCGTCAGGTCCTCCGCGTCGTGGCGGTTGCCGACGGTCATGTGCAGGTAGCTGTAGATCCGGTCGAAGTGGATCAGGTACAGCTCCTCGAGCGACTCGCGATCGCCCGCCTGCGCCTGCTCGACGAGCTTCCGCACCTCCGCTCCAGTCGCGCTGCGCTGCGCTGCTCCGGCCATTCGCGAGGTGGTTTCCCTCAGATCCCGAACCCGACGCGCGACTCGCGCGCGAAGCGCTTCAGGTAGACGACCCGCCGCAGTACGACGCTGTAGCGGCCGTCGCTCGCGTCGAGGGCGTGCGTGCCCTCGGCTCCGGCGGCGAGCGCCCGCTCGAGCGCGTCCGCGCCGGCGCTCGTGACGAACGCGCTCATGATCTGCCCGCCGTCGAACGCGAGCTCGACCCGGACCGAGTCTTCAACGGTCAACGGAAACCACCTCCGAGAGGACGCCGTGGACGGCGTCGGGATGGACGAACGCGACCTGAAGGCCGAAGAAGCCCTGGCGGGGCTCCTCGTCGATCAGCTGGGCGCCGGCTGCCGTGAGCTCGTCGAGCGCGATGCGGACGTCGTCGACCTCGTAGGCGACGTGGTGCATCCCCTCGCCCCGCTTCTCCAGGAACCGGCCCACGGGCGTGTCCGCATCAAGTGGGGCGAGCAGCTCCACCCGGCCGGATCCGACCCGCACCGCCGCTGCCTCGACGCCCTGGTCGGGAACGGTCTCGCGATGCTCGAGCGCTCCGCCGAAGAGCCTGGCGTAGGTGTCGAGGGCGGCGTCGAGGTCGCGCACGGCGACGCCCAGGTGGTGGATGCCGTGGGCGACCATGCGCCCGATGCTAACCGCTCGCTATTCGGCGGCGGCCGGGAGCGCGCGAACGGTGCCCACGGTCTCCGACGCGCGCGACTCGGGCTCGATCGTGCCGAGCAGCTCGTGCAGCTGGTCGCGCGTGAGCGTCTCCTGCTCCAGCAGAGCGTGGGCGAGCCGGTCGAGCGAGGCGCGATGCTTGACGAGCAGGCGCTCCGCCTCCTCGAAGGCGAGGTCGGTCAGCCGAGCCTGCTCGGAGTCGCGCAGACGCTTCGTCTCCTCGGAGAGCGCGTAGTTGTCCGCCCGCATCGTTCGCGAGGACGCCACCTCGGACATGCCGTACTCGAACACCATGGCGCGGGCGATCTCCGTCACCTTCTGCAGGTCGTTGGACGCGCCGTTGGTGACCCGGCCGAAGACGACCTGCTCGGCGGCCCGCCCCGCGAGTGCGACCTTCATCACGTCGAGGAACTCCTCCTTCGTGTGCAGGTAGCGCTCCTCGATCGGCAGGTAGTACGCATAGCCGAGTGCATCGCCGCGCGCGACGATCGTCACCTTCTGGATCGGCAGCAGATCGCCCATCAGGTGCGCCATCAGCGCGTGGCCCGACTCGTGGTAGGCGAGGATCCGCTTCTCCTTCTCGGTCACGACGCGGCGCTGCTGCAGGCCGGCGACGACGCGCTCCATGGCGGCCTCGAACTGCTCCATGCCGATCGTCGTCAGCTCGGCCCGGCCCGCGAAGATCGCCGCCTCGTTGCAGATGTTCGCGAGGTCGGCGCCGGTGAGACCGGCAGTCTGACGCGAGATCACGGAGAGGTCGACGTCCGCCCCGAGCGGCTTACCGCGCGTGTGCACGCGCAGGATCGCCTCGCGGCCCGTCAGGTCGGGCGGCCCGACGAGCACCTGCCGGTCGAAGCGGCCGGGGCGGAGCAGGGCCGGATCGAGGTCCTGCAGGCGGTTCGACGCGCCCATGACGACGACCTGGGCGGTCTCGTCGAAGCCGTCCAGCTCGACGAGGAGCTGGTTGAGCGTCTGGTCGTGCTCGCGGTTGAAGCCGCCGCCCTGGCGGGCGGTGCCGACGGCGTCGAGCTCGTCGATGAAGACGATCGCGGGGGCAGTCTTGCGCGCTTCCTCGAACAGCCGGCGGATGCGTGACGCTCCCACGCCCGCGAACATCTCCACGAACGCCGAGGCGCTCTGCGAGTAGAACCTCGCGCCGGACTCGTGCGCGACGGCTTTCGCGAGCAGTGTCTTGCCGGTCCCGGGCGGGCCGTAGAGCAGCATCCCCTTCGGCACCCGCGCACCGAGGGTGGCGAAGCGCTTCGGATGGCGCAGGAAGTCCACCACCTCGCGGAGCTCGTCCTTGGCCTCCTGCACGCCGGCGACGTCGTCCCACGTCACCTTCGTCGTCTTCGTCGCCTCGACCCGCGGCGGCTTGATCCGCGGCATGTACTGCAGCGAGCGCCAGAGCAGGTAGATGATGAGGCCGAAGAAGACGAGCGGCAGGAACGTCAGGGCGGCGCTGAGTATCGCTCCGGCGTCCGGCATCGTCCCTCGGGCTATCGGCAGCTGCGGGCCGGCGCTGTAGCCGGACCTAACGCCGCGCGGCCAGGAGCACGGACGCCGTCGCGAGACCGACCTCGATCGCCGCGAGCGCCGGGTGCTCGAGCCAGACCTCCCGCACCGCCGGCGACAGGTCGTCGACGACGGCGAGCCCGCCGGGCGCGAGCAGCCCGATCGCGAGCTCGCCGTCCTCGCGCGGGCGGAGGTGCGTCGCGGCGGCGACGAAGAGCAGGTCGAAGGGCGCCTCCGCCGCCACGGTCCGGCGCCAGTCACCGGCCAGCACGTGGACGTTCGGATCGTCACGGAAGAGCTCGCGGGCCGCGTCGGCGCGGCTCGGTTCGAGCTCGGCCGTGAAGAAGGGAATGTCCGGCGCGAGCGCGGAGACGACCCAGGCTGCACCGACACCGGCGCCCCTTCCGATCGCCGCGACCCGGGCCCGGCCGCGCGCGCAGGCGAGGACGTGCAGCAGCCGGCCGACCTCCGGCGCGCACGAGCGCTCGAAGCCCAGGTGCCGCTCGAGCTCGAGCGCACGGCGGACGAGGGGCGGGAGCACCGGCCTAGACTAGATCCACGTGTTGCCGCTGCCCCCGCACTGGGATCCCGACACGGTCGCGGAGATCCGTCGCCTCGAGTACGGCACGCTGTTCGAGGCAGCGGGTCGCTGGCGCGAGGAGCACGGCATCGCGCCCGCCGCGCACGACCGCGTCCGCATCGCCCTCGTCGCCGTCGACGTCCAGAACACGTTCTGCACGCCCGGCTTCGAGCTCTTCGTCGCCGGCCGGTCGGGCACCGGCGCGCTCGACGACTCGCGGCGGCTCTGCGAGTTCGTCTACCGCAACCTCGATGCGATCACGCAGATCTTCCCGACCCTCGACACGCACGGGGCACTGCAGATCTTCCATCCCGCCCTGCTGCTGGACGCGGACGGGCGGCCGCCCCAGCCGTTCACGAGCGTCTCCGCCGCCGAGGTGGCGAGCGGCCGCTGGCGCGTCAACCCGGCCGCGGCGGAGGGGCTCGGGCTCGACCCGCGCTACGCCGAGGCGCACCTCCGCTACTACACGGAGACGCTGGAGTCGGGGGGCAAGTACAGCCTGACGATCTGGCCGTTCCACGCTCAGCGCGGCGGCATCGGCTACGCCCTCGTGCCGTCCATCGAGGAAGCGTTCTTCTTCCACACGATCGTCCGTTACTCCCCGACCGACTTCCAGCCGAAGGGCGACAACCCGCTGACCGAGCACTACTCGATGCTCGGCCCGGAGGTGGAGGTGGACCGCGAGGGCGAGCCGCTCGGACGCCGCAACCAGCCGCTGATCGAGGAATTGCTGCGCTTCGACGCGGTCGTGATCGCCGGCCAGGCGAAGAGCCACTGCGTCGCGTGGACGATCCAGGACCTGCTCGAGGATCCCACGGTGCAGGAGCGCGAGTTGGAGGAGAAGGTCTACCTGCTCGAGGACTGCACGTCGCCGGTCGTCGTTCCCGGCGCGGACTACACCGACGACGCGGACGCCGCGTTCGCCCGCTTCGCCGAGTCGGGCGCACACCTCGTCAGCTCGACGGAGCCGCTGTCGGCCTGGCCCGGAGTCGTCGGCGAGGCGCTCGCACGCGACGAGCGGTAGACGTCGTCTCGCGCGCGTGAGGGTTGCGCGCATCTACGCACGCCCGGTCCGCGCCGCCCCCGATGCGCGGCGAGCCGCGCTGTGAGCGTGATGGAGCGGAAGGGAGGTGTGAGATGACGACATTCCCGCACGAGCCGGCGCGCGCCGTCCCCGCGCAGCCTCGCTGGTCTCTGCAGCTCCTCGTCCCGGAGATGTGGGCGTCACTGACGATCGTGGTCATGTGGGTGGCGGTGCTGTTCGACGCCCTCTGGGGCCCTGACATCGTCACGAGGGGCGTGGCCGGGGACACCGCGACGGTGCCATCGGCGGTCGTCCTGGCGCTGTTCGCGTTCCTCGGCACGTGGGTCGTGGCGAGGTACGGCTTCCGCCGCGAGCGCAAGGACTGACGCAGGTGCGAGCTCCAAGCGGCCTCCACCCGGAGGCCGCTCCGCTTCGCTCGCCTACGTGACGAGCTCGAGGCGGGGGTTCGGGCGGAAGCGGCGGCCGACCTTCGCGGACGGGCGGCCGTCGGTCATGACGATGTCGGCGGTGAAGTCGTTCTCGCCGCGGATCAGCGACGAGCCGATGCCGTAGGCGTCGACGGGCACGCCGAGACGCTCGAAGGCGCGCAGCTTCTCGACCGTGAAGCCGCCCGAGGCGACGATCTTCACGCGCTCGAAGCCGTCGGCGTCGAGCGCGTCTCGCACCTTGCGCACCAGCCGCTCGTTCACGCCGCGCGGATCGAAGTCGCCCATCTCCGCCCAGAGCGAGCGGTCGACGAGCTGGCCGGACGTGTCGAGCCGCACCCCCCAGAGCCGCGGCCCGAGCGCCCGCGCAACCTCGAGCGCGGTCCGCACGGAGTCGTTCTCGAAGTCGACGAGCACGACGACGTTCATGTCCTCGGGCGCCCAGTCGGTGAACTTCGTCGCCGCCAGGACGGTGTTGCCACCGTACGCGGCGATCAGCGCGTGGGGCACGGTCCCGACGCCGCGGCCGCCCCACCAGGACGCCTGTGCGTCCGACGTGACCCCGATCGACTGACCGACGACGGCGCCGGCGACATAGGCCGCGTATCCGTCACCGGTCTGCACGCGGTGGTGGTCGTGCCGCGCCGGCATGAAGATGATCGGCTTGCCGCCGGCCGCCTCGATCACGCGCGCCACGTTCGTCGTGATCAGCGAGCGCCGCGTGAGCACGCCGAGGTACACGGTCTCGAGGTGCGCGAAGAGCGTGTAGTCGCCCTCGATCGTGAGCACGGTCTCCCAGGGGTCGACCCGGTCGCCGTCGTGGAGCGCGTGCACGGTGAGCGCGCTCCAGTCGTGCGAGCAGAGCTTGAGCACGGCGATCGCTTCGTCGACGCCGCCGAGCATCGCCTCTTGCCGCTGGAAGACCTGCATGACGACGCGTGGACGTCGGCCGTCGGTGAGCAGCGCGTCGCGCGTGTGGTTGAAGTACGCGTCGGTGTAGTAGCCCTCCCGCATCTTCTCGACGGGGAGCTCGAAGACCTCCGGGTCGAGCCGGCGCCTAACCCGCTGCCCGGTCGCCATCCTCGAGCTCCAGACACGCCGCGAGCGCCGCCTCCGCGACCTCGAGCTGCTCGGGCGAGGGCTCCGCCGTCGCCACGCGGTGCTGCAACTCGTGACCGGGCCGCGCCAGCGCCTTCGCGAGCGGGTGGCCGGGATGCCTGGTCATCCAGCCGAAGATCTCGACGGCCGCGCCGACGGCGCCCACCGCGCCTGCCACCCGCGCCGGCTGGCGGAACGCGACCGGCGCGCGGGCGGCGAGAGCGTTGCCGGCGGCCGACGCCGCGAGCAGCGGTCCGATCAGGTGCGAGCCGCAGCGCTCGTGCTCCTTCGCGCGCTCCTCACCGTGCTCGTAGCTCCCGATCGAGACGTGCTCCGCTCCGTGGTACGCGGCGAGCTCGCCGCCGCGCAGCGCGAGCATCGCCGGTGCGAGCGCGAGCGCGCCCGCGAGCAGCTCCTGCGCAGCTCCGCCCAGCCGCTCCGAGCGCCGGACGACCTGCACGGTCAGCGCGCTGCCGAGCGTCGCCGCCAGCACCGCCGGCCGCTCGAACGGCAGTCGCGCCTCCGGCAGCCGCCGCCGCAGCTCCGGAAGCATCGCGAAGGCCTCTGCCAGGCGCAGCGGGCCGCGCACGAACGGCTGCTGGAGCCGCGGCGCGAACAGCCTCTTCCGCCCCGACACGACCTTGATCTCGCCCGCGGTCGTCCTGATCGCGCAGGCCCAGGCGGTCGGCCCGTGCACGAGCACGCCGTTCGACAGCGCCATTCCACCCAGCCGCACCTTGTCGCTCATGCCCGGACGATAGCCATTCGCCGCAGTCCGGCCTGGAGCTCGTCGGCAGCCGGCCCGCGCGGGAGCGCCTGCCCGTCGAGCTCGACCACCGGCATCACCTCGCGGACGGAGGAGGACGTGAACGCCTCGTCGGCGCCGGCGAGCTCCTCGAGCGCGTACGCACCCTCCTCCAGCTCGTACCCCGCGCCGCCCGCCAGCTCCATCACCACCGCGCGCGTGACCCCAGCGAGGATGCCGAGGTCGAGGGCCGGGGTGAAGAGCCTGCGGCCGCGCCGCCACCAGACGTTCGTGGTCGGGCCTTCGAGCACGACCCCGGACGCGTCGACGAAGACGGCGTCGTCGGCGCCGCGCCGGTGCGCCTCCGCCTCCGCGGCCATGTTGACGGCGTAGCTCGTCGACTTGACGCCCGGCAGGAGCCACGGCTCGTCGGCGCGGACGCCGCGGAGCGAGATCAGCCGCTGCCCCCGCTCACGGAGCTCGTCGTGGTGGTCGGGTAGCGCGCTCACGAGTGCCAGCGCGGTCGGGGTGGGGGTCCAGAAGAGGCGGAGCACCGACTCCGGCGCACCGGCGGCCGCGAGCGCCTGCTCGGTCAGCTCGGCCAGCTCGGCTGCGTCCACGGGCGGCAGGCCGATGCGCTCGGCCGACCCGGTGAGCCGCGCCACGTGCTCGTCGAAGCGGAACGGCCTGCCCTCGTACACGCGCAGCGTCTCGAAGGCCGCACGGCCGCGAAGGAGCGCCTCGTCGTCCGCGCGCAGGACGGGCTCGGCCGGATCCACGACGCCGCGCCCACCGACGGCGACCGCGAGCAGGCTCACGCGGTTGCCTCCGCCCGCGCGACGATCGGGCTCCCCAGGGCCGCGAGCAGCGGCCGAGCCTTCACCCACGACTCCTCGATCTCCTCCCGCGGGTCGGAGTCCCAGACGATCCCGCCGCCGACCCAGAGATGGATCCGGCCGTCGGCCACGGCGAAGGTGCGGATCGTGAGCGCGAGGTCGAGGTCGCCGTTGCCGCGCACCGTGCCGAGCGCTCCCATCGACGCCCCCCGTCCGACCGGCTCCAGGCGCGCGATCTCGTCGAGCGCGGCGAGCTTGGGCGCCCCGGTGACCGAGCCGCCGGGGAAGGTGGCTTCGAGGAGCTCCGCCAGGCCGATGCCATTCCGCAACCGGCCCTCGACCGTCGAGACGAGGTGCGTGACGCCCGCCAGCTCGCGCTCCGCCATCAGCTCCGGCCAGCGCACCGACCCCGGCTCGCAGACCCGCGAGAGGTCGTTGCGCTCGAGATCGACGATCATCGTGTGCTCGGCTGCATCCTTCGCGCCCTCGACGTGCTCGCCGAGCGGGCGCGTCCCCTTGATCGGCGATGTCCACACGCGCCGCCCGCGCCGGGCGAGGAAGAGCTCGGGCGAGGCGGAGGCGACCGCCCAGCCGTCGCCCTCGAGCAGCGGTGCCAGCGGCCGGAAGGGCGCCAGAGCGGCCGCGAGCCCGCCGGGGTCGCCCTCGAAGGGTGCTGCGAGATGCTGCACGAGATTGACCTGGTAGACGTCGCCGCGGCCGATCGCCTCGCGCACCGCCTCGACGGCCGCAGCGTACGCGTGCTCCGGCCAGGTCGGCTCCCACCGGCCGATGCGGACACGCCCTGGGGTCAGACCCCCGGACGTGTCCCGGACCGCCACGGCCGCCAACGGCAGCCGGCACGGCTCGGGTGGCGCCGGCTGCGCGCCCCGGCGCAGCGGCTCGGAGAGGCCGTAGGCGAGGAAGAGGTCGGCGACGAGCTCCTCGCCGCCCGCGCGGAAGAAGCCGCGGTCGCGCAGGTGGGCCTCGATGCGCTCGAGCGCACGGCCCGGCGACCAGAGCTCGAGCATCGCTACTCCAGCGTGCGCGCGATGTGGCGCAGGAACTCGACACCGAGCTCGAGATCGTCCACGTGCACGCGCTCGTTGGCCGAGTGGATCAGGCGTGCCGCCAGCTCGGGCGCCATCGTGCGCATGGGGAAGAAGCCGTACGCGACCGTCCCGAAGGCGGCCCGGAGCCAGTGCGAGTCGGTGAAGCCGGAACAGCAGAGCGGGGCCACTCGCGCGCCAGGCTCGAGCTCCTCCACCCAGCCCTCGATCGCGTCCCAGAGCGGCGTCTCCATGGTCGAACGCGTCCCGCCCCAGCGCTCGATCCACTCGAGCTCGTAGTCGGCGGCGCCGAGGATCGCCCGGACGGCCGGTTCCACGTCCTCCGGCGCCTCGCCGGCGAGGATGCGGCAGTCGACCGTCACGTCACAGGTGCCGGGGATGACGTTGCGCGACTCGGACGCCGAGATCATCGTCGGCGCGAGCGTGAAGGCGAGCAGCGGCTCGATCAGCTCGGCCGCGAGCGGGTCGAACGCCCGCAGCCGCGCGAGCACCTCCGCCGCCGGCGGCCGCTCGCCGAGGACGACGTCGAGGAACCCGGCCACCTCGGGGCCGACCGCGGCCTCGGGCCGGTGCTCGGCGAGCGCCTCGATCAGCCGCGCGGCCGTGACGAGGGCGTTGTCGGCGATCGCCGGCATCGAGGCATGGCCGCTGCGGCCGCGGACGCGGAGGCGGAAAGGGGCAGTCATCTTCTCGGCGCTCGAGCAGAGGTAGTACGGCTTCCCGCCGAGGACGACGCGCTCGCCGCCGCCCTCGTTGAGCGCGTAGTCGACCCGCACCGTCTCCGGATGCTCCTCGCAGAGCCACTCGAGCCCGAAGCTCTTGCCGACCTCCTCGTCGGCGGCGGCGATCAGGACCAGGTCGCCCGCCGGCCGGAAGCCCTCACGCGCGAGCGACGCGAACGCGACCGCGCTGGCCGCGACCTGGTTCTTCATGTCGAGCGCGCCGCGGCCCCACACCTCCTCGCCGACGAGCTCGCCCGACCAGGGGTCGCGCTCCCACTCGGACGCGTCCGCGACCACCGTGTCCGTGTGACAGAGGAGCGCGAGCGTCGGGCCGTCGCCGCCGCGAAGACGCGCGACGAGGTTCGCGCGGCCGGGGTCCCGCGCCAGCAGCTCGGTCTCGACCCCCTGCGCCGCCAGGTAGTCGCGCAGGCACTCCGCCGCGAGCGTCTCGTTGCCCGGCGGGTTGACGGTGTCGAGACGGATCAGCCGTTGCAGCAGCTCCACCGCCTCGTCGCGCAGCGGCACCGTCGCCATCAGACGTCCTTGGAGAGGGCCGTCAGCTCGTTGCGAACACGCCAGAGCTCGGGGAAAAAGCTGTGGTGGATGAGCCGGCCGAGCACCTCGACGGGCGTCCCCTGGGTACCCACGACCGAGTCGCCGATGACCCGCGCGACGACCTTGTAGTGGCGCACGCGCCAGGTCGTGATCCGCTCGTCCAGCTCGACGAGGGCCTCCGCGAGCTGGTAGAGCGCCTCGTGCTCGCGCCCGCGCACGTAGACGTCGACCAGGCTCAGGCCCGCGTTCTCGCGCAGCGCGTGGAAGGCCTGACCGAGCAGCGGCGTCACGCGCCGGATCTCGCGCCAGCCGGGGGAGTCGAAGCCGCTGCCGTGGCCGAGCACCTTGCGGATCTCCTGGTACTCCCACGGCGACAGGTGCTCGAGCATGTCGAGCTGGTCGGTCGCGTAGACGAGGCAGAGCGCGCTGCGCCGCAGCAGCCGCAGCGCCGCGTCGATGTCGCCGTCGCCGAGGTGCCCCGTCGCCGCCTCGACCTCGTTCCAGGCGAGCTGGAGCCAGAGCTCGGACGACTGATGCACCGTCTGGAAGAGGAGCTCGTCGCGGTGGACCCACTCGTCCGGGCCCTTCTGGAGCGAGAGCAGCTCGTCGGTATTGAGATAGCGCTCGTAGTCGGACTTCGCGTCCCCCGGCAGAACCGGTTGGGAGAAGTCCTCGGCCTCGTCCGCTGCCACGGTCGGAGCATACTTCGGCCGTGGGGGACCTCTTCAGCGAGGCGGCACGGGAGCGCGGGGCGGCGAACGCGCCGCTCGCACAGCGGATCCGGCCGCGGACCCTGGACGAGCTCGTGGGCCAGCAGCACGTGCTCGGGCCCGGCTCGGCGCTGCGCCGCTCGATCGAGGCGGACCGCCTCCGCTCGCTGATCCTCTACGGCCCACCAGGCGTGGGGAAGACCACACTCGCCCGGATCGTGGCCGAGACGACCGGCGCCGCGTTCGAGGAGCTCTCGGCCGTCTCGGCACGGGTCGAGGACGTGCGGCGCGTGCTGCAGGGAGCCCGCGACCGGCTCGGCGGCAACGGACAACGGACGATCCTCTTCCTGGACGAGATCCATCGCTTCAACAAGGCGCAGCAGGACGCGCTCCTGCCGGCGGTCGAGGACGGCCTCGTGACGCTGATCGGCGCGACCACCGAGAACCCGTACTTCGAGGTCAACTCGGCCCTGCTGTCACGCTGCCAGGTGATCGAGCTCGAGACGCTGGGGGAGGCGGAGCTGCTCGAGGTCGTGGCCCGCGGGGCCTCGGAGCTCGGGGCCGACGTGCCGCCCGACGTGGCGGAGTCGATCGCCCACCGCGCCGGCGGCGACGCCCGTACGGCGCTGAACACGCTCGAGCTCGCCTGGGAGACCGCTCGGGCGGAGAGCGCGCCGCTCGAGGAGCGCCACGTCACCGACGCCGCGCGCAAGCGGCCGCTTCGCTACGACAAGGGCGCCGACCAGCACTACGACTTCATCTCGGCGTTCATCAAGTCGATGCGCGGCTCCGACCCGGACGCCGCGGTCTACTACCTCGCGGCGATGCTCGAGGCCGGCGAGGATCCGCGCTTCATTGCGCGGCGCATGGTCATCCTCGCGTCCGAGGACGTGGGCAACGCCGATCCGAATGCGCTCGTCGTCGCGGTCGCCGCGGCGCAGGCACTCGAGCACGTCGGCCTCCCCGAGGCGGCGTTGAACCTCTCGCAGGCGGCGATCTACCTCGCGCGGGCGCCCAAGTCGAACGCCTCCGCCCTCGCGATCTGGGAGGCGCGCCAGGACGTGCGC
>DASUOK010000001.1:0-17794 GCA_036276675.1 Gaiellaceae bacterium | reverse complement strand
GGTTGATGATGATCCCGGCCTTGATCACCGACACCCACCAGGGCTCGTTCACGTCCCTGGCCGCCTTTCGCTCGCGCCCGGCGGAGCCGGGCTCCGCGAAACGCTGACGGCGCTCGCGGCACGCGGCTCTCCGGGGCTGTGCCCAGCACTATCCCCTCCGGCCGCGCACCGCGAGCACCGCCCCAGGAACGTGAACAGGTTCACGCCTTCACCACCTCGACCTCGAGGTGGAGCTCGCCGGCGTGCTCCTCGGCGATCCGCGCGGTGCCGGGCGCGAGCGCGCGGCTGATGCGGGCGCGGAGCTCGACGGCGGTGCCGTTCGAGCGGACGCTGACGGCGTCGCCGCTCCCGATCTGGCGCCGGTCGGCGTCCTCCGCGGCCAGCTCGACCTCCGCCGGCGGGCGCTGGAACTGCAGCTCCGGCGTCCGCTCGACGGCGGGTCCCGAGAAGAGTGGCCGGTAGCGCTGCAGGCGCAGGTTGCCCAGGAAGTGCTCCCCGGGCGGCGCCGGCGGTGGTGGGACCGGCTGCGTCGTCGCGGGCACCGGCGCCGCGTAGGGCGTGCGCAGCGGCAGGGGCGCGCGCTCGCCGACCTCTCCGTAGGCGAGACCCTCGTACAGCCGCTCGGAGAGCTCCGCGAAGACGACGGCGGCATGCGGCGAGACCTCGACGCCGAAGCGCCCGGCGAGCTGGGAGAGCCAGGCGAGCTCGTCGGGCACGGGCGGGATCGTGGCGCGGCGCAACCGCTGCACCCGGCCCTCGAGGTTGACGTAGGAGCCGTCGCGCTCGAGATAGCTCGTGCCCGGCAGGACGAGGTCGGACCACCCGACCGCGAGGCCGTGGTACATCGTGATCGCGAGGACGTGCTCGGCCCGCTCGGCCATGGCCCGCACGGCCGGATCGGCCGCGGCCTCGTCGCCCGAGACGATCAGCAGCGAGACGGGCTCCGGATCCTGCTCCGTGCCCTCGGCCGCGGCGGCCCAGGCGTCGGCGACGCCGCGTGCGTTCGGCGTCGCGGGCAGGTGGAAGGCGCCGCAGCCCGGCTTGCCCTCGAAGCCGAGCGCGTGGGCGAGCTCAGCGAGCCGGTCGCCCCCGCCGCCGCCGCGGCCGGACCAGACGAGCACCGCGCGCTCGGACGCCCGCAGGCGTTCCGTCAGGGAGCGCGGCGGCTTGCCGCCCGCGACGCGCTCCACCGTCGCCCCGTTGCGGCGTGCCTGCGTGATCCAGAGGTCGACGATCGGCGCCCGGTCGGTGACGGCCTCGTCGCCCAGCACGACCACGAGCTCCGCCGCTCCGATCGTCGAGAGCGGCGCGCGGAAGGCGTCGAGGGCGGTCGAGGTCGCCTCGGGCAGCACCGCGGAGTGGGCGCCGGCGCCCGCGCGCAGGAGCTTGCCCAGCGCGTAGGCCTGCTCGACCGTCTCGGAGCCGGAGAGCGCGGTCACGATCCGGCCCTCGGCGCCACGGATCAGCGCCTCGGCGCGCTCGAGGGCGGCGTCCCACGAGAGCGGCGCGAAGCCGCGCCGGCGCACGCGCTCGAGTGGCTCGCGGATCCGGTCTTCGGCGGCGACGTGCCCGAAGGCGAAGCGTCCCTTGTCGCAGAGCCACCCCTGATCGATCTCGGGGTGGTTCCGCGAGAGCACGCGCTTGGCCTTGCCCTCGCGCGTCGTCACGCTGATGTTGCAGCCGACCGGGCACAGGCCGCAGACGGTCGGCACGTTCTGGATCTCCCACGGGCGTGCCTCGAAGCGGTACTGCGTCGGCAGCAGCGCCCCGACCGGGCAGAGCTCGGTCACGTTGCCGGTGAACGGGCCCGAGTAGGGCTCGTCCTCGAAGGTCGTGATCAGCGAGAGCGCGCCGCGGTTCCGGGCCACGAGCTGGCCGTCCCCGGAGACGTTCTCCGAGAAGCGGGTGCAGCGGTAGCAGAGGATGCAGCGCTCGCGGTCGAGCGCGATCGCCGGCGACAGCGGGATCGGCTTCTCGAGCGTCCGCTTGGGAAAGGTCATCCGGCTCGCACCGGGGCCCCAGCGGAACGTCAGGTCCTGGAGCGGGCACTCGCCGCCCTTGTCGCACACGGGGCAGTCGAGTGGGTGGTTGACGAGGATGAACTCGAGCGTCGCGTTCTGCCCCTCCGCCGCCTTGGCCGACGTCTGCGCGGTCCGCACGACCATGCCGTCCTGGGCCGTCAGCGTGCAGCCGGCCTGGAGCTTCGGGATCCCCTCCACCTCGACGAGGCACATGCGGCAGGCGCCGACCGGCGGCCCGAGCCGCGGCTCGTAGCAGAAGACGGGGATCTCGACCCCGGCGAAGGCTGCGGTCTCGACGAGGCCGGTGCCCTTCGGCACCTCGACCGCGCGGCCGTCGATCGTCAGCGTGACCGTCTCGGGCTGCGGCGCGCTGCTCACGTCGTGATCGCGTCCGCGACGGGGTCGTGGGAGTGCTGGTCGACCGGGGCGAAGATGCCGTCGAGCGACGACTCGCCGCGCATCGGGCAGCCGTGGTCGAGGTGCGCTTGGAACTCCTCGCGAAAGCGGTCGACGTAGCTCGCCACCGGCATCGCCGCCGCGTCGCCGAGCGGGCAGAGGCACTTGCCGAGGATGCGGTCGCAGACGTCGAGCAGCAGGTCGAGGTCGCCCTGCCCGGCCGTCCCGTCCTCGATCCCGTGCAGGATCTGCACCATCCAGCGCGTCCCCTCGCGGCAGGGCGTGCACTTGCCGCACGACTCGTGCATGTAGAACTGCGCCACGCGCAGGCCCAGCTGCACCATGCAGCAGCGGTCGTCGATCACGATCACGGCACCGGAGCCGAGCATCGAGCCGACCTCCGCCATCGAGTCGAAGTCGAGCGGCGTGTCCACCTGGTCGGCCGTCAGCACGGGCACCGAGGAGCCGCCCGGGATGATCGCCTTGAGCTCGCGCCCGCCGGGGATGCCGCCGCCGACGTCGTAGATCAGCTCGCGCAGCGTCGTTCCCTGCGGCAGCTCGTAATTGCCGCCGTTGACGACGTTGCCGCTGAGCGAGAAGACGCGCGTGCCGGCCGAGTTCTCGACGCCGATCTTCGCGTACTCCTCGGCGCCCATCGCGACGATCTGCGGCACCGTCGCGATCGTCTCCACGTTGTTGATCAGCGACGGCGAGGCGTAGAGGCCGGAGATCGCCGGGAAGGGCGGCTTCGAGCGCGGCTGCCCGCGCTCGCCCTCGAGCGACTCCAGCAGCGCCGTCTCCTCGCCGCAGATGTAGGCGCCCGCACCACGGTGGAGCACGACGGTGACCCCGCCGAGGAGGCCGGCGCCGCGGACCTCGTCGAGCGCCGCGCGTAGCACCTCGAACTCGTGCAGGTACTCCCCGCGGATGTAGATGAACACGTTCTGCGACTGGATCGCGTGCGCGGTGATCAGGCAGCCCTCGAGCAGCCGGTGCGGCACGCTGTACATGATCTCCCGGTCCTTGAACGTGCCCGGCTCCGACTCGTCCGCGTTGACGACGAGGTAGATCGGCTTCGGCGTCTGGTCCGGCTTGGGGATGAAGCTGGCCTTGCGGCCGGTGGGGAAGCCGGCGCCGCCGCGCCCGCGCAGACCCGAGGCGAGCAGCGCGTCGAGCAGCTGCTGCGGCTCCTGCTGCCGGGCGGTCGCGAGCGCCTCGAAGCCGCCCGCCTCCCGGTAGGCGGCGAGCTTCGTCAGGTCGCGCTCCTCGGCGCCGGCGAGGACGATCCGCAGCTCAGGCATCGGCCGCTCCCGGAGCGCGGAGCTCCTCGACGATCGCGGGCACGTCGCCCGCGGTCACGCGCTCGCGGTAGCGGTGGTCGACCGCGACCACGGTGCCCCAGCCGCAGCCGCCGGCGCACTCGACCGTGCGCAGCGTGAACTCGCCGTCCTCGCTCGTCTCGCCCGGGTGCAGCTCCAGCTCGCGCTCGAACGCCTCCAGGACCTGCTGCGCCCCCACGAGCGCGCACGAGACGTTCGTGCACACCTCGACCAGGTGCCGGCCGACCGGCTCCAGGTGGAACATGTCGTAGAAGGACGCAACGGCCAGGCAGTAGGCCGGGGTCTCGCCGAGCGCCTCCGCCACCGCGCGCAGCGCCTCGGGCGGCAGCCAGCCGTACCGCTCCTGCGCGAGTCGCAGGGCGGGCAGTGTCGCCGAGCGCGAGCTCGGGTAGAGCGCGACCACGTCCTGGATCTCGTCGTGGAGCGACCGCTCCTCCCGGACGCTCACCGGTCGACGTCCCCCATGACGGGGTCGAGCGAGGCGGCGATGGCGATCATGTCCGCCACGGCAGCGTCGCGCATGCACGTCGCCGTCGCCTCGAGCGCGGCGAACGAGGGGGCGCGGAACTTGACGCGCCAGGGCTTCGGGCCCCCGTCGGAGACGAGGTAGCAGCCCGACTCGCCGCGCGGGGACTCGATCGTGACGTAGACCTCGCCCTCGGGGACGCGGTAGCCCTCGGTGACGATCTTGAAGTGGTGGATCAGCGACTCCATCGAGGTGTGGAGCTCCTCGCGCGGCGGCAGCACCACCTTGCGGTCGTCGGCGATCCACGGCTCGCCGGTCATCCCCTCGAGCCGCTCGAGGCACTGCTCCACGATCCGCACCGACTCGCGCATCTCGTCCATGTGCACGCGGTAGCGGTCGTAGACGTCGCCCCCGCCGTAGACGGGCACGTCGAAGTCGACCTGGTCGTAGAAGAGGTAGGGCTCGTTGCGGCGCAGGTCCCAGTTGACGCCCGACGCGCGCAGCATCGGCCCGGACTGGCCGAGCGCGATCGCGTCCTCGGTCGAGAGCAGGCCGATCCCCTGCGTGCGCTCGAGCCAGATCGTGTTGCGGCTGAGGATCGCCTCGTACTCGTCGACCGCCTTCGGCATCCGCTCGCAGAACGCCCGCGCTCCGTCGTAGAAGCCGCGCGGGATGTCCTCGGCGAGGCCGCCCGCCTGGAAGTAGCGCGTGTGCATGCGGACGCCGGTGACCATCTCGAACAGGTCGAGGACGAGGTCGCGCTCGCGGAACGCGTACCAGAACATCGAGATCGCGCCCAGCTCGAGGCCGCCCGTACCGAGCCAGACGAGATGCGAGTGGATCCGGTTCAGCTCCGCGAGGCACATGCGCATCCACGTCGCCTTGCGCGGCACCTCGATCTCCAGCAGCTTCTCGATCGCGAGCACGAATACGAGCTCGTTGGCCTGGAAGGAGAGGTAGTCGATCCGCTCGGGGTAGGTGATCGCCTTCCACCAGGTCTTCGCCTCCATGTTCTTCTCGAAGCCCGTGTGGAGGTAGCCGATGATCGCGTTGATGCCGACCACCTTCTCGCCGTTCAGGTCGACCACGAGCCGCAGCACGCCGTGTGTCGACGGGTGGTTGGGCCCGAAGTTGATCGTCATCAGGTCGTCGAGCGGCACCTCCGCCGGGTCCGGCTTCAGCACCGTCGGGACCGGCTGCGGGATCCGCGAGCCGGCGTAGATCGGCGCCCGGCGCTCGACGACGGCCACGACTATTCCTCCCCCGAGAAGCGTACCGGCTCGCCGCCGATCGGATAGTCCTTGCGCAGCGGGTGGCCCTCCCAGTCGTCCTCCATCAGGATGCGGCGGAGGTTGGGGTGGCCCTCGACCGGGATGCCCATCATGTCCCAGGCCTCGCGCTCGTGCCAGTCGGCGGTCGGCCAGACGGAGACGACACTGGGCACCGGCTCGCCGTCGTCCAGCCACACCTGCACGCGCACGCGCCGGGGCCGGTCGGCGACCGCGAGCAGGTGGTAGCTGACGGAGAAGCGCTTCGGCTTCGGCTCGGGGCGCGTGGCGAAGCCCTGGGAGCCGGGCGCGTTCAGGTCGCGGCCGCCGGCCGTGCCGATGTACCCAGCGACGCCCTTCTCGCCCCAGCCGAGGTAGTCGGCGGGGGAGATGTCCGAGAGGAAGTTGAAGCCCTCCTCGTCCCGCAGGTGCAGGCACGCCTCGAGGAGCCGGGCGGGGTCGACGACGAGCGTCGTCTCTCCGTGGGCGTCCTTCGTCGCCACGAGCCCCGGCACGCCCTCGTAGGCCATCAGCCGACTCCCACGCCGCGAATCTGGTACGCGGGCGGCACGCCGGCCGAGACGGCCTCGTGCAGGCGCATGATCCCCTCCATCAGCGCCTCCGGCCGCGGCGGGCAGCCGGGGACGTAGATGTCGACCGGGACGATCTTGTCCACGCCCTGGAGGGTGGTGTAGTTGTTGAACATCCCGCCTGAGCTCGCGCAGGCGCCCATCGCGATCACCCATTTCGGCTCGAGCATCTGGTCGTAGACCTGGCGTAGCGGCGCCGACATCTTGTGGGCGACGCGCCCCGAGACGATCAGCAGGTCCGCCTGCCGGGGCGAGGAGCTGAAGCGCTCCATCCCGAAGCGCGCGATGTCGTAGCGCGACGAGACGATCGACATCATCTCGATCGCGCAGCACGCGAGCCCGAACGTATCGGGCCACATCGAGTTCGTCTGCGCCCAGGCGACCGCCTTCTGGAGCGTGGTCAGGCCGAGCGCGTCTTCGAGATTCTCGACCTCGTCCTCGAAGGCGCCGGGGCCCTTCGTCGGCCACAGGAGCCGCTCCGACTTGAGGCCGGCGCGGGCGAGCGGCCGCCGCGAGACCCGCTTCGGGTCGATCGAGTCGTCTACCGCCACCCTGTCACCTCCACTCCAACGCTCCCTTGCGCCAGATGTAGACGTAGGCGACGCCGAGGATGCCGATGAACACGAGGAACTCGGTGACGCCGAACCAGCCCAGCGACTCCAGCACGATCGCGAGCGGGTAGAGGAAGACGATCTCGATGTCGAAGAGGATGAAGAGCATCGCGGTCAGGTAGAAGCTGACCGTGAAGCGCTGCTGGTGCGGCGCCCCCTGCGACACACCGGACTCGAACGGGAGGAAGCGCGCCCGCACGCGGCGCTTCGGCCTGGTCGCGAACGCGAAGGAGAAGGCGATCATGGAGGCCGGGATCGCGGCGGCGAAGAACGCATAGACGAGGAGGGGAAAGTAGTCGCCGAGCATGCGCGTCGCGCGAAACGTAGCAGGGGTGGCGCGGCCGACACGAAGGAACCCACAAACCGCTCAACGATGCGCCCGTGACGTGTCACAAGCTCCCCCTCGGGAGCCCGCTGGACGCCCTGCTACCATCCGTGCCGTGGAGATCGCGGAGGAGACCACGACGCTCGTCTCGCTGACGCCCGTCGCGGCGGAGAAGGTGAAGGAGCTCATGGCCGAGGACGCCGACGAGTCCCTGGTCCTGCGCGTGGCCATCCAGGGCGGCGGCTGCTCCGGCTTCCAGTACGGCCTCGGCTTCGACGCCGGTGCCGTGGACGACGACATCGTCACCGAGCAGCACGGCGTCACCGTCGTCGTCGATCCGCACAGCGCCCCGTACCTGAAGGGCGCCGTCGTCGACTTCCTCTCCGGGCTCCAGGAGTCCGGCTTCAAGATCGACAACCCGAACGCCGCCGCCTCCTGCGGCTGCGGCCACTCGTTCACGGTCGCCGAGGGCGAGGAAGCCGCAGACGCCGACGGCGGCGCCTGCGGCTCCGGCTGCTCGCACTAGCGGTCTAGGTCGCTCCGTCCACGATCACCGCGGCGACGGCGCCGGCGGTCGCCAGCGCGCCGAGGCCGATCGCCACGAGCGCGGGCGTGCGCGAGCCCGTGCGCGCCCGCCCGAGCAGGCCGAGCACCACCGCGGCCGGGCCGAGCACGTACGGCAGCCCGGTCCAGTACGCGGCGATCGAGAGGACGGCGATCACGCCGACCACGAGCCCGGTCTGCGCCGGCCGGTCGGAGCGCGGGATCGCGCGCCCGAAGAGCCAGAGCGCCACGAGGAGGGAGGCGCCGAGTGTGACGGCGTACTCGGGACCGCCGCCGTTCTCGCCGCCGCCGGCGAAGTTCGCCGCCGCGAGGGCGATCGCGGCGAGGAGCGCGGCGGCGAAGCCGGCGCCGAGGATCGTCTGTCGGGTGAGAGTCATGTCGTTCCTTTCGGTCGAGGCTTGACGATCCGACCGTAGGCACCTGCGCACGCGGCCGAATCGCCGCCGCGCGCGATCCTCCGTCGTCCGTGCGAGCGATCCCGCAATCGCCCGCGCGAGCGACGACGCCGCGTGCGAGCTGGGCTAGCGTGAGCTCGTGACCAGGCGTTTCCTCGCCGCCTACGGCGAGCTCGTGCTCGTCTTCGGCCTCGGCGCGCTCGGGCAGCTGGAGCTCTGGCTCGACGCCGAGTGGGCGGCGGACCGCTACCGGCTCGCGCCCGTTGCGCTCGCGCTGGCCGCCGTGCTGCTGCTCCGTCTGCGCGCACCGCTGCTCACGCTCGCGCTCGCGTTCGTCGGCATGGAGGCGGTGGGCCTGCTCAACACGGTCGAGCGCAACGACCCGATGGCCATGGTGCTCGCGCTCGTCGTGGCGGTCTACTCGGCCGGCGCGAACACCCGTGGCCGTCGGCTCGTCGTCGCCGCCGCGCTCGTTCTCGTGATCACGCTGGCTGCCATGGCCGAGGACGGCGAGAGCATGAACGTGAGCGGCTTTCTCTTCTTCGGCTTCCTGCTCGGCTCGCCGTTCCTCGCCGGGATCGCCATGCGGAGCCGTCGCGAGCGCGAGCGCCTCCTCGTGCGCGAGCGCGACGAGCGCGCGCGCGCCGCTGTCGCCGAGGAGCGGGCGCGGATCGCGCGCGAGCTGCACGACGTCGTCGCGCACGCGATCAGCGTGATCGTGCTGCAGGCCCGCGGCGCGCGGCATGCGCTCGCCGACGAGCCGGAGGACGCGCGCCGCGCCCTCGACGCGATCGAGCGGACCGGCTCGCAGGCGCTCGGCGAGATGCGGCGGCTGCTGGAGATCCTCCGTGCCGGCGACGACGCCACGCTCGCCCCGGCGCCGTCGCTCGCCCACCTCGACGCGCTCGCGGCGGAGCTCCGGGCTGCCGGCCTGCCGGTGGAGGTGCACGTGGAGGGCCTGCGGCGGGAGCTCTCGCCGGGCGTGGACGCCTCTGCGTACCGGATCGTGCAGGAGGCGCTGACGAACACGCTCAGGCACGCCGGCCCGGCCACCGCTGTCGTCACCGTCCGCTACGGGTCGGAGGCGCTCGAGCTCGAGATCGACGACGACGGCACCGGCTCGGCGAACGGCGACGGCAGCGGCCACGGCCTGATCGGGATGCACGAGCGCGCCGCCGTGTTCGGAGGGACCGTGGAGGCAGGTCCCCGCGCCGAAGGCGGCCACGCGGTGCGAGCGAGGCTGCCGCTGTGATCAGGGTGCTGCTCGCCGACGACCAGCGCCTGGTCCGCTCGGGGTTCCGGATGATCCTGCGGGCCGATCCGGGGCTGGAGGTCGTCGGAGAAGCGGGTGACGGCGTCGAGGCGGTGGCCCTCGCGCGCGAGCTCCAGCCCGACGTCGTGCTGATGGACGTGCGCATGCCGCGCGTGGACGGGATCGAGGCGACGCGCCGCCTGATGCTGGAGCCGGAGCCACCGCGGGTGCTCGTGCTGACGACGTTCGACCTCGACGAGTACGTCTACGGCGCCCTGCGGGCGGGCGCGAGCGGCTTCCTGCTCAAGGATGCGCCCGAGGAGCAGCTGGCAGCGGCGATCCGCATCGCCGCCGACGGTGGCGCCCTGTTCGCGCCCGCGGTGACACGGCGGCTGATCGAGCGCTTCGCCGAGCAGGAGGCGCCGGGCGGGCCTCCGCCCGGCCGGCTCGAGGAGCTGACCGGGCGGGAGGTCGAGGTGCTCCGCCTGGTGGCGCGCGGGCTCTCGAACGCCGAGATCGCCGCCGAGCTCGTCGTCAGCGACCACACCGTCAAGACGCACGTCGCCCGCATCCTCGGGAAGCTCGACCTGCGCGACCGCACGCAGGCGGTGATCGCCGCCTACGAGTGCGGGCTCGTCCGGCCGGGCGCGGCCTAGCCTCAGCTTCGCCCGAGCTCGTGCAGCCCTGCCCGGTTCGCGACGACGCGTAGCATCGTCGGCGTGAGCGACTCCCCTCTCCGCGTCGCGGTCGTCGGCTCCGGGCCGGCGGGCTTCTACGCCGCCGCGGCGCTGCTCGCGAGCGACCTCGAGGTCGAGGTCGACCTGCTGGAGCGCCTGCCCACGCCGTGGGGGCTCGTCCGGCTCGGCGTCGCCCCCGACCATCCCAAGATCAAGGCGGTCTCGCGCGCGTTCGAGCGCACGGCCACCGACCCCGGCTTCCGCTTCTTCGGCAACGTCGAGGTCGGACGGGACGTGACGCACGACGAGCTGATGCGTCTCTACGACGCCGTCGTCTACAGCGTCGGCGCGCAGACCGACCGGTCGCTCGGCATCCCCGGGGAGGAGCTGCCCGGCTCGTGGGCCGCCACCGAGCTGGTCGCCTGGTACAACGGCCACCCCGACTTCCAGCACCTGTCCTTCGACCTCTCGGGGGAGCGCGCGGTCGTGATCGGGAACGGGAATGTCGCACTGGACGTCGCGCGGATGCTCGCGCTGACGCCCGAGGAGCTCGCGACCACCGACACGACGGACGCGGCCATCACCGCCATCAACGAGGCCGGCCTCCGGGAGATCCTCGTGGTCGGCCGCCGCGGGCCCGTCCAGGCGGCCTGGACGCCCGTTGAGGTGGGAGAGCTCGGCGAGCTCGCCGGCGCGGACATCCTCGTCGATCCCGCCGAGCTCGAGCTCGACGACGCCAGCGCGGCGGAGCTCGAGGCGGCGCCGCCCACCGTCAAGCGCAGCCTGGCGCACCTGCGCGACTTCGCCGCCCGCGAGCCGGCAGGCAGGCCGCGCGCGATCCGGCTCCGCTTCCTCCTCTCTCCCGTGGCGATCCTCGGCGAGGAGCGGGTCGAGGCGATCGAGCTCGTCCGCAACGAGCTCGTCGACGGCCGCGCGGTGCCGACGGGCGAGACGGAGACGATCCCGTGCGGGATCGTCTTCCGGAGCGTGGGCTACCGCGGCGTGTCGCTCCCGGGCGTCCCGTTCGACGAGCGCTCGTGCACGATCCCGAACGAGGGTGGCCGCGTCACCCCCGGCCTCTACTGCGCCGGCTGGATCAAGCGCGGGCCGAGCGGCGTGATCGGCACGAACAAGAAGGACGCGACGGAGACCGTCGAGCTGCTGCTCGAGGATGCGCGCGCCGGCAGGCTGCCCCCGCGCGACCCGGAGGGCTCGCTCGAGGAGCTCCTCGCCGAGCGGGGCGTGGAGGCGGTCCTGTACGCCGGTTGGGAGGCGATCGACGCCGCCGAGCGGGCCGCCGGCGAGCCGCAGGGGCGGCCGCGCGTGAAGCTCGGCACGTGGGAGGAGCTGCTCGCCGCAGCGCAGGCGGCGAGCAGCGCCACGTAACGGTCTGGTGCGAGCAGGGCGGCGGTAGACTGGGGCCGTGGGCACGGACGCCAAGCGCGAGCTGTGGGGCGGTGAGACGCAGAAGGCGATCGGCAACTTCCCCGTCTCCGGCGAGCCGATCCCGGTCCCCGTCGCGCGCTGGCTCGGCCGGATCAAGGCCGCGGCCGCGCGCGCGAACGCCGCCCTCGGGCTGCTCGACTCGGACAAGGCGGAGCGGATCGCCGCGGCCGGCGACGCCATCGCGCGCGGCGAGCACGACGACCAGTTCCCGATCGACGTCTTCCAGACCGGGTCGGGGACGAGCTCGAACATGAACGCGAACGAGGTCATCGCCGCGCTCGCCGGCGACGACGTGCACGCGAACGACGACGTCAACATGGGGCAGAGCTCGAACGACGTCTTCCCGTCGGCCGTGCACCTCGCCGCCCTCGGCGAGATCGAGCACGACCTGCTGCCGGCGCTCGAGGGGCTCGCGGGGGCTCTCGAGGCGAAGGCGCAGGAGTTCGACGACGTCGTCAAGTCGGGCCGGACGCACCTGATGGACGCGGTGCCGGTCACCCTCGGGCAGGAGTTCGCCGGCTACGCGGCACAGGTGCGGGAGGGGATCGCGCGCGTCGGAGACGCCCGCGCCCGGCTCGGCCGGATCCCACTCGGCGGCACCGCCACCGGTACCGGCCTGAACACCCACCCCGAGTTCGCCGAGCGCGTCCGCGACCTGCTCGCCGCCGAGACCGGCCTGCGCATCTCGGCTCCGGCCGACCCCTTCGAGGCACAGGCGGCGCGCGACGGCCTCGTCGAGGCCTCGGGCGCGCTGAAGACGCTCGCGGTCTCGCTGACCAAGATCGCGAACGACCTGCGCCTGATGGGCTCGGGGCCACGCGCCGGCCTCGCGGAGATCTTCCTGCCCGAGCTGCAGAAGGGCAGCTCGATCATGCCGGGGAAGGTCAACCCGGTCATCCCCGAGGTGGTGACGCAGGTGTCGGCGCAGGTGATCGGCAACGACGCGGCGATCACCGTCGGCGGCCTCCAGGGTCACTTCGAGCTGAACGTGTTCGTGCCGCTGCTGGCGCGGAACCTGCTCGACTCGATCAAGTTGCTCGCGTCCGCCTGCCGCCTGCTCGACGAGAAGTGCGTCTCGGGGATCGAGGCGAATCGCGAGCAGTGCGAGCGCTACGCCGAGCTCACGCTCTCGGCCGCGACGGCGCTCAACCCCTACATCGGCTACGACAAGGCCTCGGAGATCGTGAAAGAGGCCGCCTCGTCGGGCCGCTCACTGCGCGAGGTCGCGCGGGAGGCGGGCGTCGACGACGCGACGCTGGACACCGCGCTCGACTTCCGCGCGATGGCCAAGCCGCACGGCTAGACCATCTAGTCGCCGAGGTAGACGCAGAAGCGCTTCGAGGGGCGGATGCGGACGTCGCCGCTTCGCGCGCCGATCGCTCGCACGAGGTTGACGCCGAGGCAGTAGTCGTAGAGGGCGTCGAAGCGGACGGTGAAGACGCCTGTCCGCGAGGCCCGGACGCGCTTCGCGAGCGGCGCCGTCCGGCCGCTGGCGCGCACGAGGACGCGCTCGCCCGGCTTGAAGCCCGAGCCGCGGACGACGAGGGGGTCGGCGTCGACGACGCGCAGCGCCGGCGCCTTGGTGGCGGCCGCCCCGGCGGCGGTCACCGTGACCGCCGCGAGCGCGAGTGCGAGCAGCGCGCGCATGGCCGAAGGATGCCAGAGCGCCGCTGATATCGCTGGCGGCCGTTGGTGACTCGGGTTGATATTGCAAAGCCTTTCTGCGATGGTCGCCCTTCTGGCCGGGGAGAAGCCATACCGCTTTCTCGTGCGCATGCCCGCGGAGTTGGGGGAGCGGCTGCGCGACGTGGCGGCACGCTCCGGACGAAGCCTGAACCGGGAGCTCGTAGAGCGGCTGCAGGCGAGCCTCGAGGAGCAGACACAGATCAGCCGACACAACTGTGAAAGGGGAGGAATGACACGCAGACGCCGTCAGGCGCTCGTCGTGGCCGCGATCGCGCTCGTCGCGGCGGCCACGCTCGTCGCCGCCGTCACGCTCTCGGGCACCACCGCTGCCGCACCGGCTGGCGGGGGCGAGCTCCCGAGCGCGTTCAGCAAGCACCTCGGCGACCTCCGGGCCGCTCCGCACAGCCTGAACCCCGGCGGGCCGAGCTCGTGGGAAGAGGAGCAGGACGCTGCGAGAGCGCACCCGGCGCAGAGCGTCGACTACTCGTGGATCGCCGCCGCGCGCAGCGGCTGGGCGAGCACGAAGGGGCGGCCGTTCGCGTCCGGCAAGGGCCGCAAGGGGACGTGGGTGAGCGTCGGGCCGAGCACCGCGCTCTATCCGCTCTCGCCCTTCCGGACCCGCACCGACTACGTCGCGGGGAAGTACGAGGCCGGCGGACGGATCACGGCGCTCGCGATCGCGCCCACCTGCAAGCCGGGCAAGTGTCGGCTCTGGGCCGGCGCGGCCGGCGGCGGCGTCTGGCGCACCGACAACGCGCTCGCGGGAACGCCGAAGTGGGAGTTCCTCTCCGGCACCTTCGAGCTCAACGCGATCGGCTCCATCACGCTCGACCCGAACGACCCGAGCGGCAACACGCTCTACGTCGGCACCGGCGAGGCGAATGCAGCCGGCAGCGCCGCGGCCGGCGTGGGCATCTACAAGACAACTGACGGCGGCAGCACCTGGACGCGGCTGGGGGCGAGCGAGTTCGGCGGCCGCGCCGTCGGCTCGGTGGCGATCCACCCGACGAACCCAAACGTGGTCTACGCGGCGTCCACCCGGGCCGTCCGCGGCATCTCCGCGACGACCGCCGGAGCCGTCTCGTTGATCCCGGGAGCCGCCCAGTGGGGGCTCTACAAGTCGACTGACGGTGGTGCGACGTGGGACTTCATCCACAACGGCTCGGCCGACGAGACGACGTGTAGCGTCGCGGGCGACAGCGCCGACGCCAGCGGTTGCTCGCTGCGCGGCGTGCGGCGAGTCCTGATCGACCCCAACGATCCCGACGTGATCTACGCCGGCTCGTACGCCAAGGGCGTCTGGCGTTCCGCCGACGCGGGTGAGAACTGGGCGCAGATCTTCGCGCCGCTCGAGTCCGGGCCGGCGACGTCCTGGACGGAGCGGCCCGAGTTCGCGCTCGCGGATACCGGCTCGACGACACGGATGTACCTCCAGATCGGCTCGCTCGGTGCGATCGACTCGACGTTCCACGTCGGCGAGGACGTCGCGGGCGCGGCAGTCTTCACCCAGAAGTCGAGCCCGGACCCGGCAGTCCCGGGCTGGGGGTCGCACGGGCTCTGCTCGAACCCGTCGGCCGGCATCGGCCAGTGCTGGTACGACCAGCTCGTCCACAGCCCGCCGGGGCAGCCGGACATGGTCTACGTGGGCGGCGTCTACGTGTACGGCGAGCAGACCGCCAACCACCGCGGCGTCGTCCTGTCCGAAGACGGCGGCAACAGCTGGTACGACATGACGGAGGACGTCACGGACCCGGTGCACCCGAACCAGTTGCACCCGGACCAGCACTTCCTCGTGACGAACCCGTCCAACCCGCACCAGTTCTTCGAGGCGTCCGACGGCGGCATCGTCCGCTCGACGGGCGAGCTCGTCGACGGGTCGGCGCAGTGCGCGACGCGGAACCTCAGCGCCGTGCAGCTGGCCCGCTGCGAGCAGATGCTCTCGAAGATCCCGGCGCGGCTGGACTCGCTGAACAAGGGGCTGCAGACGCTGCAGTTCTTCACGCTGTCGGCGAGCCCGCACTCGCCCGGGCTGCTCCAGGGCGGCACGCAGGACAACGGCACCTGGCAGACCGAGGGAAACCCGAACACGTGGCTGAACACGAACATCAGCGACGGCGGTCACAACGGGTTCGACGTCGCGATCCCGGAATTCCGCATGTCGATGTTCTTCTACCCGCAGATCTTCGTGAACTACTCGAACGGTGACGACGCCGACTGGAACTGGGTCTCGGACACGTTCTTCACGAACGGCGAGAACCTCATCTTCTATCCGGCGACGGTCGTGGATCCGGTCGTCTCGAAGACGATGTACAACGGCCAGAACAGCGTCTGGCGGACGAAGACCGCCGGCCAGGGCACGATGTCCGACGAGGAGTTCCGCGCCCGCTGCAACCTGTACACGGGCGATTTCCAGGCGTTCTGTGGCGACTGGGAGCGGGTCGGGCCGACGTACCTGACGCACAGCGGCACGGCGGAGCGCTTCGGCGGCACGGTCTCGATGATCGAGCGCGCCGACTCCGATACCGGCACGCTGTGGGCCGGCACGTCGCTCGGGCGCCTGTTCGTGACGAAGAACGCGGACGTCGAGCCGGCCTCGGCCGCCGTCTGGGATCGGCTCGACACGGACTCGGCGATCGATCCGGGCCGCTTCATCAGCGGCATCGAGGTCGACCAGACGAACCCGAACCGCGCGTTCGTCACGTACAACGGCTACAGCGCCGCGACGCCGACGACGCCGGGACACGTGTTCGAGGTCGTGTACGACCCGACCGCGGGCACGGCGACGTGGACGCGGATCGACGGCGAGGGCACCGCGGGCGGCCTGCCCGACACCCCCGTCACCGACGCCGCGTACGACCGTGTCACCGGCGACCTCTACACGTCGAACGACTTCGGCGTGTCGCGGCTCGCGGCCGGCTCCAGCACGTGGACGGAGGCCGCCGACGGCCTGCCGAACGTGATGGTGCCGAGCCTCACCATCGAGCCGGGCAAGCGGATCCTGTACGCGGCCACGCACGGCTTCGCCGCCTTCAGGCTGAACCTGCCGAAGTAGGCGCTCGGACTGGGCGAGGGGCGGTGATATCACCGCCCCTCGCCACCGTTTGCAGGCGACTGCGAGATCTGTAAGGGTCCTCCCGCTTCGTGGCCGCGCGCTCTGCGCGCGACTCGTCCATACGGGAGGGGAGAGACATGACGCGAAGACGGAGGCAGGCGCTCGCCGGCGCGGCGATCGCCCTGCTCGCCTGCTCGGCGCTCGCCGGTGGGCTGATGCTCTCGGGAGGGGCGCCGGCCGCCGCTCCCGCCGGAGGTGAGCTGCCGACCGCACTCGGGCAGCACCTGGCGCAGCTGCGCCAGGCCGTACCGGGGAACGGCGGCATGGCTGAGGAAGGTCCCGCCGGCGCCGCCGACCAGGCCTATGCGGCACGCGCGTATCCCGACGAGGCGATCGCCGTCAGCGACGCCGCCGCGGCGCGCTCCGCGTTCGCGGCGCAGTCGGGACGGGCGTTCCCGAAGGGGAAGGGCCGGCCCGGAACGTGGGTCTCGGTGGGGCCGAGCGAGGCCGTCTATCCGGACTCACCGTTCCTGAACTCGTTCCTGTACGTGCCGAACCGCTACGTCGCGGGCGGCCGCACCACCGACATCGCGATCGCCGACACCTGCAAGCCCGGCGACTGCCGGCTCTACGTCACGCCCGCCGGCGGCGGCATCTGGCGCACGAAGAACGCGCTCTCGGGCCAGCCGCACTGGGAGTACCTCGGCGGCCCGCTCGGCATCAACGCGGCCGGGTCGGTCGAGATCGACCGCAACGACCCGACCGGCAACACGATCTACGTCGGCACCGGTGAGGCGAACATCTGCGGCTCCGGCTGCGTGGCCGGCACCGGCATCTACCGCTCCACCGACGGCGGCGACACCTGGGAGGGCCCGCTCGGCGATGCCTTCGCGGGTATGGGCGTCGGCGACATCCGCATCAAGCCGGGCGACCCGGACACGATCTACGCCGGGACGACGACCGCGCTTCGCGGTATGTCCTCCGCCTGCTGCTCGGGCGTCACGCGACCGGTTCCCGGCTCGATGCAGTGGGGCCTCTACAAGTCGACGAACGGCGGTGACACGTGGACGTTCCTGCACAACGGCGCGCCGACGGCCGCCGAGTGCACGGGCACGCTGCCCGAGTTCAACAACACGACGTCGTGCTCGCCGCGCGGCGTCCGGCACGTGGAGCTCGACCCGTCCGATCCGGAGACGGTCTACGCCTCGTCGTTCGCGCGCGGAGTCTGGCGCTCCGACGACGAGGGTGCGACCTGGATCCAGATCAAGCCGCCGCTCATCAACCAGACGACCGATCGGGCCGCGATCGCCGTCAACGCCCTCGAGAACGGCTCGACCCGGATGTACGTCTACGAGGGCTGGGGCGGCTCGAACCCGTACTCGCGGCTCTACCGCAGCGACAACGCGGACGCCGCGGCGCCGGTGTTCCAGGACCTGACGAGCTCGTCGGTCGCCGACCCGGGCTGGGCGTGGAACAACATCTGCGCCCCGCAGTGCTGGTACGACGTCTTCGTCCACTCGCCCGAGGGGCACCCCGACATCGTCTACGCCGGCGGTGACTACTTCTACGGCGAGCACATCGCCAACAAGCGCGCCGTGATCCTCTCGCAGGACGCAGGCGTCAGCGGCACGGACATGACGTTCGACGGCACCGATCCGCTGCACCCGAACGGGCTGCACCCGGACCAGCACTCGATCGTCACGCA